>JBIITV010000086.1:0-19655 GCA_044340325.1 Lysobacteraceae bacterium
GCGCCGAGCAGGGCCACCACCGCGGCGACGTGCATCAGGTGCCGGCGGGCGCCCTCGAAGGCCAGCGACAGGCCGGCCAGGGCCGCGAGCGCGATGCCCACGTAGGCCGGGAGCAAGTAGCCCGGGTAAGCGCACAGCGCGCACCCGGGAGAACGCAAGTGGCCGGTTATCCGCAGCGGTTCAAGTTCAAAAGCCCCGGGTGCGGCCTTCGGCCTTACCCGGGCTACTCGCTGGCGGTCGCGTAGACGTGCGTGAGATTCGTAGGGCGGGTCTTGCACCCGCCGATTGTCGAGCGATGGCTTCCTTGTCGTAAGCATTGAGCACTCAGCGGATGTGAAGCCGTTGTTTCATTCGATAGGCGGGTGCAAGACCCGCCCTACGCGAAAATTTACCCGCCTTACGGGTTGATTAGAGCATTCGTTCCGCCGGCACCACCAGCAGATTGCCCGACCGGTTGATGATCAGCGCTTTCCCGTCGCCATACCGGATCAGGCGCCCTTTGATGCGTTGTGGACCTCGGTGGGCCAGTAAGTCGACAAAGTCATCGTTTTTCGCCGATTCGCCGAAATCCTCGTCGCTGATCGCGAGTTCCATCAATTCGGACAGGGCGGTGCGCAGTCCGGAACCAAGTGGCGTAGCGCCATCAGAGCCCCAGTGTTCTCGCGCCAGATGTGAGGTGGCTGAGTCGACGGGTTGGCCAAAGAAAAGAATGCTGCGCACGCTCAAACGCTTTCTCATCTCGCCGTCCAAAGCGGAATACACCGAGACCCGCAACGACAGACGGACCTGCCGCATGTCGGCGGTCAGCGCAACGGGCACTACCGTGATGTCATGGGAGTCGTCGAATTCGATCAGCACCCAGCGCTGCGCTTTGCCGGCCATGGGGAAACGTTGAAACTGCGCGATTTTTGGCTTGTCCTGGAAGAGTGTCGTCAGCACGGTCATCCCGTGCTTGGCGAGCGTTTCTCCGGTCGCCTGCACCACGGCATCACGGACGACGCTTTTCGGCGCACGTGCAAGCAATGGCTCCAGCGTCACATCCGTTGCTTTCTGAATGTACTGCGTCGCGACGCCTGCGCCGAGCAGACCGTAAGTGGGTTGCAAGTACGCATAGACACCATCCAGATCGGCGCCAACGTGCAAATTACGCGCGTCGTCTTCAATGAGCACCAGTGTGTCGAGCGGGCGATTGACGGCAGTGGTGCCTTCCTGCGCGCATGCTATTCCGATGCCAACAGCGGCGCATATCAGCGTTGCCGACAGTGCCAGCGGATGCAATTTCAAGCGGATCATGGTGTGCCACCGTCGTTCGCCAACGCTTCGAAAGCAGCGTGATCGACTTGCCACGTAAGGCCTGCATCCTTGGATACCCAAAGATTGTTGCCGTAATGCATGTATTGCGCTGGACTGACGCCGCCAACGACGTAGGCACCGTATGTCGGCGGTTGGGATATCTCACGCCAGTGTTGCCCAGCATCATCGCTGTACCGGATCGCGGGCCTGGTGAAGCCGAATTCAAAATTGAAGCTCAGCGTGAAGACATGCCCTGATCGGTTGAATTGTGCAGTGCCATCCACCATGCGCGTATTGATTTCCTGCCAGCTGCGACCGCCATCTGCGCTGGTCTTGTCGCGCGCGGTCAGCTTGGCGTTGTTGTAGAACGACACCGTGTGGCGGAAAGGAAGCGTGCCCCGCTCGATGACACCGTCGCTCAAACGGACGCGGATGGTCGATCCCTTTTCGCCAATGGCCAGCATTTCGCCGGGTAGTGAATGGAATGTAGCGTTGAACGTACAAATCGAATTGCACTGTGCCTTGCCGAGCACTGCGGCCTGCATCCAGTCGCCTTTTTTCGCGTCGGCAGTGTAGTGCAGTGCAATAGAAGATTCGGTGAGTACTGCTGCCGCACAGCGCCGATCAGCATCGCAGTGCAGGGCCTCGATCAGGCCTTCGGGGAGGCCGGTCGTGACAAATGACTCGGCAGCTGTGCCATCAAGCCTGCGCCATTCGATACGCGGCCCTTCTGCCGCAATCGCGACAGTATCCGCCGATACCGCCGAGATGATTCTGGGCACGCCACCTTGCATCACTGTTTGCGCGCGCCAGCGGCCATCGGTATCGCGCACGAGCATTCGGTTGCCGGACGCCAAGGCCAGCCAGCGTCCGTCAGGCATCTCGCGTGGTGTTGAAATCCAACGCAACTTCGCCCGCAGCCTGGCGATATCCGGGTCGCGATCGTCGCTCGGATCGGTCGTGATCCAACCTGTCTCGTCGGCATTGCGCACCAGCAGCGCCAGACCGGATCCGGTCAGAAATTCGATGCGTCCCAGATCGCGGGTATCGTTGCCGATCTCGAAGTGGGCTGCGTCGGCACGTAGTGTGCGCACCGGTGTTCTCGTCGGAACTGGCGCAGGAAACATGCTCGGCGCACCGTATAGCGCCCCGTATGCGTATTCGCTCACGTCCTTCTCGATATCTGCAGCGACCAGCGCATAACGACCCGGTGCCAATGTCGCCCTGTATTCAGCACTGTAACGTCGGTGTTGAATGCCCGATGGCTCGATTTCTATCCAGGTCTTGACGTCCTTCTCGGTGGCGACCGGCGCAACCCAGAGTTTCGCTGGTGCATACGTTTCGCCGCGCACCTCGACACGAATCTCGCCCGCCAGACATGACAGTGATGCAGCGCATAGCACTATCGCAACGGCACACAACATTTGCGCATTTTTCATGCGTTCGATTTCCAAGGAAAACTCATGCGCTAACGAAACGGTCGCGATTGAATATGCGATCTGCGTGATCCGGCTGAGCGCCCTCAAACCCCCACCGGATTCCCCTTCTCAACATCAATCTTATAAAGCTTGATCGCCCGACTCACATCCTTGCCCGTCATCTTCCCCTCCTTGGCCAGCGCATCAATCGCCGCATGCGCGATGTAATACCGATCCACCTCGAAATGCCTGCGCAGATTCGCGCGCGTATCCGAGCGCCCAAATCCATCCGTCCCCAGCACCGTATACCGCATCGGCACGAACGCTCTGATCTGATCCGCAAACGCCCGCACATAGTCGGTCGCAGCCACCGCCGGCCCCTGACGGCCTTCCAGCAATGACGTCACATACGCCTTGCGCGGCACCTTCGCCTCAGGATTCAACCGGTTCCACCGCTCAGCATCGAACCCATCACGCCGCAGTTCGGTGAAGCTCGGGCATGACCAGATATCGCTGGTCACACCGAAATCCTTGTCCAGCAATTCCGCCGCAGCGATGGCTTCACGCAGAATCGTGCCGCTGCCCAGCAGTTGCACGCGCAGTTCGCCTTTCTTCGGTTTGCCGGCGTCCTTCAGCAGGTACATGCCCTGGATGATGCCGTCGGCGGCGCCTTCGGGCATGTCGGGGTGCGCGTAGTTCTCGTTCATCAGGGTGAGGTAGTAGTACTCGTCCTGCTGCTCGGTGAGCATGCTCTGCATGCCGTGCTGCAGGATCACCGCGACTTCGAAGCCGAATGTCGGATCGTAGGATTTGCAGTTCGGAATGGCGCCGGACAACAAATGCGAATGACCGTCTTCGTGCTGCAGGCCTTCGCCGTTGAGCGTGGTGCGGCCGGCGGTGGCGCCCAGCAGGAAGCCGCGCGCGCGCATGTCTGCGGCCTGCCAGGCGCTGTCGCCGATGCGCTGGAAGCCGAACATCGAATAGAAGATGTAGAACGGCAGCATCGGCAAGTCGTTGGTGCTGTAGCTGGTGGCGGCGGCCATCCACGACGAGAACGCGCCGGCTTCGGTGATGCCTTCTTCCAGCACTTGGCCGGCGGCGTCTTCGCGGTAGTACATCAATTGATCGCGATCGACCGGTTTGTATTTCTGGCCCTGCGGCGCGTAGATGCCGAGCTGGCGGAACAGGCCTTCCATGCCGAAGGTGCGGGCTTCGTCGGCGACGATCGGCACGCAGCGCGGGCCGACCTGTTTGTCGCGCAGGATCACGTTGAGCGCCTGCACGAAGGCCATGGTGGTGCTGATCTCGCGGTCGCCGCTGGATTTCAGCAGGCGGTCGAAGACGTCGAGCTTCGGCGCTTCCAGCGTCTGCGTGGATTTACGACGACGCTGCGGCAGCGAACCGCCCAGCGCGCGGCGACGCTCCAGCATGTATTCGACTTCCGGCGATTTTTCGCCGGGGTGATAGAACGGCACCGCGCCGTCTTTGAGCTGGTCGTCGCTGATCGGAATCTTGAAGCGGTCGCGGAAGGTGCGCACCGCGTCGTCGTCGAGCTTCTTGGTCTGATGCGTGGGATTGAGCGATTCGCCCGAGGCGCCCATGCCGTAGCCCTTCACCGTCTTGGCGAGGATCACGGTGGGCATGCCCTTGGTATCGATGGCGTTCTGGTAGGCGGCGTAGACCTTGTGCGGATCGTGGCCGCCACGGTTGAGGCGGTAGATGTCGTCGTCGCTGAGGTTGGCGACCAGCGCGGCGGTCTCGGGGTATTTGCCGAAGAAGTGTTCGCGCGTGTACGCGCCGCCGAAGGCCTTGCAGTTCTGGTATTCGCCGTCGACGGTTTCCATCATCAGCCGCTTGAGCTGGCCGGTGTTGTCCTTGGCCAGCAGCGGATCCCAGTAGCTGCCCCACACGGTCTTGACCACGTTCCAGCCGGCGCCGCGGAACTGGCCTTCCAGCTCCTGGATGATCTTGCCGTTGCCGCGCACCGGGCCGTCGAGGCGCTGCAGGTTGCAGTTGATGACGAAGACCAGGTTGTCCAGGCCCTCGCGGCCGCCGACCGAGATCGCGCCGAGGCTTTCGGGTTCGTCGCATTCGCCGTCGCCGAGGAAGGCCCAGACCTTGCGGTCGGATTTCGGCATCAGGCCGCGGCCTTCGAGATATTTCCAGTTGCGCGCCTGATAGATCGCGCTGATCGGGCCGAGGCCCATCGATACCGTGGGCGCCTGCCAGAAATCCGGCATCAGCCAGGGATGCGGATAGCTGCTGATGCCGCGGCCGTCGACTTCCATGCGGAAGTGGTCGAGCTGGGATTCGCTGAAGCGGCCTTCGAGGAAGGCGCGGGCGTAGATGCCGGGGGAGCTGTGGCCCTGCACGCAGATCAGATCGCCCGGGTGGGTGTCGCTGGGCGCGCGCCAGAAATGGTTGAAGCCGACGTCGTAGAGGGTGGCCGACGACGCGAACGAGGCGATATGGCCGCCGAGGTCGCCGGGCTTGCGGTTGGCGCGGACCACCATGGCCATGGCGTTCCAGCGGATGATGGAGCGGATCCGCCATTCCATGTGCTGGTCGCCGGACATGCGCGGCTCCAGATGCGAGGGAATGGTGTTGATGTATTCGGTGGTGGGTGCGAACGGCAGATGCGCGCCGGCGCGGCGGGTGAGTTCCACCATGCCCTGCAGCAGCTGATGGGCGCGCTCGGCGCCGTCGGCGTCGATGACGGCCTTCAGCGATTCGACCCACTCGCGGGTCTCGGTGGGATCGGGGTCGTTCTGCAGCAATTCTTTCAGCCAGCTCATGCCTTGGGCTCCGCTGCGGCCGCGTGGCCGCATCCTGTGGGGGTTCATCGTTTAGAGCCACGATTCTAGCAGCGGGTGCGGGGGCTGCCCCGTACGGTGGGGTGTGGGGAGGTGCTTCGCTGCAAGAATTCGATTTCCTGGGGGAGGGCAGGACGGTGATTGCCCTCCGAGTATTGAGGGGGTGATCGCGGCTTGCGCCGCTCCTACAGGTGCTCTTGCGTTTGTAGGAGCGGCGCAAGCCGCGATGGGAGCCCGATGCGGCAATGCCCGACATGCGAATCGGATTTTCCCGATATCGCCGGCGAAGAGCGCCCCGGATGATGGGCTCCATGAATACGATCTTTTTTCATGATCAGAAAAGTCTTCGAAAAGGCCGTGTTTCCATCGCTGGTCAACGCTATCTGATCACCATCGTCTGTCATCGGCGCGAGCGGCGTTTCTTCTGCTGGGAAACCGGCGCAGCAGTGTCATCCAAGCTTGATGATCGAAGCCTGTAGCTTGATTCAACGCTCCTCTGCTGGGTTCTGATGCCAGACCATATGCATCTGCTGGTTGAGCTTGGGCACGCAGAAGATTTGTCCAGCCTTGTCCGCCGCGTGAAGTGCGTGATGGCAAAATTGGCGAATCAGGTCGATGGGCGCGGCGGCGCCGTTTGGATGCGAGGCTTCCATGATCGCGCCCTGCGATCGGAAGAAGGCGTGGTGGCCGTCGCGCGTTACATCATCGCCAATCCGGTTCGAGCGGGATTGGTCGAGGATGTCGGACACTATCCTTTTTGGGATGCGGTCTGGTTGGAAAATTCAGCGCAGCCATTTCAGTAGCCGAAAGCGAATGCCGGAGCTGTAGAGCGATCGCGGCTTGCGCCGCTCCTACAAAGGCAATTGCACCTGCAGGAGCGAAGCAAGCCGCGATCCAACGCGCTGCGGCCGATCAATCCTCCCGCATCGCCTTGCGATGGACGGCGTCGTGTTCGCTGCGCTGCTGGCGGATCTGCGCGTCGACTGCCGCGATCGCGGTCATGTTGACCACACGGCGCGGGGTGGAGGCGGGGGTGAGGATGTGCGCGGGCTGGTCCAGGCCCATCAGGATCGGGCCGATGGCGACGCCGTCGGTCATCACCCGCACCATGTTGTAGGTGATGTTGGCGGCGTCGAGGTTGGGCAGTACGAACAGATTCGGACGGCCGTGCAGGGTGGTGTTGGGGAACATGCGCTTGCGCAGGCCCTCGTCCCAGGCGGTGTCGCCCTGCATTTCGCCGTCCACTTCCAGCTTCGGCGCGCGCGCGCGAATCATCTGGTAGGCCTTGCGCATCTTCGCGGCGCTGGGGTTTTCGTGGCTGCCGTAGTTGGAGTGCGACAGCAGTGCGACCTTGGGTTCGATGCCGAACAGCTTCAGGCGATACGTCGCTTGCAGCGTGGCTTCGGCGATCTGTTCGGCGGAGGGGTCCACCTGCACATGGGTGTCGAGGAAGAACCACACGCCCTGGTCGTTGATGACGCCGGTCATCGCAGCGGTGCCGCTGACGCCTTTGTCGAAGTTGAACACACTGAGCAGATAGCCGAGTTTCTTGTGGAAGCGGCCGACCAGGCCGCAGATCATCGCATCGGCTTCGCCGCGTTCGACCATCAGCGCGGCGATGAGTGCGGGACGCGAGCGCAGCAGGTTTTTCGCCGCTGCCGGGGTCACGCCGCGGCGTTCGGTCAAGGCGTGGTACTGCTGCCAGTAGTCGTTGAAGCGCGGATCGTCGTTGATGTTGGTGAGGTCGAAATCCACGCCCGCTTTCATGCGCAGGCCGAGGCGCTGGATGCGGGTGTCGATCACGTCCGGGCGGCCGATCAGGATCGGGCGCGCCAGCCGTTCGTCGACGACGGTCTGCACCGCGAGCAGCACGGTTTCCTCTTCGCCCTCGGCGTAGACCACGCGCTTGCGGTCGCTGCGCGCGCGGTCGTAGACCGGCTTCATCAGCAGGCCGGTGCGGTAGATGAACTGGCCGAGTTTTTCCCGGTACGCCTGCATGTTGAGCATCGGCCGCAGGGCGATGCCCGAGTCCATCGCCGCCTGCGCCACCGCCGGCGCCAGCACCGTGAGCAGACGCGGGTCGAACGGACGCGGAATGATGTAGTCGGCGCCGAAGCGCGGGATTTCGCCGCCATAGGCGCCGCCGAGGTCGGAGGCTTCCATGCGCGCCAGTTGCGCGATGGCGCGCACGCAGGCGAGCTTCATCGCTTCGTTGATCTCGGTCGCGCTGACGTCCAGCGCGCCGCGGAAGATGTACGGGAAACACAGCGCGTTGTTGACCTGGTTCGGATAGTCCGAACGACCGGTGGCGATGATGCAGTCGGGGCGGACGCGCTTGGCGTCTTCGGGCAGGATTTCCGGATTGGGATTGGCCAGCGCCAGAATCACCGGACGTTCGGCCATGGTCGCGACCATCTCCGGCTTGAGGATGCCGGCGGCGGACAGCCCGAGAAACACGTCGGCGCCAACGACGATGTCGGCCAGCGTGCGCTTGTCGGTGTCGCGTGCGTAACGCGCCTTGTCGGGGTCCAGATGGGCGCGGCCGGTGTAGATCACGCCGTCGCGATCCACCGCGAGGATGTGCTCTTTCTTCATGCCGAGTGCGACCAGCATGTCGAGGCAGGCGATGCCGGCGGCGCCGGCGCCCGATGTCGCCAGTTTCACGTCCTCGATCTTCTTGCCGACGATCTCCAGCGCGTTGAGCACGGCGGCGCCGACGATGATGGCGGTGCCGTGCTGGTCGTCGTGGAACACCGGGATGTTCATGCGCTCGCGCAGCTTGCGCTCGACGATGAAGCACTCGGGCGCCTTGATGTCTTCGAGATTGATGCCGCCGAAGGTCGGCTCCAGCGAAGCGATGATGTCGACCAGCTTGTCGGGGTCGCGTTCGTCCACTTCGATATCGAACACATCGATACCGGCGAACTTTTGGAACAGCACGCCCTTGCCTTCCATCACCGGTTTGCCGGCGAGCGGGCCGATGTCGCCCAGGCCCAGCACGGCGGTGCCGTTGGTGATCACCGCGACCAGGTTGCCGCGCGCGGTCATTTCGCTGGCGGCGTTGGGGTCGGCAACGATGGCTTCGCAGGCGTAGGCCACGCCCGGCGAGTAGGCCAGGGCGAGATCGCGCTGGGTCACCAGCGGCTTGGTCGGTACGACCTTGATCTTGCCCGGCGGGTCCTGACGGTGATAGTCGAGGGCGGATTGCTTCAGGTCGTTTTCAATGTCGGACATCGGGGACGGCGCGGCGCCGGCTCTGGGGATCAGGGCAGCCGATTCTAGCCGCAACCCGCGTCGTCCGCCGTGCGGTGGCGGATGGTGGTCGCCTGAAGAGCGGCCTTCGGGACCCTCCGGGTTTCCAGCCATACTTCACTGGCCTGACGGCCGATCGATCGAAGGTGGCGGTGGGTCAGCCTCGCGGGCTGCGTTGAAGCTGAAGGTCAGCATGTAGCGGCCGTCGGGCATGCGTCGTGCCCCGTACATCATTGAACGCATGCTGGTACGTGCATCGTATGTGAACTGTTTCCCCCAGCGGATGTATTCCTCTTTCGTGCCGTCCAACAGTTCGCCGTTGCAGATGTAATCGAAACAATCCAGCGCTCCCAGTGTCGCGTCGACCTTGTGCTGGGCGATGTGCTGCTCGATCACACCCCGGTAGACGACCGCCAGCTCCGCCATGTCGCGCTTTTGCTCGTTGGGATCGACGGCCTTGATGGGGAGTGCTGTCGGCAACGCAGGCTGCATAGCGTTGCTGTCGGTCTGGGCGGCGCGGGGCTTGGATGCGATATCCGCTGCTGTCGCCACTGTCGAAGGCGGGGGTGTCGCTCGCGCCAGCGCCTTCGCGATTTCGGCTTGGAACCGATCCTGGGCTTGCGTTTGCTGAGCGGCCATCGTGCGACGGCCGGCGGTTGCGAAATATACGGTGATGCCGAGGATTGCGGTCAGAGCGAGCGCTGTGACCAGAACTGCGGGCGTTTTTTTCATCGTCGATTGCACCGTTCCATGACTGCATGTTGCGCGATAGAGCGAGATTCCAACCCATGGCCGTGCGTTGTCAAGCAGAACGCAGGAGGGTGCCCCGGAGCATCGGCAATCAGACGCCGATGCGTGTCGGCAGCGGCGCACCTGATGACGGAATCAGACACCCAACCCCAGCACCAGATCGTCCGCCTCGACGCGGTCGAGCTTGATCTTGTTGGCGAACAGCGAGAACGCGAGCATGCCGGCCAGACCATTCGCGCGCTGCATCCACGGTGGCAGATAGACCGGTGCGACGATCGCGCCGGCATCGAACATCGGCTGCAGCGCGAACACGTCTTCCAGCGCCAGTTTTCCTGCGAAGAGCTGGCGTGCGACGGCGAGCTTGCGGTGGCGCAGGCACCAGCGAAAGAAGGTGTGCACGCTGAGCAGGCCGTGCAGATAGACGGTGTCCTTGGTGAAGGCCGCGCCGCCGCCGAGTGGGGCGCCGCGGAACACGCGCTGTGCAGAAGCGAAGCTGTCCTCGGCCGATTGGCCTGCATCGATGAAGAAGCGGAACACCTGCACGAAGTCGGCGCCGTTGATGGCCATGTCGATGGCGATGATGCGCAGGCTGATGCGCTTCATGCGTTCGATGTCCATCGAGCCCGAGATCAGTTCGGCGAAGGTCGCCAAGCCTTCCTGGGTGGCGGTGGTGCGCGGTGCGCTGCGCGCCATCGATTTCAGCAGCGGCTGTTCGCGCCCGTTGATGCCGGTGAGCGTGTGCACGAAGGCCTCGTGCACCAGCAGCTGGTTGCGGTCGTATTCGCTGAAGCCGGTGTTGGTTCGCAGGCGGATGCGGGTGGGGCTGGCGGCGGCCTTGGCGATCAGCGCCGGGTCGAGTTCGACCTTGACCTTGTGCTTGGTGAAGAACTTGTCGATGTCGATCTGCAGTTCGTCGCGCACGGTGTCCGCAGCCATCACCGCGTCGGGTTCGATGTCGCGCAGCTCCTGGTCCATGTCGTCTGCCAGGCTCACGAAATGCTGCGCGGCTTCGAAGTTGGTCGGGCCGTCGCCGGGCAGCATCTCCACCGGGCGGCCGTAGAGCCGCGTCGAATACGCGGTGATTTTGTAGCTGCCGGCGGCATCGAGCAGGCGTGTGCCGATGCGCCAGCTGTCGGCGGTCTGGATCAGATAGTGGCCGAGCGGGTGGTCGGGGTCGGCGCCGGCGCGCACCGCGTCGAGTTCCGCGCGCACCCGGGTGTAATCGTCTTTCGGGTAGTCGATCGTCGGCAGATGGATGCGTCCGATCCGCCATGCGGCGAGAAAGGTCTCCTGCGCGCTGGCTGGCCAGCTGAGCACTTCGAGCATGCGGATGCCGCGCACCGCAGCGGCCAAGCGCTCGTCGAGCGCGGCGTGGTGGGCGATGTCGGGCGCCAGCGTCATCGCCGTCCCTGTAGGAGCGGCGCGAGCCGCGATCGACCGTGACATCGATTCTGCAGAGCTATCGCGGCTTGCGCCTCTCCTACAAAAGCCGGGTCACTCGCGCCCATACCGGTCGTCCGATGGCTTGTGGCGCGGCTTGCTCCCGGTTTTCGCGGCGGCGTTCTGCACTGTCCGCGTCGCGAGCTTGTCGGCCGCACCGGCCACTTCGTCGCGCAGCTTCAGGTAATTCGCCAGCCGCGCCGGATCCAGGGTGCCGGCCTCCAGCGCCGCGCGTACAGCGCAGCCGGGCTCCTTGGCGTGATGGCAATCGCGGAATCTGCATTCGCCGGTCAGCGTTTCGATATCGGCGAATCCGCCGTCGGACAGTTGCTCTTCGCCGGTCGGCTTGAGCTCGCGCATGCCGGGCGTGTCGATCAGGCAGGCGCCCGACGGCAGCGGGATCAGTGTGCGGAAGGTGGTGGTGTGACGGCCCCGCGCGTCGTTCTCGCGGACCGCATTGGTCTTCATCTTTTCCACCCCGAGCAGGGTGTTGGTGAGCGTGGATTTGCCGGCGCCCGACGAGCCCACCAGCAC
Source organism: Lysobacteraceae bacterium (assembly GCA_044340325.1). Taxonomy (GTDB): domain Bacteria; phylum Pseudomonadota; class Gammaproteobacteria; order Xanthomonadales; family Xanthomonadaceae; genus Lysobacter_I. The sequence goes on from JBIITV010000086.1 coordinate 11,501, forward strand.
TGCCGTGCGGCCGGCCTGCAGCCAGGGCTCCAGTGCGGCGACGCTGTCGCGGTCCTTGGCGTTCACCGCGACCGCGACGATGCCCTGCGCGGCCAGCTCGGCCAGCGCCGCCAGCGCCGCTTCGGCATCGCTGCCGTCCTTGTCGGCCTTGGTCAGCACCACCACCGGCTCGGCGCCGCCGCCGCGCACCAGCAGCAGATAGCGCTCGATCCGGCGCGGGTTGAAATCGGCGTCCAGACCGCAGACCACCAGCACGGTGTCGATATTCGCGGCGATGACCTGCTGCTGGTAGTGCTCGCCGGCGGCGGCGCGCTTGATCGCGGTGCGTCGCGGCAGCAGGGCCACGATCTGCGTGCGCGGCGTGCGTTCTTCGATCAGCACCCAGTCGCCGACCGCCGCGCGGTCCTGCGGCGGAAAGCGGCGGCGCATCCATTCCGGCGGCGAATCCACGGTCAGCGCATGCCCCGGCGCTTCGGCGATCACATAGCCGGAGCGGTGCTGTTCGATCACCCGCGCCAGTCGCGCCGGCGGATGTGCGGCGATGGCGGCGACCCACCTGGCGTCGTCGATGTCGGCGACGCCGAGCCCGGCGAAGGGCCAGCCGATGGCGCGCAGTGCGATGGGGTCGGAGGCGCTCACAGCGCGGGGTCGGAAAAGGCCATGGCGCGATTATGGCCCGGTTCCGTCCCGCGCCTGCTCCGGCTTCCGGCCCGGACCGGCGCCGGGAGGCGGAGCGGGGCGATTTCGGCTAGGCTTTGCGGCACTTTTTGCCGTTTTCGACATGCTGCCTCCAACACTAATGTCCCCTGCCAGCACCCACTCCGGCCCCAAGCCCACCCTCAAGACCCGCGAACGCCTGTCCGAAGTCCGCTACGAGATCCGCGGCGAACTCGCCCGCCGCGCGCGCGAGCTGGAAGGCCAGGGCCGCCAGTTGATCAAGTTGAACATCGGCAACCCGGGCGCCTTTGGATTCCGCGCGCCGGAGCACCTGCAGCGCGCCATCGCCGACCACATCGCCGACACCGACCCCTATACCCACCAACAGGGTCTGCCGGCCGCACGCGAGGCCGTCGCCGCCTTCCACAAACAGCGCGGCACGCCGAACGCATCGCCCGAGCGCGTGTTCGTCGGCAACGGTGTCAGCGAACTGATCGACCTTTCGCTGCGCGCGCTGCTGAACCCCGGCGATGAAGTGCTGCTGCCGTCGCCGGACTATCCGCTGTGGTCTGCCGCGACCATCCTCAACGACGGCCGTCCGGTGTACTACCGCTGCCGCGCCGACAGCGGCTTTCTGCCCGATCCGGAAGAAATCGCCTCGCTGGTGTCGTCGCGTACCCGCGCGATCGTGCTGATCAATCCGAACAATCCCACCGGCGCGAACTATCCGCGCGACATCCTCGAACGTATCGTCGCCATCGCCGCCAAACACAATCTGCTGCTGATGGCGGACGAGATCTACGATCACATTCTTTACGACTGCGCCGCTTTCGAACCGATCGCGCCGCTGGCAGGCGATCTGCCCTGCCTGTCCTTCGGCGGGCTGTCGAAAGTGCATCGCGCCTGCGGCTGGCGCGTGGGTTGGGCGGTGCTGAGCGGCGACCCGCTGGCCAGCGGCGATTTCCATCACGCGATGGATCTGCTCGGCGCGCTGCGCCTGTGCGCGAACGTGCCCGGCCAGTTCGCCATCGACGCCGCGCTGCACGGCGCCGATACCATCAGTGCGCTCACCGCGCCGGGCGGACGTCTGTACGAAACGCGTCGCGCGCTGATCGATTGCTGCGAAGCCAGCGCCCATCTGCAGCTGGTCGCACCGGCCGCTGCGCTGTACGGTTTTCCGGCGGTGGTCGGTGACGCCGCCCTCGGTTTCGACGATCACGCCTTCGCGCTGGAGATGCTCGAAACCGAGGACGTGCTGATCGTGCCCGGTTCCAGCTTCAACGTGCCGGAGCGCAATTTCTTCCGCGTCACCCTGCTGCCGGAAGCGCCGGTATTGCGCGAGGTGTTCGCGCGCATCGAACGCGTGCTGCAGCGCCGTGCCGATGCCACGGCCGCTCAGCGCATCGCGGTCGCCTGAGCGATGACCGCCGTGCCGCCCGTGCTCGCAGCGATGGTCGCGGCGAGCCTTGCGGCCGGCGGTGCCCAGGCTGCGCAAAACGGAAAGTCGCTGCCGTATCTCGCGCTGGGCGACAGTTACACCATCGGCGAAAGCATCGACGCCGCAGGCCGCTGGCCGGCGCAACTGGCGGACATCCTGCGCGCCGACGGTCTGACAATCGATGATCCGAAAATCATTGCCACGACCGGATGGACTACCGACGAACTCTCCGCGGCGATCGATGCCGCCGAGCCGCTCGGCGAGGGCTACGCACTGGTCAGTCTGCTGATCGGTGTCAACGACCAGTATCGCGGTCGCGATGTCGGCGACTACGTGCGGGAATTCAACGGGCTGCTGGAACGCGCGATCGGTTTCGCGGGCGGACGCGCCGACCGCGTGCTGGTGCTCGCGATTCCCGACTGGGGTGTGACCCCGTTCGCCGCGCAGAGCGGGCGCGATGTCGCTGCGATCGCGCGGGAACTCGACGCCTACAACGCGGCCGCCGAAAGCATCTGCGCCGAACGCGGCGTCGCCTTCGTCGACATCGCGCCGGTGAGCCGCGAACGCGGCCGCGACCCGGCGATGCTCGCCGGGGATGGTCTGCATCCTTCCGCAGCGATGCATGCCGAGTGGGCGCGTCTGGCGCGGCCGGTCGTGCGGCGTCTGCTCGCAGGCGCGGCAGCGCCGTGACCGCAGCGGCGACGCGACCACTGGCCTCCGCCGATGCGCGCCGTATCGCCGAAGCCTTTTTGCCGCGCTTTCCGCTGGGTAACCGCTACGACTATTACTACGTCCGCGCGAAACTCGGCACCGACCCGCTTTATCCCGGCGTGCTCGATGCGCTGCGCGGCAGCGATGCGCCGCTGCTGGATCTGGGCTGCGGTCTGGGTCTGCTCGCGCACGCGCTGCGTTTCGATGCGCAGACGCTGGCGTATCGCGGCGTCGACAACGATGCGGCCAAGATTGCCCGCGCGCGCCGCGTCGCCGACAAATGCGGCTTCGCGCAGACGCAGTTCGACGTGGTCGATCTCGCCAACACCACGCCGGAACATCGCGGCAGCGTCGCGATCCTGGATGTCTTGCAGTATCTCGACGCCGACGGACAGCGCGCGTTGATCGCGAAGATGGCCGCGATGCTCACGCCCGGCGCGACCCTGGTGATCCGCAGCGCCATCGACGACACCACCGGCCGCGCGCGCACCTCGCGCGTCACCGACCGGCTCGCCAACTGGATCGGCTGGATGCAATTTCGTCCGCGCAGCTATCCCACGCTCGGCGGTCTTCGCGACGCACTGGAAAAAGCCGGCCTGCAGGCCGAATTCACGCCGCTGTACGGCAATACGCCGTTCAACAACTGGCTGGTCGTGGCCAAACACGCAGAACAGTGAGTCTGCTCCTGTAGGAGCGGCGCGAGCCGCGAAGCCCGCGCCGTCTCCGGCGATGTGTTGTCCGTCATCGTGACGTCATGTCGAAAGGAGTATCGGATCGCATGCGATACCGCATCGGAAGAGGTGTGGGCTTCGCGGCTCGCGCCGCTCCTACAGGGGCTTCGGCAGGATTGTGTGATAGCCCAGCGCATCCAATCGCTTCAACAGCAGCGCGATGGTTTCGACATTGCGGCCATGCGTGGCACCTTCGTGCAGCAGCACGATCACGCCGGGCGAAAGATTGCGTTCGATACGCGCGACGACTGCGCCCGGATCGGCTTCCACGCCATCGAAGCCGCGCGCGTTCCACGCCACGCGTGCGAGACCATGCGTTTTCAATGCGGCGGACACGAACGGATTGCTCATGCCGACCACCGCGCGGAACCAGCGCGGCGGTTCGCCGGCGATCCCGGTGAGGATTGTCTGGGTGTCGGCGATTTCGCGGCGCATCCGTACCGGCCCCAGCGCCCAGAACCATGGCGCGGGATGCGTCGCGCTGTGATTGCCGATGCCATGGCCGCGACGCAGGATCTCGCGTACGTGTCCGGGATGCCGCGCTGCGCGCGCGCCGACCAGGAAGAACGTCGCCTTCGCGCCGTGCGCGTCGAGCAGATCCAGGAGCGCGGGGGTGTCGTCGGATGGGCCGTCGTCGATGGTCAGCCATACCACGCGGTCATCGGTCGGCAACCGATTCAACACCGGCCCGAACAGCGCCGACTGCGGCCACAGCGTTCCCCACCAGAACGGTGCATGGCTGGCGAGCATCAGCGGCAGGCCGAGCGTCCAGCCCCAGCGCCACCACACAGCTGCCACCAGCAGTTGCGACAGCGCCAGCAGCCACGCCCACGCATGCGGGCGGCGCGGAATGCGGTGCAGGCTGGCGGAGGGGGCCGTCATCGCGGCATGATGCCATGCATCGCCGCACGCCTCAGGGGCACGCCATGGCTTTCCGGAATCTTTCCGTCATCGATGCCGATGCGCAGACTCGCGCCGGCACGATCACACTCATCGATGTGCGACCGCCCGAAGAGCGCGCGATCGCGGCGGTATCGGTCGAATACGCGGGACTCGAAAACGGCGGGCTCGAACGATTGTTGACCCTGCCCAAGGACGCGCCACTCGCGTTCCTGTGCCATCACGGTGGACGCAGCGCGCAGGCGGCGATGTATTTTGCGCAGCAGGGGTTCGGCAATCTCTACAACGTGGTTGGCGGGATCGAGGCGTGGAGTCTCGACGTCGATCCTGAGATTCCGAGGTATTGAGCGATGCCCTGCTTGGTACGTCGTGGATGTATCCGCTTGCCACCCGCCCTCTCACCGATCAGATGTCGAGCGAAGACCTTGAACTACAGGAATATCTGGATCTTGCCCCTGCTGCTGTGCGGCGGTATGGCGACCGCCGCTCCGACCGCAGACGCGTTGGCGGAGTATCGCCGCGCCGGCGAGAGCTTTTTCATGCTGATTGCAGAAGCCGAGGCCGGCGAGAAGGTCGCCCGACTCAGGGATGCGGAATTCGGCAGACTCGTCGAAGCGCTGTCGGACGAGCGCCGGATGCTGGTGGAAGGTCCATATTCCAGCGAGGAGATCGAAACCGATATCGAAGTCTGTCGCATCGCGAACAAGGCGACCATGTCGCTGGTGCTGTTCGACCTGAAGGTGAGCATCGCTCGATCGCAGGACCAGCAGGCTGTGATGGCGGAATTCAATGCGCTCATGGCGCGCAATATTCTGCAGTTCCAGGATGAGATGACGGCGCTGCAACCTTTCCTGTTCCGCTGTCTCGCCAAACAGATGCGGGGATTGGAGCGATTCATCGCGTCCTTGCCTCCGGAGCAGTTCACGGACGTGCGCCGCAGCGGGATTGTGAAAATGCGGCAAGGCATATCGATGGCCTACCACGGCGCCTTGTCGGACGCCAACGACCCTGCATTCCAGGAGAGCTATCGGATCACAGTGCTTGCGGCGCTGGCCGAGACGGCGGAAGTCTACGCGTTGGCGATGCCGTTGCCGGAACGGAAGCGTATCGCCGATGCGATGGCGCGCTCCGCAGCGCCGGAGAACGGGCGAATGGGCGCATATGCGGCGCAGATCGAGCGTGCGTTCCGAAGCGAGGCTTGTTCGACGCTCTGTTCTATCGAATGAGTCGCTGCACCGTCGACGCCGAGCGCATCGCAACCATCACCCCGGCAACGCCAGATCGTCCAGCATCGCCCGTAGAAAACGCGCCGCTTCGCCGCCGGTGCAGACGCGGTGATCGAAGGTGATCGACAGCGGAATCACCTTGTGCGATTCGAAGCCGCCGATCACCGGGGTGATCTGATGCCGCGCGCGGCCTGCGGCGACGATCGCAACGCACGGCGGCACCACCACCGGTGTCGCGTAGCGGCCGGCGAACATGCCGAAGTTCGACAGCGAGATGGTGTAGCCGCTGAGTTCGCCCGGCGGAATGCTGCGGTCTTCGACCTGCGTGCGCAGACGACCGATGGCTTCGCGTACGCCGCGCGCGTCGAGCATGTCGGCGTTGCGCAGCGCGGGCACGAACAGACCGTCGTCGGTGTCCACCGCGATGCCGATGTCGACGTGCGGATGCAGGGTGCGGGTGAGGTTGTCGCCGTCGAACCAGGCGTTGAGCGCCGGCACCGCTTTCGCGGCGACGCAGATCGCGCGCACCAGCCGCGCGGTCATGTCGTTGCCGTGCGCCCAGGCGTGGATGTCGGCGTCGTCGGTGAGCGTGGTCGGCACCACCTTCGCGTGCGCATCGGCCATCACCCGCGCCATGTTGCGGCGCACGCCCTTCAGCTGTTCCGGCTGGCCGCTGACCGAGACGCCCGGCGGCTGGGTGCGCATGGGTTTGCCGGTGGCGGAGAGTTGGGTCCGCTGTTGTGAAGCGACAGCGCTGTCTGTACGAGCGCCGGAAGGCGCGACAGATTTCGCCGCGATGCTGGTCGCGCCTTCCGGCGCTCCTACAGGAGATGTGCCGGGCTTGGCCGGACCCTCCGCTGCCGCGCGCTTCACATCGTCCATCGTCGCCACGCCGTCGGCACCGCTGGCGCGCACGCGCGATAGATCCACGCCGAGCTTGCGCGCCATCGCGCGCACCGCCGGCATTGCCTTGACGCCGCCGACCGCGATCGCGGCTTCGCTGCGCACCGCGTCGGAGCTCTGCATCGCGCCGACCACCGTGCCGGCGTCGTCGCGTTTTTGATCTGCTGTTGTGAGAGGGGCTTCAGCCCCGACCGTCGGGGCTGAAGCCCCTCCCACAACAGCAGGTAGCGGTGCGGCATGGTGATGCCCCGTGTCCTGGCCCTCCGCGCGCTGCGGCATCGAGGCATCGACCTCGAACTCCGCGAGCATCGTACCGGTCACGACGATGTCGCCCGCATCGCCCGCGAGCTTCAGCACCTTGCCCGACACCGGCGACGGCACTTCGACCACCGCCTTCGCGGTTTCCATCGACACAAGCGGCGCATCCAGCTTGATGGTATCGCCCGGCTTCACGAACCACTCGACGATGGTCGCGTCGGGCAGGCCTTCGCCGAGGTCGGGGAGGATGAAGGTTTTGGTCTGGCTCATGGGCGATTCCCTGGATGCGGTTGCCGATTCCGTCGATGCGTCATGTCGACGATCCGGCCGAAAAACGAAGCGCTTGCGCGATGTAGTCTTGAAGATGTTTCGATTCGAGCTCGGCGAGCGTCTGCAGTTTGATGTGGCGACGGAATTTTCCGCTGCCTTCGAGCACGCGATGCGGGTCCTTCAGCTCCGCGCCACGGCCGAATTCCATCGAGACATGCGCGGAGTAGGCGAATACACCGCAGAACTGTTCGGGCGCGGAAAACAGGATGCCGCCGTACATCACGCGCTCGGTGACCTCGGGCGCGACCGAACGGACCAGCGTTCTCGCCGCCTCCACGATCGTATGCAGATCGGGATGCGTGAGCTGCAGATCGTGGATGAGTTGTTCGACTTTTTGATCGCTCATGTCCGTTCCAGATGATCTGCCGGTACCCATCCGCATCGGCCATCGACATGTTCGCACCACCACCAGCCACCGAGTTCGTGCCGGAGAACGACGTCGTCTCCGATCGCCACGTCGAGCTCCTGCGCGGAGTAATCGCGTGTCGCTTCGGCTCGGTCATCGCCGAGCGGCTTCAGCCAATCGAACGGCGCCCAGCCGGCCTTGCCATCAATCGGAGTGATCGTCCAGATGAAGGCGGGCCATTCGCTGTCGCGTGCGCCGAGGGTCACGATTTCGCCGATAGCGAACCGGATCGGGTTCGCGTACTGGGTCCGGTAGTCGCAGGTAACACGGGCTTGCATAGAGGCTTGTCTCATCGGTGTGCCCCTCACCCGCCCTGTCGGGCACCCTCTCCCCGCGTGCGGGGAGAGGGAAGCGCGAGCGAGCGTGAGCGGGCTTTCAACTCGCCGCCAAGGTTCTTTTCGCCGCCGCGACGATCTTCTCCACGCTGGGCAGATACTTCATCTCCAGGCGGAACAGCGGGATATGGGTGTCGTAGCCGGTGACGCGCTCGACCGGGGCGACGAGGTCGTACATCGATTCTTCGGCGAGGCGCGCGGCGACCTCGGCGCCGAAGCCGGCAGTCTTCGGGGCTTCGTGCACGATCACGCAGCGGCCG
>JBIITV010000216.1:0-5269 GCA_044340325.1 Lysobacteraceae bacterium
CGTGGTACGGGAAGGGCTCTGGACCTGTGGTCACGGGGTGGTTCGGGGGCTGGGCTCAGGCATCACAATGGGGATGCGCCGGGAAATGCGCAAGAAGCGCAGGCCGAGCAGAACGGCCGCAACCGTGAGACCCGCGATCAGGCCGATCCACATCCCCAACGGCCCCTGGGCCGACAACCGACCCTCCACACCGAGACCCAGCACCGCGCCCAGCGGCATGCCGATGCCCCAGTAGGCGAACGCGGCGATCAGCATCGGCACACGGGTGTCCTTCAGTCCGCGCAGCGCGCCGACCGACAGCACCTGCACCCCGTCCGGAAACTGGAACGCCGCCGCCATCAGCAGCAGCGACGACGCCAGCGCGATCACCGCCGCATCGCCGGTGTAGAAAGCGGCGATGGTCTCGTTGCCCAGCAGCAGGGTCGTGCCGGTGATCAGCTGCGTGACCAGCACCAGCGCGAAGCCGGCGAACGCGGCACGACGCATGCCGTCGCGATCGCAGCGGCCTACCGCGTGTCCGACCCGCACCGTCGTGGCCTCGGCCAGCGCCATCGGCACCATGAAGCACAGGCTGGCCACATTGATTGCGATCTGGTGCGCCGCCGCCGGCACTTCGCCCAGCCGCCCGATCACCAGCGCGGTGGCGACGAACAGCCCGCCTTCCATGAGCCAGGTGAAGCCGATCGGCAGCCCCAGCGCCAGCAGGCTGCGGATCGGCGGCCAGCGCGGCGGGTCGTAGCGATCCAGCAGATGCAGATCGGCGAAGCGCGATGTGCATGCGAGATAGGCGGCCATCGCCAGCGCCTGCAGCCACATCATCAGTGCCGAGGCGATGCCCAGTCCACCCGCTCCCAGCGCCGGCAGTCCGCCCAACCCGAAGGTCAGGGCGTAGCCGGTAGGCACCAGCACCAGCAGCCCGCCGAAGCCCAGCAGCATGGTCGGAATAGTGTGGTGCAGGCCGTCGCAGAGGTAGCGCATGCACAGGAACAGCGCCAGCGCCGGCGCGCCCCAGCGAATGCCGTGCACGAACGCGGTCGCACCCGGACGGATCTCCGGCGCGATGCCGAAGGCCTCCAGCGCCAGGGGGATCGCGCTGAGGAACAGGAACATCCCCAGCCCCATCGCCAGCGCCAGCCACAGCGCCTGGCGGAACAACGGGCCGATCTCGTCGCGTCGGCCGGCGCCGTCCAGCTGCGAGACCGAAGCCGGCAGCGCGATCAACGTGCCCATCGGCATCAACAAAGGTAGCCAGAACAACGCCGTTCCCACCGACACCGCAGCCAATGTGGCGGTGCCATGACGGCCCGCGATCAGGGCATCCACCAGTCCGATCAGCCCGGTCGAGACATGCCCGGCGATCAGCGGCGCAGCGAGGCGTGCGCTGGCGCGCAGCTCATTGCTGAAGGGCAACTGCTTCGAGGGGTGCGGCGGTTCGACTTGCGGTGGTTCGACTTGAGTCATGCCTGCGCCGGAGAACAAGGAAGCCGGCGCTGTCCTCGGCGCACGGGCTGGTATCTTAACCGCGCCAATCGCCGTGCCTCGGGGAGCGCATGACAGACCACGACGCCCACACCCCGCCCATCGCCTGCGAAAACTGCGGCAGCATCCTGCAGGGCCATTACTGCCATGTCTGCGGCCAGCGCGGGCACAGCCCTTTGCGCCATTTCGGGCATGCGCTGGAAGAGGTGTTGGAGTCGTTCTGGCATCTCGACGGCCGCATCTTCCGCACCATGCGCGACCTGTTCGTGCCCGGTCGGGTCGCCGCCGGGTATCTGGCCGGCCACCGCGTGCGCTATATCGCGCCGCTCAGATTGTTCATCGTGCTGAGCCTGGTCACTTTTTTCGTCGGCAAGTTGACCCTGCACTTCGACGCCAAAGACGCGATTCAGGTCAATACAGGGCCGGCCAAGAATGGCATCGTCGTCGGCGACACGCGGGTCGACGAAAGCGACTTCAGGCATGCGAAAACCGTCGAGGACGTCATCGCGCTGCGCACCAGGCTCATGAACGAGATCGCAGCGGAAAACCGGGACTCCAAGACTGGACCGGTGTTGTCCGCACTGCTTGATTTCGCGCAACGCAAGATCGACGAGAAATCCCGTGCGCGCATGGTCGAACTGGGAGCGACGCAGGCACAACTGCGCATGCTCGAGACCCCGTTCGGAGCGGCAACTGCGACCGCATCGGGAAAGACCGCCGTATCGGCGCCTGTGCCGCCCTCTGCCTCGTCGCCGGACCCGGGTGCAGCCGGGCGTGTCACAACCGGCAGCAAGGACATCGGCTTTCTCGAGCGCTGGTTCGTGCACCGTGTCGAAAAGATCCAGGAGAACGCCGAACTCGTGCAGAAAAACCCGGATGAACTGCTCAAGCGCTTTCTTGGCGCGGTGCCGGGTGCGCTGTTCGTGTTGCTGCCGCTGTTCGCGCTGTGTCTCAAACTGCTGTACATCCGTTCGGGCCGAGGTTATCTCGAACACTTGGTCGTCGCGCTATACAGCCATGCGTTCATGCTGGTCGGGCTGCTGTTCGCGTTCTTGTTGATCGGGCTGCAGGCGGTTCGCGGCCTTCCGGTATGGGCGACCGGATTTTCCAGTCTGGTCGCATCGCTGACGTTGTTTCTGCTGATACCTCTGTATTTGTTGCAGATGCAGAAGCGGGTTTACGCGCAAAGCTGGGTCAAGACTCTAACGAAATACGCCACGCTGGGTATGATCTATTCCTTCCTGCTGGGGATGGCCATCGTCTACGCCGTCCTCGCTGGACTCAGCAGTTGAGGTATTCATGAGCCCCAAGCGTGTGATCTACGAAGTCAGTATCGAAGTCGACGCCGCAGCGCACGACGACTATCGCGTGTGGCTGCGCGGGCATATCGAGGAGATGCTTGCGTTGCCCGGCTTCACCGGCGCCAAAGTCTTCGATGTGCTGGAGCCGCCGCCGAGTGCGGGCCGTATCGGTCTTTGCGTGCAATATGCGTTGAGAGACCGCGAGGCGCTGGACGATTACCTGCGCGACCACGCGCCAAAGCTGCGCGCCGATGGCGCGGCACGCTTCGGCGACCGCTTCCAGGCGACTCGACGGGTGTTGCGCGGCACGCGTTGAGCCTGCGCGCGCCGTGCGGATCAACGCAGGCTGACACTGCCCCAGAGCTTGCCCAGCCAGCTCGGTTTGGCCATCGGCAACGGGCTGCGTCCGGCGGCGCGCAGCGCAGGCTCGGCGGTCTTGGTCGCGATCGCGGCATCCCGCAGGCGGGCGATCGCCGCGACCCGCTCGGGCGGGAGCTGTTTCATCACGAATCGCGCTTCGTCGTTCAGCGCCAGCCAGGCTTCACCGTCCAGACTGCCATCGGCCCGCTGCGGCAGAGCGCGCTGCAGTGCCTGCTTGTACTCGGCCGGTTCCACGCCGAACACCGCCGCCGCCTGGGTGTCGTCCAGGCCCACGACCACTCTCAACAACAGCACCGCCCGGGTGCCGAAGTCGAGACGGGCCAGCGGGGCGAAGTCGCCGTGCCAGAACGGCGCCAGCGGTTCGGCGTTCAATGAGGGGCTCTGCAGCAGGCTGGTCCAGAATGCCAGCGGCCAAGCCTCCGCAGGCGTGGCGGACGCGTTTTCGGTGAAGGCTTCGATGGCCGCAGCCAGGGCGCGGTCGCCCTGCTCGGCGTCGCCGCACTGAAGCTCGGCCAGCAGGGCCGCACGCCGCTCGATGCCGCGCAGGAAACTGGCGACAGCCGCAGTGGCGGCGGCGGCGGTGTCGAGCGTGTTCAAAGAAGACATGGGGCCATGATCAACAGCTTGACGACGGGGAGGCATGATGCATCGGAGCGCCGAAACCCGGCTTGACAACCATCACGAAACCGGCTCCCCGAGACGCTTCAAGGCCTGCAGCCCGGCAGGGGCCGCAATCCGGTTGTGCACAGCGGTCATCGGATTGCAATACGACCGCCCGGATGCGGCTTCACGCCCATGCTTCACTGATGTTTCACGGCTATGTGATTGATCGGAATAGGCTTTGATGGAGTGGTGCTTTTTTCGCCATCCCCTGCGGAACCCCTGCATTTCCCGCACAAAACCGTTCGCGCAACGATTGATGCACAAACTTATCCACAGCTTGTGTGGATAATCGCGAATTCCCTTTGCGATCCACGACTTGCGGCCGACTCATGTCGCGCTTGGCAGCAATGCGGTGCAACTCGCTCTTGACTTGATGCACCGGTCTACGGGTCGGGACTCGGTAGACTGCCGGCCATGTCTGCCGCCGATTCCGTGCTGCGCGTGGCCCTGCCGGTGCCACTGCCGCGTCTGTTCGACTACCGCCCACCGGCCACAGGCCAGGGTGAGGTCGGCTGTCGGGTGCGGGTGCCGTTCGGCAGCCGCAGCCTGATCGGGATGATCACCGGGATCGGCCCGGCCGAGCCCGGTCCAGCCGAACTGCGTACCGCCGAGGCCGTGCTGGACCCGCAGCCGCTGCTGCACGGCGAACTGCTGGCATCGCTGCGGTGGCTGGCGCGCTACACCCATGCGCCGCTGGGCGAGGTGCTGGCCACCGCCCTGCCCAGCGCGCTGCGCCGCGGCGAGCCGCTGCCCGATACGCGTGCCTGGGCCTGGCGGCTGACCGAGGCGGGCGCGACCGCGACCGCCCGCCTGCGTGGCCGGCCCAGACAGCTGGCGGATCGGCTTCAACCCGGTACGGTCGATGAAGGCCTGCTCGACGAAGACTTGCTTGACGCCGACATGGAGGACTGGCGCACCGCCGCCCGAGCCCTGCTCAAGCGTGGCTTGGCTGAACGTGTGGCCGTGCCGGTCCCGCAGCGGGTGCCCACCCCGCAACCGGGGCCGGCGCTCAACCCGGAACAGGTCGATGCATGGGCCGCGCTGCGCGCTCGTCCGGGCTTCGCCACGTCGCTGCTCGACGGCGTCACCGGCAGCGGCAAGACCGAGGTCTACCTGCAGGCGATCGCCGATTGCCTTGCGCACGGCCGGCAGGCGCTGGTAATGGTCCCGGAGATCGGCCTGACCCCGCAGGCATTGGCGCGCTTCCGCCAGCGGCTCGGTGTGCCGATCCATGCGCTGCACTCCGGCCTCACCGACAACGAGCGCGCCCGGGTCTGGGCCGCCGCCTGGCGTGGCGAGGCGCGGGTGATTGTCGGCACCCGGTCCGCCGTGTTCACGCCGTTGCCCGAGGCGGGGCTGATCGTGATCGACGAGGAACACGACGGCAGCTACAAGCAGCAGGACGGCATCCGTTACCACGCCCGCGATTTCGCGCTGGTGCGCGG
>JBIITV010000005.1:0-64194 GCA_044340325.1 Lysobacteraceae bacterium
CCCGCCTATGCAATGAAATGACGGCTTCGTACCAGTCCGCCCTTGGTGTTGTGTCGGACTACGTGATGGGAAGTCGTGGTTCAGCAAGTGGCGGGTGCAAGACCCGCCCTACGGAGCTGCGAATCCGGTCGGAGTGTGGAGGGCAACAGTGCAAGCTCAAAACAGCAAGGACGCAAGATGTCTAGACGATCCCTTCAATCCATTCTTGAGCAGACCTGGCTGCTGCACGAAGCGTTGTCCGATTTGTGGGATGACCTGCCCGCCCCGGACTCCCCGAGGTCTCTGCTCGTCGCCGGGTTCTGCGAGATCGTTCGGCAGCACGCGCTGAGTCAGGCGATTCTCGCAGACGCCGAGCTTGACGTGACCGCGACCACGCTGGTTCGCCCTGCCTTCGAGGCGCTGGTTCGTGCGACATGGTGCATGGGCGGCGCCAGCGACGAATGGATCCAGAAATTCCTGACTCCGAATCCGGAGGCGCTGGCCTCGGATGCCGAGACGGCGATGGGGCCACCTGTCCACAAGATGCTTGATGACATCAGAGAGCACCACCCAGCCCACATTCATCAGACGCTTGTCGAGTTGAAGAAGAGCACTTGGCGAGCCATGCATTCCTATGTGCACGGCGGTATCCGACCTTTCATGCAGGCATATGTTGGATTCCAAGAGCATGAGGTTGCAGGGGTCGTGGTGAATGCCAACGGCATGATGCTATGGGCGACCAACCTGCTGCGCATGTCGCGAGGCGCAGGATCGCCACAGTTACCCGGCCTGCAGAAGAGGTACTTTGAATGCTTGCCTCCCGCAAACCCGTAACGCTGGTAAAAATTGATCTCGTAGGGCGGGTCTTGCACCCGCCTATTCAATGAAATAACAGCTTCGCATCAGTCCGCCCTTGGTGTTGTGTCGGACTGCGTGATGGGAAGTCGTGGTCCGGCAGGTGGCGGGTGCAAGACCCGCCCTACGGTGCCGAGGGGTTCTGATAAGGCCGTAAGGCGCATAGGATCTTGCAGGGTGCATAAGCGAAGCGTCATGCACCGTTCTTGGCAATTTCTCGGCGGCACTCGGCGGCGCATGACGCCTTTGGCTTATGCGCCCTACGGATCTGTCGGCGGTGACTCGGAAGTTGATTTCGTTCATGAAGCCTTGAGTACGCAAGAGTCGGGGCATGTCAGGCCAAAACATGATGAGTTGATGATCTGTCGACGCGCCGCATGAGAACCGAACGCACTCACGGACAAGGGGGGCGGCGTTGTTGAGATCGGCAGCAGATTGAAGCAATATCGCCCTGTAGAAGCCTTTGATCCTGGATTTCAGAAGGAGTTCGTATATGAGCAGACAGCCGCAATACAGTATCGAAGCCCGGCAATTGAATATTGCTGGCGGGCTCGCTGGACATATGTTCTGGGTTCTTCGCGACCAGGAAGGGAATGCGGTCGCCGAGATGCATGGTTTGGCCACTGACCGAAATACCGGTGGCACGGTACCTATCGGCACCGATTCCGAGAGGCACTCGCTGCGCGGACACATCTTTGTTCACGATCAGGATTATGCCAACAACCTCGGTGTACGTGCGACCAATGCCACTTACATCAGCAGCGGCCAGGACTCGGCGACGCTGTACATGGGCGACAAGACCGACGTTCTGGCGCGTTGGAAAGCAGGTTACGACGCGTTGAACGCGATCAACCAGCGGGACTTGAATTATCCGCCGGGCGGCGTTGCTCTCAATCCGTACTCGACGGTCAACAGCAATTCGGTGTACACAACGCTTGGTCAGATCATGATCGACGACGCGCCGCGCTTGAACGTCAGTGTGCTGCCCGGACATGGCAATCATGCGCTTCCGGAAGCCCAGGTCGAAAGTTTCCGCTTTAGCAGTCGCAACAATGGGCGGGCCTCCTTGCCAGACGACATCCAACTGGCCGGGTTCAATCCGGAGCTTACCGGCAACCCCCGTTTCCAACAGGCGATGCAGGCTCTGACTGCGGTGAATGCTGAATCGCAAAACCCCTTCAGCAACGATCGGCTTCCTCTGGTGGCGACGAACATCGCGATCTACAGCCAGAATCCTCAGCTGGCCGACGATACCCTCAACCACTCACGACCCGCTCTGAATCAGATCGCCTCTGCGGTCTATAGCAAAGATGGCAATAACCTATTGGTTTCCGACGCAGCCGATATGCGCATTGTGATTCCGACCGAGCGATTGCTCGCCACCCCGCGTTTGGAAGATGTGCAGCAGCTAAAAGAGGCTACAGCGATCAGTCTGTCACCACAGCAGGCCAACGACCTGACCACACAAGTCGAATCGAAAAAATCGCATTCTCAGAGCATGTAACCCGTAAGGCGGGTCTTGCACCCGCCTATTCGATGAAATAACGGCTTCGCATCAGTCCGCCCTTGATGTTGTGTCGGACTGAGTGATGGGAAGTCGTGGTTCAAGGCCGTAAGGCGCATACGATCCTGTTGGGTGCATAAGCGAAGCGACATGCACCGTTCTTGGGAATTGCGATATGGGTGCCGTTTGATGGCGCATGACGCCTTCGGCTTATGCGCCCTACGGATCTCCGATCAGTTCGCCGACCACGGCCAGCAGCTGCGGCAGCCGGCAGACCGCCTGCATGTTCGCATCGAGATCCAGCATCGAATGGCGCCAGTCCATTCCGCGCGGCACAGGCCATTGCGCCGATGGTGTCACGCCAGCATCGAACGCCTCGCGAAGCGCACACCCAGCCATTCCGCAGGGATCGCGCCACGGAGCAGGGCATAGCCATCGTGATGCGCTTGCCGCGCGAGAAGACAGCGGATGCGCACGTCACGCGCCGAAGGGCGGGATGCGCCGAGGGCGATTGGCGGGGGGGCGGACCGGACGCGTCCGAAACGCGACGCAATTTCCGTTGATCCGGCTGGCGCATCGCGCCGATGGGGGCGCGGGTCCAAGCAGGTGGTTTCCTCCGGCTGCACGGTCGCCCGCAAGTCAATAAATACTAACGATGAGGTGGATGATGAAGCACAGGAACATGGGGTGGATGCTGGCGATGGGGCTGTCGCTGTCTGCGGCCGGGACCTCGCACGCCGGATACGAAGTCAATTTCCCGGTCGTGGTGGACGACGCCAGCAAGCAGGCGTACGGCACCCTGGTGGCCGCGCGGCGCTCCGCCGACGCCGTGTCGAGACTGGGCTGTACCGTCAAAGCCAACGATGTTACCTGCTATGCCACCAACGCCGCGGGCGTGTATCGCACCTGCACCACGACCGACCCTGCCTTGATGGCGGTCGCGCGCAGCATCAACAGCGAGTCGTATCTGTGGTTCATCTGGAATGCCGCGGGCACCTGCACTTCGATCACTGTGGGGCTGGGTTCGCAGTTCAAGCAATAAGCGAGAGGTGATCGGCAGCGCGTGAGGTGGACTCCCGTAGGGTGGCCGTGAGCGCAGCGAGCCCCACCAAAAGCACGGCGCGCAGCGAACCCCACCATTGCCAACAACGCGCATCGCTCGGCCGCCCTACAAGGCGGTCGATGTCGTTTGATGCATGCAGCGTCGGATGTGGCGGGACGGTGGGGGTCGCTGCGCTCACCGCCACCCTGCGTTCGGTCGCTGGATTCGATGCGTGACGACATGGTGTGGTCGGGGAATTCTGACGATGGGATGCGGGGTTGTCCGATGTTGCTTGCGGTATGCTGCAGGCACGCTTGCCGCATGTCTGATGATCGTCGAATGTGGGCGCCGGGCGGCACGTATTTCTTCACCGTGAATCTCGCGGATCGCTCACAGCGTCTGCTTGTCGAGCGGATCGATGCGTTGCGTATGAGTGCGCATGCGGTGCGCCGCGAGCATCCGTTCGAGAGCGTTGCCTGGGTGGTGTTGCCGGAACATCTACATGCCATCTGGACGCTGTCGGAGGATGATCACGATTTCGCGACACGCTGGATGCTGATCAAACAAAAATTCTCCCGGCGTGTGCCGACCGCAGAACGCGTATCGACTTCGCGTGCCAGGAAAACGGAACGCGGCATTTGGCAACGCCGCTACTGGGAGCATCTGATCCGCGACGAACGGGATCTGCGCAACCATATCGACTACATCCACTTCAATCCGGTGAAACACCGCTGCGTTTCGCAGGTGCGCGACTGGCCGCATTCGTCGTTCCATGTTTATGTTCGAGAAGGTGCTTTGCCTACCGACTGGCGCGGAGAACCGACCGATGAGAAGGATTGACCTCATGGCGGGCTTGAGCCCGCGCTACGGATCGAATCGCTCGCTGGTGTCCATCCGCACGTTGCGAAGGTGCGCCGTCGCGAGGTGCGAGGCGTAGCGTGGTTCGGCGAAATACCCGATCAGGATGGATCTGCGGCGCGCGCCGGTCGGGTTCAGGCTGCCCGCGTGCAGCAGATCGGCATCGAACACGAGGATGTCGCCTGCGGCGCCGGCGAGCTGTACGGAACGGGATTCGTCGTTCAAATCGAACAGCGGCGCGTCCGGCGCTGGGCGATGACTGCCGGGGACCAGGCGCGTTGCGCCATTGTCGGGGCCGTAGTCGTCGAAAAAAGCCAGCGCATTCACGGTATCGCCGGGCCGCTGCGCCGACAGGTCGCGGTGCAGGCCCTGATGACCGCCACCGGCCAAGGGCTCGCGGCCCTCCACCTGCGCGAGAAAGAACCGTTCGCCTATCAGTGCACCGACGGCCGCCAGCAACACGGGCAATCGGCAGACGGCCTGCACATTCGCGTCGAGATCCAACATCGA
Source organism: Lysobacteraceae bacterium (assembly GCA_044340325.1). Classification (GTDB taxonomy): domain Bacteria; phylum Pseudomonadota; class Gammaproteobacteria; order Xanthomonadales; family Xanthomonadaceae; genus Lysobacter_I. Next base: position 4,749 of record JBIITV010000005.1, read on the forward strand.
ATGACGCCAGTCCACTCCGCGGGGCACGGGCCATTGATCCGATGACTTCACGCCCGCATCGAAGGCGTCGCGAAGATCTTCCAGGGACTCTGCAGGGATCGCCCGATGGAGCAGGGCATAGCCGTCTCGATGAAGCTGCTCGCGGTCGATCATGGGGTCATCGATTCCGTACTCATCGGCTCATCGCTTGGCAGGGCATGGTGTTTTGCAGCTGGACAGCGTCGAGGGATCGGGCAAGCCATCAGGCGCATCGTAACCCGCCCATGCGGCGGCATCGGTCTGCTCTGGCGTTCACATGCCGAAATGCTGGATGCGTCGTGATGGTGGAACCGCGATCGGCGGCTCCACCATCACGGTAGCAACACGCTAGAAGAGCGTGACCGAACACGGGCCGAGGTACGCGCGAGCGCCGTAAAGCGCGCTGACCGGCGCGTTGGCGGCCACGACACTCGGGCCCAGCGAGGTGTAGACGCGCCAGGGCGAGCTGGCCAACGACGACTGCGTCGCATAGGTGCTGCCCGCGTAGGCGATCCGGCGCACATGACGTAGCGGGCCGTAGCCGCTGGGGTAGGTCCAATACTTCACTTGCGCCGTGCCGCTACCGCAGGCGGCACTGCTCACCAGGTCGTTGGTGGTGAACCAGGACGTTTGCGCATTGGCGCCTTCGCGAGAAAAGCTGAAGTGGATGTGGTCGTAATGCGGGCCGCAGCTGCGACAACTGCGGAAGCCACCGGGCTGGTCGGAAGTCCAGATCGAATCTTTCCAGATGATTTCGATGATGCCGAGGCGGCGTGCCTTGGAATGCGGATTGCCGTACTCGTCGGTCGCGAGGATCCAGTCGACGATAGCCTGTGCGCGGGGTTCGCTGGCGTTGACGTAGAAATCGAGCGCCCTGCCTTCGCGATGGTAAGTCGTTGCGCTGACGTTGCACGGCCGACCGATGTGCCAATTCGGATTGAACTGATTGGGCGCTCCGAACCAGAACCCCAGCAAACCACGCAACCGGTCGGGCCCGGGTTTATTGGTCGGATCGCAAAGCGGGGGATATTGGTTGCGCGCAGGGTACGGTTCGAGATTGTTCGGCGGGTATGGCCATCCCAGCTCGTAGACTTCGGCGTTTGCGGGTCTCGCGATACTGGCGAGTGCGAGGGAAAGAATCGCTGCGGTGACTAGAGATTTGAATAGCGTCATGTTCGTATTCTCCGTGTCGTGATCGACGCCCAAATTGGTACGCGCGCTATCGTTAAGTTTTCAATATTTTTTTGTGAAATTAATGTTCAGTCCGGGCTGGGCGGACGTTCAATCGGATTGTGGCCAAAACGAAACGATGGTTCCGAAGCGGAATGAGAACAAGCGCCACAAGGCGTCATTCGCAGGCAACAGCCCGCGCAGCGGAACCAGAAAAATGTCGAGGCCATGGATGCGTTGCGAAGGCGGATTTCAAAAAAGCGAAGCGGGTCGGCGCCCTCGGCGGTTCCACACTGCTACATCGATGCCGCAGAGTATCGCCATCCCTGCGCGGTCGCGGTATCGTCGCGCCATATCGTTTCCCATCGGAGTCGCGCCATGCGTCTGTTCGCCGTTCTCGCCCTGTTGGGCTTCGCATCCGCCGCGCACGCCGGCGACGCAACGCCTTACGGCAAGCCGCTGCCGGAAGGCGCGTCCACACCGATCTCGCAGGCGCTTGCCGATTTCGATACGCATGCCGGCAAGCCCGCGCGCTTCAGCGGTCGCATCGCCCAAGTGTGTCAGGCCAAGGGCTGCTGGATCGTGCTGGAGGACAATGGACAGACCGCACGGGTGATGTTCGCCGACCACGCCTTCATGGTGCCCAAGGACAGCGCCGGCCGGGCCGAGGTCCATGGTGTGCTGTCGCGCAAGCAGCTCACGCCGGCACAGGTCAAACACCTGGAGGAAGACAGCAAGGGCCTGCCGGTCTCGCCGGTGGAGTACCGCATTCTCGCCGACGGTGCGGTGTTGCAGGCGCCGTAAACCCAACACACGAACGCATGTGTTCGGCGATGTTCAAGGATGCGCCGTAGACGGCAGGCCGCGTGAAGTGTGTGCCTACAGGCTGCTGAAAACCTGCTCGCGCAGGTACTTTAGCAGCCTGTTGAGCAGCGAAGCTGGTCGTCGTTTTCACTGCGTTCGCGCTGCACTGCGGAATACAGCGAAACCGTTGGTTCATGACGCTTTGACGACAGCGGTTGTGCCTTGACGCGCATGTGCCGCATCACTGCGGGAACGACTGAAAAAATGGTGCGCTGCGACAATCCGATCGTGTGTTGACCATGATTCCGGGACACGCTAGGGTTAGCGCCGCCTAGGGGTGGGCCATACCGGTCCGAATGGCATCGAAGGTTGGGGTCCGAGTATTTTTTCCCCTCCGGTTCTCGCGCGACACCACCACAAACAAGGAAGCAAGTCATGATCAACCGATTCGGTAAGAATGCTTGTGCGCTGTTCTCGACCATCGCCCTGCTCGCTGCTGGCGCGCCTGCGATGGCCAGCACGTTGAACCAGAATGTCTCTTGGACCATCGACCGCGCGGGCACCACCGCCAAGTATCGCGTCGTCGCCTACGGCGATTCGATCTACGCCGGCTACAACGGCTCCATTTCCAATGCCGCCAAATACGCCGGTACCACCGTGGAGTCCGAATATCTGTCGGCGCTGTGGAATGCCGACATCGAGAACGTGCGGCGCGCGAAATCGGGCGCGATCGCGTCCGATGTCTACAACAACAAGATCGTCGCCGAGCGTTCCTACATGCAGGCCGCGTCGACCCGCGTGGTGACCTTCGAGATGTGCGGCAACGACGGTCTGCAGGCGCGCACCAGCTTCAAGGGCCAGACCGGCACCTGCAATTACAGCGTGCTGACGACGGCCGTCAACAACTGCAAGGTCAATGTCGCGGCGGCGATGGATTACATCAACGCGAATGCGTACTCGGGCACCAAGCTGAAGGTGGTCGGCAATCTGTACTACCCCGGCTACAACGCCGACAACGTGCTCAGTTCGTGCAACGACCCGGTGACCGGCGCGAAGGTCAACCTGCGCGACAGGTTCCTGCCTGCCATCGCCCAGATGAACTACTGGATGTGCGAATACGCCAGGCAGAAGGGCTTCCAGTGCTCGGACAATTTCGCGCAGTACATGGGCGCGGATTACGACAGCAACGGCGACGGCCAGATCGATTCCGATGCGCTGAGGTACGTGCTGGGCGAAAGCGAGTCGAGCTATCTGACCCGCATCACGTCGACGCTGCGTCCGACGCTGCGCGACGCGAACACCCACTTCGTGTCCTCGTCCAGCAGCTACGACTACATCCAGTCCGACGATACCCATCCGACCTACACCGGCGGCACCGTCTCGGCCGGTCTGTTCGGCGGTACCACCGGCTCTGGGGCACCGCGCTATACGTCCTTCGCCGGCGGCCGCAGCCCGATCTGGAACCAGTACGGTCACGAGCGCATGGGCTGGGGATTGTCGGTCTACAGCCCGCCGAGCCCGTTCTGATCGTCACGTCTTGATCGCAACGTTCTAGGATGCGTCGATGGACGGTCCCGGAAACAACAGCGCCCCGCCGTCCGGTGGTCCGGACGGCGTCGGCGTGCGCGTCACCGAACTCGGCGGCCGGCGTCGGCGCCAGTCACTGCTCTACAAGGCGCTTGCGGTCGTGCTGGTCGGCGGTTGCGCGGTTTACCTGCTGACGACCATGTCGCACCGGCCGCCTCCGTCTGGCGAACATCGCGATAGCGACACGCAGGCCATCGATGGCAACGCGGCTGCGGAACTTCCAGCGGATTCACAGGCTTCCACCGGCCAGCGTGAGCGCGCAGTGACGGCGCGGCCCGCGCAGTCGCAGCGGGATCCGAACGATCTGGCCCAGTACCTGGATCCGGGCCAGCCGGCGCCGCCGGTCGAGGACGTCATCGACCGCCTGCACCAAGCCGGCATCTATTCGGGTATCGGCGCGTTTCAACCGCCCGGCACCAGTCCACCGATGATCGGGCTGGCGGTTCCCGACGACTACGTGCTGCCGGAAGGGTATGTGCGCCACTTCCAGGCGACCGACGATGGTCAACGCATCGAACCGATCCTGATGTACTCGCCTGACTTCGAGTTCTTCGACAGCGCCGGCCGTCGGATCGAGATCCCCGAGAACCGTGTCGTCCCGCCCGGCATGGCACCTCCCGGGCTCGTGGCACGGCCGATCAAGATTCCCCCGCCCCTGCAGCCGGGGAGTCCTTAGCTCTGAACGCGCTCCGCTTTTCCCACCCCGGTTGGCGCGCGCTGACCGGTGTCGTCGCCAGTGCGGTTCTGCTGGCGCTTTACTCGCGCGGCGGCTACGGCCATGCGTTGGGCTTTGTCGCACTGGTGCCATGGCTGCTGGTGCTGGACACCAACCGCAGCGTGGCCGGCGCCGCGCGCAGCGGGCTGACGATGAGCGTCGCGTTCGTCGCGGCGGTGTTCGCCTGGTTCGGTCTCGCCTTCGCCGCTTACACGGGTCTGTCTGCGGCGACGGGCTTGTTCGCGCTGCTGGCGACCGCGCCGTTGCTGCAGCCGCAGATCCTGGTCTTCGCGCTGGCCCGTCATCTCGTGGGGCGTCGCCATGGCCCGCTGCTGCGCGCGCTGGCGGGCGCATCGGCCTGGGTCGCGGCCGAATGGCTGTTCCCCAAGCTGTTGGGCGATACCCTCGGCCACGGCCTGTATCCGTCGCGCGTGCTGCGCCAGATCGCCGATGTCGGCGGCGCGGCCGGCATCACCTTTCTGCTGATCCTCGTCAATGAAGGCGTGGCGGCGGCCATCGTGCGTCGCCGCGACGGCGCGCGCGCGCTGGCTGCGCCGCTGGCGGCTGCCGCTGCTGTGCTGGTGCTGATGGCCGGCTATGGCGGCGCGCGGCTGTCCATGCTGGCCGCGACGCCGGACGCCGACGTGGCGCCGCCGCTGCGCATGGGCATGGTGCAGTCCAACATCGTCGACTATGAGCGGCTGCGCCGCGAGATGGGCGCGTACGCGGTCGTCCGTCATGTCCTGGACACCCACTATGCGATGTCGCGCGAGGCGATCGACCAGCATCGGGTGGATGCGCTGCTCTGGTCGGAGACCGTGTACCCGACCACCTTCGGTCATCCCAAGAGCGAGGGCGGCGCCGAACTGGATCGCGAGCTGCAGGACTTCGTCGCATCGGTGGGTGTGCCGCTGGTGTTCGGGACCTACGACCTCGACGCCGCCGGCGAATACAACGCGGCCGCGTTCGTGGCACCGGTGCGCGCACCGGCGACCGCGCCGCTGTTGGGGTTCTATCGCAAGACCAACCTGTTCCTGTTCACCGAATACCTGCCGGGCTGGCTCGAAGGCCCGACCTTGCGACGCTGGTTGCCGGCGGCCGGCGGCTGGCGGCCGGGCGACGGGGCGCGCGTGTTTCCGCTGCGCTTGGCCGACGGACGCGAGATTCCGGTGCTGCCGATGATCTGTCTGGACGACACCGACACCGGGCTTGCCATTGACGGCGCACGGCTGGGCGCGCAGGTCATTCTGGGGATGTCGAACGACTCCTGGTTCACCGAGTATCCGGTCGGTGCGGACCTGCATCTGGCGGTGGCGGCCTTCCGCAGTATCGAAACCCGCCTGCCGCAGCTGCGCGTGACCGCCAACGGCATCAGCGCCGTCATTGATGCGTCCGGCACGGTGGTGGCGGCTACCGCGATGGGCGAACAGAAGCTGCTGATCGGCGAAGTGTCCGCTGGCGAACCGCCGGCGACGCTGATGGTGGCCTGGGGTGACTGGGTCGGGCGCGCGGGCTTCGCGCTGCTTCTGCTGCTGGCGGTAGCTGCCGTCGCCGGCAGATTCAAACCTGCGGCGCACGCGACGGCGACTGCAGCCGTCCCGGCGCCGCTTCGGGCGGATGTTGTCGTGCTTTCGCCTGGCTGGCGCTTCGCGGCGGCGGCGTTGCGCGTGTTCGCCGGCGGCGGTCTGCTGTGGATGGGGGGTGTCCTGCTGCTGGGCGACGGCGAGCAGACGAATCCGCTGGCGCAGATGCGGATGTTCGCGGGTCTGTGCCTCGCACCGCTGGCGGCCGCCTGGTGCATCGCGCGCGCCTTCGCCGCGACGCTGCATATCGAGTGCGGCATGCTGGTGCTGGAGCAGCGCGAGCGGCGCACCGAGATCCCGGCCGTGGGCATCGTCGCAGTGGAGCCGTGGGCGCTGCCGTTTCCCGCAACCGGCGTGTGGCTGACGCTGGCTGCGGGCGAGCGCTGGTCGCAGGGCATCGCACGCGTCGATCCGATCGCGCTGGTCGACGCGCTGGTTCATGCTGGTATGCAACCTGCCGGAATGCAGCCTGCTGGTACGCAGCCTGCGCTGACCGGCGCATTCGCTGCGCATGCTGCGGCCTATGCGCGCACGCGTCTGGCGGTGTCGCGCCGCCGGATCATCGATCATCCGCTGGTGAAATTCGCGCTGTTTCCGCTGGTTCCGGCGCTGCCCGCATTCCGGCTGCACCAGCACATCGCATTCGGCGGCACCTTCGGCGAGTACCACACCTACGGCTTGCAGGCGTATCTCGCCGCGCTCGCCATCTGGTGGGCCTCCTGGGCGATCGGCCTGACCCTGTTCGCGGCCGCGCTGCGGGTCGTGATCGAGGCCGGTACCTGGCTGTCTGTACTGTGGCGCCCTGAACGGGCGATCGATACCAGGAAGCGGCTCGAGCTTCTCGGCCGAGTGCTCTTTTACATCGGCGTTCCGGTCTGGCTGTTGATCCGTTTCCTGCCCGGGTAAACTCGCCCGGCATGGCGGTTTGGTCGCTCCATCGCAGGCTGCTGGTTGAGCGCACCGACGACGCCGTCGTCGCCGACACGTGACCGCTCCACGTGCAGACACGGTCGTGCGCTGTGATTGTCCGCACCGCGTTCCGGAAAGGAGAAACGACGTGTACGACATCGATAAGTACAAAACATACGAACTCAAGTACGTCGCTCTTGAGAACGGCGATCTGGTCAGGCTCGTGAGTTGGGGGCCGTTGCGCACGGACGCAGCAGGCGAAGCCATCAAGGACGAACAGGACTATGCGCTGCGCGAGTTCGAGCCGACGGCGCACAGGGAAAAGTTGCGGAATGAGGATTGGGATCAGGCCGCGAAAAAAGAACGCCCCGACTTCTACGAAGCCACCCGCCACTACATGCACAACGACTGGGCAAACAACAACATGGTCAATGCGATGGCCACGCTGGGAGATGCGCATGTCCGCCTGTTCTTCCACCCGGAGACCGACAGCTGGCATACCGACGATGCGCTCGATATCGACCACAAGGTGACCTGGAAGGCCCATCTCATCGCTAAGGGCGCCGCGACCCCGGCCGAAGCGGCCATGGTCTACAACGATGTGGACAACCTGCGTCTGGTGCCCGCGTCCTTCAATCGCGGGCGCGATGCGGTCGAAGCATTCATCAATCGGCATGATCCTGATTCGCCGGAATTGCAGGCATGGGTGCGGCAGCGCTTCGGTTACGATCCTGCATCGACGCCGATCGAGTACGACCCTGACGTCCATCGCTCGAGGCGGTACGAGACGACGCAGCAGCAAGAATGGACGTCCGGGAATCAGCGCAGCGAGCTGGAATTCGACACGAATGTCAGGGAGATCTGGTTCGAGGCCGAGCTGTCGAAACGATATGCCGGTATGGTCAGCATCCAGCATCCAGATACCGGCAATACCTATGATGTGCCGTTGTTCGACTGCGGCGCAGCCGGCAAAAAATATCTGGTGACCCGCTCCGCCTTCGACATCGATCACATCATTCCGATCGAAACCCTGCTCGAAGACATGCGCGCATCGCATCCTGACGGGTTCAGCAAAGCCGACGCGCTCGACCTCTACAACCGCACCGACAATCTGCGTCTGGTCGCCCGTGCCGGCAATGCCTCGCATGAATTCGAGATCGACGCGGATGGCGATTGGGTCCTGACCAAAGAGGAACAGAAACTGTATGCAAAACTGAATGCGCCTGCGGAAATCGAACGCGATCGTCGTTTCATCGACGACACGCAGGGCCCTGACCGGCAATCGCACGACGCGATGGAGAAGGAAATGTACGGCCGCGCGACGGGCAAGCGGAAGCGCGACGACGGCGACGACGCGAAAAGCGGCGCGTCGGCCGCGCCGGACGAGCATGAACCTCCGAAAAAGAGGCTGCAGCCGATGCCGGTGGGCGTGGCGCTCGGCGATTCCCGCCATCCGGACCATGAAATGTTCCGACAGGCATGGGGTCTGATGCTGGCGTCCGAGCAGATCCGCGCGCTGGTTCCCGAGCCGGTCGAGCGCCTGCAGCTCGCGGCGGCGCTGGTGTTGGCGGCCCGCAGCAACGGGATGACGACGGTCGCCAGACTGGTGGTCGGCAATGACAATGCGAATCTGTTCGCGATCGAGCACCTTGAGCCCACTCTGACCAGCCGCCATGCCGGTGTCGACATCACGACCGCCAAGCAACAGCCCATCGCGGACACGACCGCACAACTGACGATGGTGCCGCATATCGCTCCCGCGCGGGATCAGACACCCTCGGTAGCCGAGGGCGGTGAGCAGCAGGAGAAGCCGCAGGGCAGGCATCACTGAACGACGCGTCATCCACATCGTTCGAAGACGCGGTCGTGCATGCGGCTGCAAACCGACGGCCCTGCTCAAGCAGCGGGTCCTCCTGCGGCGAAGACACGATCCGCTGCACGTTCCGGAAGGCCGGCATTCGATGGCTGCCGAACGATTGTGGCGGGTGAAGACCGGGAGTGGACAATCCAAAGGCTGTCGATAACGCCACGTCAATGACCTTCGGCGTTTGACCGCATCTGGGCCAGGCGCGATGCACTGCTCCAATTCGAGGCCGTCGCGCCGGGGGATCGCCGTGATCGTTCAATCTTCGAGATGGTTGCTGGTGCTGCTGTGGGTGTCGCTGGCTCTGCTGCCGGCCTTCGCCTGGAGCGCCGACGGCGCGACGCTGACCCGCGACCTGCCGCCGGGGCTGCATGTGCCCGATGCGGCCAGGCCCGGGCCGGGCTTCGATGTCGAACGCGCGACCGAGGCGTATCTCGATTTGCTGTCGCCCGAGCAGCGCGCGAAGTCGGACGCCTATTTCGAAGGCGGCTACTGGTTGCAACTGTGGCAGTTGCTCTACGGCCTGGGGACGAGCGTATTGTTGCTCGCGACCGGCTGGTCGCGGCGCATGCGCGACCGTGCGCGGCGGATCAGCGCGCGCCCATGGCTGAGTACCGCGCTGTATGCGGCGATGTTTCTGCTGGCGATCCAGATCATCGGTCTGCCGCTGTCGATCTACACCGAATACGTCCGTGAACATGCCTACGGCCTCTCCACGCAGACCTTCGGCGCCTGGTTGGGAGATCTGGCCAAAGGCAGCGCGATCTCGCTGCTGCTCATGCCCTTCGCGATCGCGGGTCTGTACGCGCTGCTGCGCCGTGCCGGTGAGCGCTGGTGGCTCTACGCGGGGATGGCCAGTTTCGTTTTCATTCTTTTCATCAGCATGATCGCGCCGGTGTTCGTCGCGCCGCTGTTCAACGACTACAAGCCGCTGCCGGCCGGCGAGGTGCGCGAATCGATCCTGTCGCTGGCGCGTGCGAACCGGGTTCCCACCGGACACGTCGAATGGTTCGACGCTTCCCGACAGACGACCCGTATCAGCGCGAACGTGTCCGGTTTCGCCGGCACCACCCGGGTCAATCTCAACGACAATCTGTTGAAGAAAACTTCGCTACCCGAGATCAAGGCGGTGATGGGCACGAGATGGGCCACTACGTGCTGAACCATGGTCTGCGGCTCACCGTTTATTTCAGTCTGCTGATCACCTTCGGCTTCTGGTTCGTCCATGCCACCTTCGACTGGACGCAGCGGCGCTGGGTGCAGCGGTTCGGCGTGGAAGGGCGCGGCGATCCCGCCGGACTACCGCTGATATCCGCATTGTTCTCGGTCTTCTTCTTCGTGGCCGCACCGGTGAGCAATTCGATCACCCGTCAAGCCGAGGCCGAGGCCGACGCCTACGGGTTGAATGCTTCGGGCGAGGCGCACGGGTTCGCGACCGTGGCGATGCGGTTGAGCACTTACCGCAAGATCCATCCCGGCAAATGGGAAGAGCTGATCTTCTACGATCATCCCAGCGGCTACGACCGCGTCCGCCGTTCGATGGAGTGGCTGAAGGAGCATCCGGAGGCGGGCCGCCGGCCGCCGTGATCTGTGTTGGTGTCCGAAGACGTACCGATTTGTCGTTAAGGCTTCAAGCCCCAAGGAAATCTCGTATGCCTGCCCGCCTCATACTGCTGCTCCTGTGCGTGGGACTCACGGGATGGGCACCATCGGCGTTCGCGCTCGGCAACTGCAACAGCGATGCCTATGTGCGCAGTTTCGATCCGCGCCTGAGTGGCGCCGGCTGCGTTCCGCTGGTGGAGACCAGCATCCACTGGGCCGGTGGGCGTCAGCCGCTGCGCATGGTGACCTCCGTGGAGTCTGCGGCCGAACCCTCGCTCGTGCATCTGATCGCGCCGATCCGCAGCCTCGCCGAGCGCGCCGGCCGCGCCATGGACGAGATGGGTGGCGTCGAGATCGCGCCGGTCACGATTTACCTCACCTCGTTGCCGCCGCCGCCGGAACTGGGCGCGAGCGAGCCGACCGCAGCGCTCGCCAGACCTTTCAACGACGAATGCGAAGTCGTTTTCTACTGGTCGCCCGGGGGTGAGAGTTACGATTTCCTGATGTTCACGCTGGCGCATGAGCTGTTCCACTGCATCAGCGCCAAATCGTTTCTGAGCGTGTACAACCACGAGTCCGCGATCTGGTGGTCGGAAGGCAGCGCCGAGTACTTCGCGCATCTGGCCTATCCCGGGACAACGTTTTCGGATGGCGAAGTCGCCGAGTTCGACGCGGGCTCGCCGACCCAGCCGCTGTGGACCTTCACTTACTCCAGCGTGCCGTTCTTTTTCTGGCTGGGCCAGAGCGAAGGGCCGAATGCGGTGTCGCGCTTCGTGCACGGTCTGGCCACCGGCGACGGTGCCGCTGCCGAGCACGCAGCGCTGCGTCGGATGATCGTGCCCGAGCAGTGGAAACAGTTCGGAGAAGATTATCTCGACGGCAAGATCCGTCAGCCTGCGGGACGATTGATGGCTTCGATGCCGCTGCCCGGCGCGCTGCGCCGCATCACCGGGCCGATGACGCACCGCGTCGCGTCGCAGCCGTTCGTACTGCATCGCGAGCGGCTGTCGTTCGCGCGCGGCAAACTTTACACATTGCAGCAGACCGGTATCGATGCGGGTTTGTCGGTGGGTTTCTCGAACACGCCCGGGGTCTGGATCTCGCCGCCGGACAATGTGACCGCCTGTCGCGAGGATGTGGTGTACCGGGTGCTCGCCACCACCACCGAAGCGAATGGCGCGGCGACCTACCGGATCGACCAGCCGCCCGGCATGGACAGCGAGGGCGCATGTTGTCTGGTCGGCGAGTGGTCGCCGACGACAGCGTCGCGCGAAGGCGAAATCGCGATGCTCGCCGACGTCGGCGCGGGCTCGATTGCTGCAGCCGGCGCCAGCCTGTCCTGCGAACCGCCTGATGGCGCCTGGCTGTTGTCGTTCGCCGCTGATGGCACCGGCAGCGTGGATTGGCAGGGGTTCGCCAATCGCTGCGTCACGCGCGCGCAGGGCGGGCAGATGGAAACGGCCTTCGTCCGCAACGGCACGACCGGCTTCGAGTGGCGGACAGTTGGCCCCGGCGGCGGCACCGCCCGCTATGTCGAGAACACGGTCGAGATGACGATCAATATGAAGCTGGGCCCGATAACCGTGCTCGATCGCACCGCGCCCGATGAGGGTCCGGCCACGGAATCCAACGGTTTCGCCTATCAGTGCACTGCGGACACGTTGAGCATCCAGGGTATCTACGGGCTCAATCATCGCGAGGGCACCTATACGCGGGTGAGCGAACCGGCGCCGTAGTACGCCCGTCGCAGCGCAAGCTGCAGCGTATCCAATCAGCCAAGTCCACTGTTGTGGCTGTCGTCAATCGTCGGCGGAGCCGAAGCGCAGCCAACGCTGGGCGCTGACGGCATCGGCGAAGACCCGCAGGTTGATGTCCAGGCTGCGCGCAAGGATCTCGCCGTGCTGCACTGCCGGCAGGAATTCCGCAGTGGGCTCGACCACGGCGATCCGTTCGAAGTTTCTGGCGGACTCGCGGAAGAAGAGCGCCAGTTCGCCCAGTTCGTCCGGGGTGGCGGGGCGGCCTTTCTTGCGGTCGATGACGAGTATTTTTCTGCAATGGCGTGCTTGGGCAGTTGCGACGATCTCTCCCATGTATGCCAGTCGCACCGGCTGCGCGTCCACCTCGCCGCTCACTTGGACTCTGAGGGTGTCGCCATCCACGGCAAGCTGAAGCCGATAGGTCGGGTCGCCCGGTGGCGCTGTCGTCCCGTGCTGATCGATCATGATGCGCCTCCCCCGGATGCTGCCCCAGCATACGCCTGAGCTACGCCGTGCGGGCACGTTGATCGCGGTTTTACGGGACCTGGATGCAGGTCTCGATCGCGATATGGCGGGCGGGCGGGACGGGGCTTGCCCATGCGGTGCCGCGCGAGGTTGTGCACCGTTTGGCGCGCTTTCTTGCGCAGAGCGCGGCGTGACGACCTTCACAGACCCGACGCATGCATATGCGATCCTTGCCGTGCAGGTGGCGTGAGGGGCGACACCGATCGACATCGTTGTTGTCCGGAGAGATCGACCATGCGTCAAGCGTTCGTCCCGTTTGCATTCGTCGTGCTGCTGATGATGTCTGCCGACGCCCAATCCCGCACCTTCACCGTCGGTCCCGCCGGCCGCGAGTACACCCAGCTGTCCGCCGTGTTCACCGGCAACAATCTCGCGCCGGGCGATATCGTCGAGGTCGACGGCAATGCGAGCTACGGCAGCGTGGTGGTCGGCAGCGACGATGGCGGCGCGCCCGGCAACCCGGTGATCATCCGCTGGAAGCGAGTCGCGGGTGCGGCTCGTCCGGTGATCCAGGGCGGCACGCACAGCATCAAGTTCCAGCAATCGAATCACGTCGTGTTCGAGGGCTTCGAGGTGCGCGGCGGCACCAGTACCTGCGTGTTCAGCGAAGCGCACGACGTGACCGTGCGCGATGCGGTGATCCACGCTTGCCCGGGTCACGGCATTCTTGGCGCCGATCTGCAATCGGGTTCGTTCACGCTCGAATACAGCGAGATCTACGATGCCGGCGCCGGCAGCACCCGACATCCGATCTACATGCAGTCCGACGAGATTGCGTATCCGGGCTCAGTGTTCCGCATGCGCTTCAACTACATCCACAGCGGCAACGGCGGAAATCTGCTGAAGAACAGACACGAGCGGGCCGAGATCCATTCGAACTGGTTCGAAGGTTCGGTCTACCAGGAGATCGAACTGATCGGTCCGGACTGCGAAACCCAAGCCAACGGTTGGACGCGTGCGACCCGACGCGAAGATGCCGAACTGATCGGCAACGTCATCGTCCATACCTCGACGACATGGCCGCATGCAATCCGTATGGGTGGAGATCTCAACGGCGCCAGCGATGGCCGCGTGCGGATGATCGGCAATACCATCGTCTTCGATCGCCCGGGCGCCGCCACTGCGGTCTACGTACAGTTGGGTGCGGGCAGTCTGGAGATGCACAACAACGCAATCTTCCAGACCGGCGGCGCGGCGCCGGCGATCCTGCGCGAAAACACCACGGCCGATACACCGGTGTGCGCACCGTTCGTGACCCAGCCGTGGAGCGGCACGCGCAGCGTGTTCGGCACACGCAACTGGGTGCAGAGCACGGCGACGTTCGTGCCGCCGGAATGGAGCGGCACCGTCACCGGCAGCGTGCCCGGGTTTCGCGATGTGGCGCAGCGCAACTTCCGTCCGCTTGCGAGCAGTCCGCTGCGCAACGCCGGTGCGAACCGCCCGTCGTCGCCTGCCGCGTTTCCGATGCCGTGGCCGTTGCCCATACTGCTGTACGACCCGCCGCTGCGCACGAAACTCGCACCCGGCGACCAGCGCGCGCGCATTCCGCAGGGCTATTTCACCGTCGATATCGGCGCGCTGGAGGAATTCGACATCGACAGTCTGACCGGTCCGTTCGAATTGCCGGGTTCGGCGCCGAATCTGCGGCGTCGTTTGCCGGCCAGCACGATCGTGCCCATGCACGCGATGCCGCGCTCACGTCCGCGCGAACGAGTGCGCGATCATTGATTCGCTTCGAGACCGCAACGCAATGTTGAAAAGCCTGCGCAGCCTGTTCGGTGGCACCACCGCGTCCGCCGCCTCTCCGGTCGCACGTGAGGTGACAGTCTTCGACCCGGTCGAGATGGTCTGGTACGACGACACCCGGCTGCCATTGCCGGTGTGGGAGTCCATCGCCGACGCCGAACGGCCCGAGTGGACGCCGGCCGAACACGACGCGTTCCGCACCGTCGCTGCCGGGCATTGGCTGCAGGCGATGGCGGGCGCGCTGCCGTCGCGATACCGCATCCATGCGTCGGAGGACTTTCTGCTGCTGTCGGCGCTGGAAGATCGTCCGGTCGAAGTGTTCATGCAGTTCTGCCAGTCGCTGCGACGGCGCATCGTGCGCAATCTCCGCGACATCGCCGTTCCGCGCAGCGGCGGCAAGCATGTGGTGATCGTCTTCGCCGGCGAGGACGAGTATTACGACTACATCGCCCATTACTACCCTGACGACGGCGGCGAATACGCGATGTCGTCCGGCATGTTCATCCAGCACGGCTACGGCCACTTCGCGCTGTTCGAAGGCGAGATGGAACACATGCAGCCGGTGATCGCGCACGAACTGACCCATTGCCTGCTGTCGCATCTGCCGATTCCCGCCTGGCTCAACGAAGGACTGGCGGTGAACACCGAAGAGGCGATCTTTCCGCATCTGGCCGACCCGCAGCGCTCGCTGTATTTCCCGCACGAGATCAAGGCCAAGCATGCGGCGTTCTGGAACGCCGACACGATTCAGGAATTCTGGTCCGGAAAATCTTTTCTGCGCAGCGACGATGGCAACATGCTGTCCTACGATCTGGCCAAGCGGATCACGGCGGTCGCCGCGCGCGCCGAGGACGCGTTCCGCGCCTTCGTGTTGGATGCCGACATGCGCGACGCCGGATTGTCCGCCGAGCACTGGTTCGGATATCCGCTGGAACACCTCGTCATTCCGATGCTG
Source organism: Lysobacteraceae bacterium (assembly GCA_044340325.1). GTDB lineage: Bacteria > Pseudomonadota > Gammaproteobacteria > Xanthomonadales > Xanthomonadaceae > Lysobacter_I. Next base: position 19,984 of record JBIITV010000005.1, read on the forward strand.
GGCGAGGGCGATTGGAGACCTTCGCCCGGACGCTGGCAGACGGGCGTCGAGGGCGGACAATTCTGATCTCCCGCACGCAGCGACGGCAGGGCGAACCCTGCCGTCGTGCTGCGATGAAACGTCGAAACGGATGCGATCAGGCAGCGATTGCAGTCGGCAGATTGACCTTGTCGATCCCGTGGATCACGCCGTTGCTCGAGCCGATGTCGCCTTCGGTGACGTGCGCGCCATCGATGCTGAACTTGCCTTCGATCATCTTGACCGGCGCGGGCTGGCCGTTGATGGTCTTGGCGGCGTCCCACTTGCCCATATCGGCTACGCTCTTGCGGCCGCTCAGCACGTGATATTTCAGGATCGAGGCCAGTTGATCCTTGTTTTCCGGCTTCATCAGCGAATCGAGTTTGCCCGCAGGCAGTTTGGCGAATGCGGCATCGGTCGGCGCGAACACGGTGAACGGGCCTGCGCCGCGCAGGGTTTCGGTCAAGCCGGCCTGTTCGACGGCCTTGGCGAACGTGCTGAATGAGCCTTTGGCGGCTGCGGTGTCGAGCAGGTTCTTGCCCTCTGCGGTTGCGTGGATCGCGGTCGGCGGCGCATGGTCGGCCTTCGCTGCGCCATTGCTCGACGGGGTGGTCTGGGGGATGTTCGGAGTATTCATGATTGTTCTCGATGAAGCGATCGGCACGGCTCCGCAATAAGCGGGGCATGCGAATCGAAAGCGGCGGGGCCGCGAGATCCGTCGTCGACGGAGAGTGATGCCCGGAGCGGAGAGTGAGTGGAGTCGCGGCGCGTCCGAGGCAACGCTGCGGTAGCGCATCGCAGCGTCGTTGAAGCATACGCCCGGCGTTGTTAGCGCAGCGTAAGTCGATCCGATATCGTGCAGGTTCCAATTGCGGCATGGCATCATGCGAATCGCCCGCCGCAGCGGGCGATAACACCGATGGGAAACGAGAGCGAACGAGATGAGGGCGAACGAGATGAGATCGAACGAGATGAGATCGAACGAGATGAGATCGAACGAGATGAGATCGAACGAGATGAGATCGAACCACATGCGCGCTGCGCTGCGATTCCACCGGAGTCTCCTGTGCGCCGTCGTGCTGGCGCTCGCGCCGCTGGCATTGTCGGCACAGGACTTCAGCAAGGTCGAAGTGAAATCCTCGCCGCTGCGCGGCGGTACGCATCTGCTGACCGGCGCCGGCGGCAACATGGTCGCCAGCACCGGAGAGGACGGCACTTTTCTGGTCGACGATCAATATGCGCCGCTCAACGCCAGGATCGTCGCCGAGCTGTCGAAGCTTGGACGCATGCCGCTGCGTTTCGTTATCAATACCCACTGGCATGGCGATCACACCGGCGGCAACGAGGCCTTCGGCAAGAGCGGCGCGGTGATCGTCGCGCATGCGAATGTACGCAAGCGCATGAGCAGCGAGCAGTTCATCGCCGCGTTCGAGCGCAAGGTCGAGGCATCGCCGGCGGCGGCGCTGCCCGTCGTCACGTTCGCCGAAGGCGTGACCCTGCATCTGAACGGTGATGATGTCGAAGTGGTGCATGTCGGACATGCACATACCGATGGCGATGCGCTGGTGAAATTCACCGCTGCGAATGTGCTGCACATGGGCGACACCTGGTTCAACGGCGGCTATCCGTTCATCGACCTCAGCTCCGGCGGCGGTATCGACGGCCTGATCGCGGCGCTGGACCGCGGCCTCGCGTTGAGCGACGCGCAGACCCTGATTGTGCCCGGCCACGGCAAGGTCGGCGATCGTTCCGCGCTGCAGAGTTACCGCGATCTGCTGCATGCGGCGCGCGAACGCATCGCGAAGCTCAAGGCCGCAGGCAAGTCTAAGGACGAGACGATCGCCGCGACGCCGACAGCCGAATGGGACGACGTCTGGGGCAAGGGTTTCATCAAGCCGGCGCAGTTCATCGGCTTCGTCTACGACTCGCTGCCCGCCGGCAAGCCGCGTCGCAAACGCTGAAGGTTCGGAAAAGCGCTCGATATCAATCAGCCACGGAGTCCGCGATGTCCTACAACGCTATCTACGCAGAAAAGGAACCCACGCGCACCGATGTCGATGCGATGACCGGCGTCACCGCGATCGAATTCGGCGCGCCGTGGTGTCCGCATTGCATCGGTGCGCAGCCTTTTCTGGAAGCTGTGCTCGCTGCACGCGGCGACGTTCGGCATCTGAAGATCGAAGACGGTCCGGGGCGGCTGCTGGGACGGAGTTTCCGCGTCAAACTGTGGCCAAGCGTGATTGTGATGCGCGATGGCGTGGAGCTGGCACGCGTGGTGAGACCGACATCACAGGAAGAGATCGCGCGCGCATTGACGTCGCTGTGATGCAGAGTTTTGCGGTTGCACGGCAGTTCGTAAACGTTGTGTTGGGTTCAGCGTGCGTCGCGCGCGCCGCGTTCAGTTTATCCCGCTCGAAGCCTGTGATTGCGTGGATTTTTTTTCGCGCCTAGCGCGATCGTTCGCCGCTTTGGTTAACGTCGCGTTGCATTCATGTTTGCGATGGGGTTTCGATTCATGCCGGAATTCGCATGGTGGCGTCGCGATCGGGACGTGATGACCGGATCGATCGCTCCTTCTTGCAACTCCGGAGAATACCTACATGACGCAACGTATCGATGTTCGTTTGATGGGCCTGCTGGCCCTGTCCGCCGCATTTGCGGCCCCGACGGTGTTCGCGCAGAGCGCAACGCCCACCGCAGACCCTGCGCAGACGGCTGCGGGCCAACCCGCGAGCGCTGCGCCGCAGGCTGACGCCGCGCCTGGCAAGAAGACCTGGGAGCAACTCGACACCGACAAGGATGGCAACCTCAACAAGACCGAGGCGGCGAGTATCCCGTCGCTGCAGGCCGTATTCGATCAGGCCGATGCCAATGCCGATGGCGCGCTCACCGGCGAAGAGTACAAAACCTATCTGGCCATGAACGGCGATGGCAAGGACGCGCAGTCCAAACCGAAAAAGTAGAAACCGAAAAAGTAGAAAGCGAAGTAGAAAAAAGCGATACGGATGCGACACACGGAGGCGTCGCTCGCGAAGCCCGCAGTGCGAGCCCCATGGATGGGGTTCGCACGGGCATGTCGACGATGACCCGCAGCGGTGCGGCCCGGTTTCGTTCCGCCGTCACTCGCGGCGAGGTCGTCTGCGTCCTGCGGCTCGCAGGCGACGTTCGAAAAGCGCGAGCGTTTGCTGCCATGCCTGTTTCGCGGCGTTCGCGTCGTAGCGCGGCGTCGTGTTGTTGTTGAAGCCGTGCTGGGTGCCGGCGGGGCGCAGCATCGCGTAGGTCGTACCTGCGGCCTTCAGCGCCGACTCGTAGGCCGGCCATCCGGCGTTGACGCGCTCGTCGTTGTCGGCCAGCACCACCAGCAGTTCGGCCTTGATCTTCGCGACGTCTTCCAGCGCCGGTGCGCTGCCGTAGAAAGGCACGGCAGCGTCCAGATCCGGCAGCCGTGTGGCGAGCAGATTGGCGATGCTGCCGCCGTAGCAGAAGCCGACGACGCCCAGACGACCGTTGCCGCCATCGATCGTTCGCAGCATGCCGGCAGCGGCGATGAAATCCTCGCGGGTTTTGGCCTGGTCGAGTTTGCCGAACAGTGCGCGCGCCGCGTCCTCCTCGCCGGGATAGCCGCCGAGCGGGAACAGCGCGTCCGGTGCGAAGGCGATGAAGTTCGCCAGCGCCAACCGACGCGCGATGTCTTCGATATGCGGGTTGAGGCCGCGGTTTTCGTGCACCACCAGCACGACCGGCAGCGGTTTTCGCATCTTCGCCGGCTTGACCAGATAGCCGCGACCGGTGCCGTAGCCCTGCGGCGATGCGAACTCGATGTATTGCGTTGCGAGACGCGCATCGTCCTGCGCGACTTCCTGCGCTGCGGCGAACTGCGGACTGAGCGCGGCCAGCAGTCCAGCGGCCCCGGCGGCGCCGACCGCGAAGCGCGCGGCACCGATGAGGAAGCCGCGACGGTCGATCGCACCGTGCACGTACTGGTCGAACAGTCTGAGGACTTCAGGGTCGAAATCGTTTGCGTTCCGCTCGGGAATCTTCGGCATCGGTGTGTTCCTCCTGCATTTGAATGGACGCGGCCATGCTACGTTGGGGCGATGTCCCGAATATGGCCAACGGCGGACGAAACACTCAGCTGAAGTCCTGCTGCCGCCACGCCTCGTACACCACCACCGCCACCGCATTGGACAGATTCAGACTGCGGTTGCCTGGCCGCATCGGCAGCCGCAGCCGCTGACCGTCGGGCACCGACGCCAATACGTCGTCGGGCAGACCGCGGGTTTCCGGCCCGAACAGGAAGGCATCGCCGGGCGCGAACGCGATCTGATCGTAGCGCGTGGCGTTGCGGGTGCTCAGCGCGAACAGCCGCTGCGGCGAGATCGCAGCGAGCGCAGCGTCGAGCGTGTCGTGTACCCGCAGCTGCGCGTACTCGTGATAGTCCAGGCCGGCGCGACGCATCTGCGCGTCTTCCAGCGTGAACCCGAGTGGCCGGATCAGATGCAGCCGTGCGCCGGTGTTCGCGCACAGGCGGATGGCGTTGCCGGTATTGGGCGGAATTTCGGGCTGGTAGAGGATGACGTCGAACATGCGCCATTGTGCCGCGTCGCGCGCTCAACGGCCCAGCGTGCATGCAGCCAGTGGTTCGGCGGCGGCGGTCTGCCAGCGCTTCGCATCCACCGGCTGTGGTGTCTGGGGGAATGCGATCCGGGCTTCGATCTGATCGCCGCGCGCATCGCGGATATTGGTGAGTCCGGCGAAATGGCGAAGACGCCGGTCGCTCTTGTCGTATTCCAGTCGAATATCGGAGGCGACCATGCCGAGCAGGCCGTCCAGGCGAAGTTCGAAGCGATGGATGGTATCGCCGTTGTCGGTCCCCAGGCTGCGTATCTTGAACGGCAGGGTGCGTCCGAACGCGGGCACCGCGAACGCGAGCGTCTGCGGCTTCCCGGCGATCAGCTGCGGCCAACGCTGACGCAGGAATTCGTCGAAACCGGCGTCCGCCACCAAGGGGCCCTTGGTGCTACCCAACGCACGCGCAGCGCTGTCGCTGCTCCAGACCACGGGCTTGCCCTGTTCGCGCCGCAGCCCTTCGCGATAGCCGCGCGCGTCGACCAGCTCGAACTCCGGCGCCAGTGCGGAGCTGCGGTAATCGACGGTCTTGCGCGCGAAGGCGACCCCATTCGGGCAGCGATACAGCACCATGCGTTCGACCGGGCGCTCGCCGTCGCGGCGGATCAGATGCGCTTCGCGATAGAGCACACGGTCGGTCTTCGGATGGCGGGCGTCGCCTTCTACCGCGACCAGCGCGGCGTGGCTGGGCAGGGCGACGAGGCAACAGAGCAGCAGAGCGAGGTTTTTCGGCGTCATGCTGGCGGTTACGTGCGCTGCCGAACAAAGGATGCGGACCGCACGACGCGTGCTTTGCTCCATGCAGGCATTCGGCGGTCAGCGGGGGTCGCTTTTCCGGGATTTGCCGCTGAGATCCAGCGGTTCGGAAGGCTTGTCGGTGCTGTAGATCACCCCTGACTCGCGCTTGCAGCGGGCCGATACCGGCTCACCGGGACGGTCGGGAGCGCTTGCGCACAGCGGGTCGGCGTCGACCCGCGCATTGGTGTCTTTGTATTCCATCGAGCTGCAGCCGGCGATGGCCATCGCAAGCGACAGCGGAACTGCGATGCGCATGGAAACCTCCTGAGCGGTGGGTGCGGGTGGTCGGGGGCTCGGCCCCCCACATCAGAATCGAGATCCAGCCAGCGGCAACGTGCCAATGGTCATGTCATGGCTGCGATCGGGTGCGGAAGGGCTCACCACGCCCGCGCCTCGCCGCGCCAGTCGAGAAAGCGGCCGCTGTCGTCGCGGCCCAGCGCATCGATCACACCCAGCAGCCCGCCGACCGAGACATCGATCGGGATCTGCGCGCCGTCGCCGCCCATGTCGGTCTGTACCCAGCCCGGGTGCAGCGCGACGACCTTGATGCGGCGGTCGTGCAACGCATGCGCCAGCTGTGCGGTGACCATATTCAACCCGGCTTTGCTGATGCAGTAGCTGGGATGGACGAAACCGTGCACACCGGAGATCGAGCCCAGATCCGACGAGAGGTTGGCGACGGTACCGCCGTCGCTCAGCCACGGCGCCAGCGCCTGGGTGAACAGCAGTGGTCCGCAGACATTGATGCGCAGGGTGTCTTCCAGTGTGGCCTGCGACAGTTCGCCGAAGCGTTCGCCCGAGTGCAGAACGCCGGCGTTGTTGATCAACAGATCGATCGCCGGTTTTTCGAACTCATCGCCGCAGACCAGCGGCAGCTCCCGGACCAGTTCGGCCCGGGATCTGGCGTCGGCCACGTCCAGCGGCAGGACGTGCAGACGACCGGGGTATTCGCCGGTCAGGCTGTTGAGTGCGGTGGCCTTGCCGGGGTGACGACAGGTGGCGATCACCCGGTCGCCGCGCGCCAGCAACTGGCGGACAAAGGCCAGACCGATGCCGCGATTGGCGCCGGTCACAAGGCAATGCAGTGGCATGGGCGGGCTCCGTGCGATGGTGGGCTGCGGCCCCGGGACTTGTGGCCTAGTGTCATGCCCGGGCTGGCTCGCTAGCATGCAACGCCGGATCACTGCTGTCCAAGCCTCTGATCCTGTCGCCGTAAGGCGCATCTTCTCTCAATGTTTTCAGGAGTTTCCCGCATGTCCATCGCCCGCCCGCGCACGCTTGCGCTCAAACACGGCCTTCTTGCGCTTTCGCTGACCGTCGCGCTCGGCGGCAGCCTGTCGCTGGTGCCGCTTGAGGTCAGCGCCAAAACGACGCGCGGCGCCGAGGTCGACATCCCCTACCAGCAGTTCACCCTGCCCAACGGCCTGCGGGTGATCGTGCATACCGACCGCAAGGCACCGATCGTGGCGGTCAATATCTGGTATCACGTCGGCAGCAAGGACGAGCCGGCGGGGCGCAGCGGCTTCGCGCACCTGTTCGAGCACCTGATGTTCAACGGCTCCGAAAACCATCCGGGCGAGTTCTTCGAGCCCTTCGAGCTGGTCGGTGCCACCGACCAGAACGGCACCACCAATCAGGATCGCACCAACTATTTCCAGAACGTGCCGACCACCGCGCTGGACATGGCGCTGTGGATGGAGTCCGACCGGATGGGCCATCTGCTGGGTGCGATCGACCAGGCGACCCTGGACGAACAGCGCGGCGTGGTCCAGAACGAGAAGCGCCAGGGCGAGAACCAGCCCTACGGCCAGGTCTGGGAACTGCTGGGCAAGGCCCTGTATCCGAAAGGCCATCCCTACAACCACAGCGTGATCGGCTCGATGGCCGACCTCAACGCCGCGTCGCTGGACGATGTGAAGAACTGGTTCCGCACCTGGTACGGTCCGAACAATGCGGTGCTGGTGCTGGCCGGCGATATCGATCTGGCCACGGCGAAGGAGAAAGCGTCGAAATACTTCGGCCACATTCCGGCGACGCCGACCATGGCGCAGCCGAAGGTCGACGTGTCGCCGCTGGCGACCGACTCCCGTTCCGCAGTCAACGACAAAGTGCCGCAGGCACGCATCTTCCGCGTGTGGAATGTGGCCCAGGCAGGTACCGTCGATATCGATCGGCTGCAGCTGCTCGCCCAGGTGTTGGGCGGCAGTCGCGCGTCGCGTCTCGACCAGCGTCTGTTCTTCCGCGACAAGCTGGTCGACAACGTCAGCGCCAGCGCCGACTACTCGCAGCTCAGTTCGAATTTCTACATCACCGCGACCGTGAAGCAGGGCGTCGATCCCGCCACAGTCGAAGCCGCGATCGATGAAGAGCTGAAGGCGCTGCTGCGCGACGGCCCCACCCAGATCGAACTGGATCAGGCCCGGGCCGTGACCAAGGCCGGCTTCATCCGCGGCGTGGAGCGCATCGGCGGATTCGGCGGCAAGGCCGATGTGCTGGCCGAATGCACGGTCTACACCGGCAACCCCGGCTGCTTCCGCGACAGTCTGAAGACCATCAACGGCGCGACCGTTGCCAATCTGAAGGCCGTGGGCAACACCTGGCTGGGCGCGGGCAAGGGCAGCCACACCCTGGTGGTGACGCCGGGTGAGCGCAAGCCGCTGCCTGAAGACGCGGCGGTCACGCCGGCTGCGCTGACCCTGCCCGCGGTCGATGCCAAGTACAAGACCAAGGCCAGCACGGTCGACCGCAGCGCCGGTGTGCCGGTCACCGCGCAGTTCCCGGAGCTCAAGTTCCCGTCGCTGCAGCGCGCGACGCTGAAGAACGGTACTCAACTGATCCTCGCCGAACGCAAGGGCGTGCCCGTGGTGCAGATGAGCTATCTGTTCGGCGGCGGTTTCGTCGCCGATCAGGGCGGCAAGCTCGGCACGTCCGGTTTCGCCATGGGCATGCTCGATGAGGGCGCCGGCGATTACGACGCCATCGCGTTCGGCAACCGCGCCGAATCGCTGGGCGCCAATCTCAGCGCCGGCGCCAGCCTGGACGGCGCAAGCGCCGGCCTGTCGGCGCTCAAGCAGAATCTCGATCCGTCGGTGGCGCTGTTCGCCGACATGCTGCGTCGTCCGCGCTTCGAGCAGACCGAAGTCGATCGCGTCAAGGCGAACTGGATCGCCGGCATCGCCCAGGAAAAGGCCCGTCCGAACGGCGCGGCGATGCGGGTGCTGCCGCCGCTGCTTTATGGCGCGGGTCATCCCTACGCCATCCCGTTCAGCGGCACCGGTACCGAAGCATCGATCGGCTCGCTGACCCGCGACGACCTGCGCGCCTATCACGGCCGCTGGGTGCGTCCGGACAATGCGACCCTGCTGGTGGTCGGCGATACCACGATGAAAGAGATCGTCCCGGTGCTGGAAAAGCACTTCGGCGACTGGAAGGGCGAAGGCGACGCGCGCAGCAATGCCGCGATTCCCGAAGTCGCGGTCCCGCGCAAGCCGCGTCTGTATCTGATCGACCAGCCGGGCGCGGTGCAGGCCAACATCTATGTCGGCCAGCTGGTGCCTTCGACCAGGGATGCCGGCGCGGTGAAGTTCGACATCGCCAATTCGGTGCTGGGCGGCGAGTTCTCATCCCGTCTCAACATGAACCTGCGCGAGGATAAACACTGGGCCTACGGTTCCTACAGCAGCACCTCCGGCGCGATGGGTCAGCGCCCGTGGATGGCCTTCGCTGCGGTGCAGATCGACAAGACCGCCGAATCGCTGAAGGAACTGCAGCGCGAGATCGGCGAGTACGCCAGCGGCAAGGCGCCGCCGAAGCCGGAAGAAGTCGCGAAGATCCAATCCACCGAAATCCGCGGCCTGCCGGGCTCGTACGAAACCGCAGGCGCGGTGCTCGGCACGCTTGGCGGCATCGTCCGCTATGGCCGTCCCGACGACTACGTGTTCCAGCGCAAGGCCGAGATCGAAGGCCTGACCGTGGATCAGGTCAAAGCCGCCGCCGGCACCATCGATCCGGATGCGTTGACCTGGGTGGTGGTCGGCGATCTCAAGCAGATCGAGAAGCCGCTGCGCGCCCTGAAAGTCGGCGATGTGTTCATCGTCGATGCCGATGGTAAGGCCGCCCGCAAGTGATTCGCCCGACCCTCCCGGGGCGTATGCGGTTGCTGGCGCCTAACGATGGGGTCTGTCCCATCGCGGCCTGACCCATCGTGGTTTTTTTCATCGCGGTTTGTTTCGCCGCTACCGGATGATTGCCCTGTTCACCCGATGCCCGCCATGATGGCGGGCATCGTTTTTCTGGGAGTACCGATTCATGTCTCCGCGCCTCTTCGCGTTCCTCGCTTCCGCTCTAATCGTTACCGGCTGTACCTGGGTGCACATGGCGCCCGGCGCGTCCAAGGTGAACGTGGTCGACGGCGTGCCGTCTGGCTGCGACAAGCGCGGCGAGATCGAAGTGTCGGTAAAAGACAGCATCGCCTTCTACGAACGCAACCACCTGAAGGTGCGTGAGGAACTGGAGACGCTGGCGCGCAATGAGGCGCCGGGCCTCGGCGCCGACACCGTGCAGCCGGTGGCGCCGCCCGAATCCGGCGCACAGCGGTTCACTGCCTGGCGCTGCGCGAGGTGAGCCAACGCCGTGAACGAGCGCAAGAGCAACAAACAGCGTCGCGCCGAGATCAAAGAGAAACGGTTGGTGCGGGCGACGCGGCTGCAGTCCGAGCTGCGTGCGCCGGATGTGCGCTGGGCTGAGGTCGGCGCCTTGGGGCGGTCGGGCGTCGAGCCGGCGGATCCCGCGCTGTTGGCGCGACACAACAACACCTACGGATCGTTGCCCGGGTACTACCTGGACATGTCGTTCACCTGCCGCGACTGCGGCGAAGAGCAGGTGTGGACCGCGAAACAGCAGAAATGGTGGTACGAGATCGCGCTTGGGCCGATCGATAGCCGTGCCGTGCGTTGCCTACCTTGCCGTCGCGCGCGTCGGGCCGCGAACGACCGCCCCGGCAGCCAGCATCTGAGCGAGCTGTGCGCCCGGGTGCGGGTGCTGGGCGATCATCCGCCCGATGCCGCCGCCTGGCGCGAGATCGAAGACGCCCTGACCAACAAATGGTGGGGTGTGCGCACCACCGCCATCGCCACCCTCGGTCGCTGGGGCGGGTCACGGGCGGTGGAACGGCTCAAGGCTTGGGCCTCGATTCCGATGCCCAAGCGCTGGGGCGGCTGGGATTACGAAGCGCGCCGCGCCTCGCTCAAAGCTCTGGGCGGGTGCCTGCCAGCCTCGGAGGCCGACTGGGCGCTGGAGCGGGTGCTGGAGAGCGGCTGGGCGTGGGAACTGCATCGCGCTTTGGGCGCCCAGCCGCCGGCGTTCTGGGAGACGGCCATTGCGGCCGAATGGCGTCGCGACGACCCCGCCCGTCTGGAGCGACTGTGCTGGCTGCTGCGCGAGGCGCACGTCGATGCCGCCCAGCGCCAGCGGTGGCGGGAACGCTTCCGGAGCCATCGCGACCCTGTCGTGCGCCGCGCTGCGGACCACGCCTGACCTTGAAACACCCGCAGACGGCGGGCCTGGGGTTTCCGGCGGTCATGCCCCAAACCTGCGGCTGATACCAGCGGCGAGGGCACCCTCGCAGTGCGATTCGGTGCCCAGATGGGGCCCCTGATGGGGCTTGCGGAGTCGGAAATGCGACCCCGGCCCGGCTTCAGGCATGCGCTCGGGTCCCGAAGCCGGTACCCTACGCGGTTCCTGTCTGTTTTACGGCTGAATACCTCATGCTGTTTCAACACGTCGCGATCGCCGGTCTGGCGCACATCGATGCTCCGCGCCAACTGACCTCCGCCGAGATCAACGCACGGCTCAAGCCGACCCTCGACCGCCTCGGGATCAAGGCGAACGTCCTCGAAGACATCGCCGGCATCCGTTCGCGTCGTCTCTGGGACGACGGCGTCGAAGCCTCCGACGCCGCCACGCTCGCTGGCGTCAAGGCGCTGGCCGATGCCGGTATCGATCCCTCGCGGATCGGCCTGCTGGTCAATACTTCGGTCAGCCGCGATTACCTGGAGCCGTCCACGGCCAGCATCGTCTGCGGCAATCTCGGCTTGTCCGACACCTGCCAGAACTTCGATGTCGCCAACGCCTGTCTGGCCTTCCTCAACGGCATGGACATCGCCAGCCGTATGATCGAACGCGGCGAAATCGACTACGCGCTCATCGTCGATGGGGAAACCGCCAATCTCGCCTACGAAAAGACCCTGACGCGCATGGCCAGTCCGGACATGACCGAAGACGAGTTCCGCAACGAAATGGCCACGCTCACCCTGGGCTGCGGCGCCGCCGGCATGGTCCTCGCCCGCGCCGAGCTGGCCCCGGGCGCACCGCGCTACCGCGGCGGCGTCAGCCGCGCCGCCACCCAGTGGAACACCCTCTGCCGCGGCAACCTCGACCGCATGGTCACCGACACCAAGATGCTGCTGATCGAAGGCATGAAACTGGCGTCCAAGACCTTCGCCGCCGCCAAACTGGCGCTGGGCTGGGCGGTCGACGAAGTCGACGAATTCGTCATCCACCAGGTCAGCAAGGTCCACACCCAGGCCATGGTCGAAGCCTTCGGCATCGACCCGAAGAAAGTCCTCACCATCTTCGGCGAACACGGCAACATCGGCCCGGCCTCGGTCCCGATCGTGCTCAGCAAGCTGCGCGAAATGGGCCGTCTGAAGAAAGGCGACCGCGTCGCTCTGCTCGGCATCGGCTCCGGCCTGAACTGCTCGATGGCGGAAGTGGTCTGGTAAACACGCTTTCCGACGGCCGCAGCCCTCGGTAAAGTCGAATACCCCAGCCCCCGGCCTTGGCCGGGGGTTTTCGTTTCCGCCCTCATTCCGTCGAGAAATCCCATGTCGAAGATCCGCAGCCACCACGAAATTGCCGTTGCTTCCATCCACGTGTTCAGCGACGACGGTCGTCTGGATCTGGCCGAACTGGAAAAACTGCTGGCGCTGGCCCTGCGCGACGAGGTGGTCGATGAGGACGAGAAGCGTGTTCTGGGCAATATCCTGACCCGTGCCGAGCGCGACGGCGTCGATGCCGAGGTCCAGGCCCGGATCGACGTAGTCCGCGTCAAATACGGGTTTGCGGCCTGATCGAACGCGGCCGGCTGTCGCAGCCGCTGCTGTATCTGTCCGAATACATCGAACGTCACCGCGACGACTACTACCGCGGCTTGATGCGCATCCGCACGCACGGCGATTGGCACGGCTGGCTGCACTATTTCCTCGCAGGCGTGGAGTGGAGCGCGCGCCGCGCACGGCGTCAGGCGCAACAACTGCTCGCCCTGCGCGAAAGCATGCGCAACGCACTGACCAACACGCCGCGCGCGGCCTCGCTGGTGGACGCGCTGTTCGAAAACCCGTTCATCGATACCAAAGCAGCGGCCGAACGGCTGGGCGTCAGCGTCCCCACCGCGCGGAAGACGCTGACCGAGCTGGAAACCGCAGGCTTTCTTCGCGCACTGGCGCCGCGCGGCCGGGGGCGGCTGTATCTCGCCGACACCGTCCTCGCCGCAATCGACGATCCCGGCGAAGAGCGCGATATCGTCTGAGTCGCGAACCTCATGCCGCACACTGACCGTCGCACGCCGAACGACACCCGCAAAGGACCGCCATGACGCCTTCCGAGATGACTCCAGATACGCGCGACATCGCCAGCGACGACGCTGCGGAGCGATTCATCGTCAAATGGAACGGCGTCGTCGCGTCCGAGTTGTCCACCTCGCAGAGTTTCCTGATCGACCTCTGCCATCTGCTCGGCGTCGAAACACCGCACCCCACGCCAGAACAGAACTACATGTTCGAGCGCCCCATCACCTTCACGCACGGCGACGGCAGCAGCAGTCCCGGCCGCATCGATCTCTACCGTCGCGGCGCATTCGTCCTCGAATCGAAAAAGCTCAAGGCGGCGAAGCACACCAAAGGCTTCGACGAAGGATTGCTGCGCGCACGCACCCAGGCCGAGCAATACGCCCGCGCGCTGCCCGCCGACGAAGGCCGCCCGCCGTTCGTGGTGGTGGTGGATGTCGGCAACCGCATCGAGCTGTACGCCGAGTTCTCGCGCTCCGGCGCCACCTACACGCCGTTCCCCGATCCGCGCAGTCATCGCATCGCGCTGGACGACCTGCGCAAGCCGGAACTGCGCGAGCGTCTGCGCCAAGTCTGGATCGATCCGCTCGCGCTCGATCCCAGCCGCGAGTCCGCGCGCGTCACCCGCGAGATCGCGACCCAGCTCGCCGAACTCGCCAAGCGCCTCGAAGCCGACGGCCACGGCGCCGAAGCCGTCGCCCAGTTCCTGATGCGCTGCCTGTTCACCATGTTCGCCGAAGACGTGAAGCTGCTGCCCAGCGACAGCTTCCGCGACCTGATGATCAAACACGCCGACCAGCCGGACATCGCCATGCGCATGCTCGCGCAGCTGTGGCGCGACATGGACAGCGGTGGTTTCTCCGCCGCCATCGCCGGCAACGTGCTGCAATTCAACGGCAAACTGTTCAAGCAGCCGGACACGCTGCCGCTGGACAAACCGCAGCTCGCGCTGCTGATCCAGGCGGCGAAAGCGAAGTGGAACCATGTCGAACCCGCGATCTTCGGCACCCTGCTGGAGCGCGCGCTCAGCCCGAACGAACGCCACAAACTAGGCGCGCACTACACGCCGCGCGCCTACGTCGAACGCCTGGTGCTGCCCACGGTAATCGAACCGCTTCGCGCCGAATGGAGCGACGCGCAGGCTGCCGCGCTGCTACTGGCCGCCGAAGGCAACCCCGACGAAGCCGCCGTCGAACTGCGCCGTTTCCATCACCGCCTCTGCACCGTGCGCGTGCTCGATCCGGCCTGCGGCAGCGGCAATTTCCTCTACGTCACCCTGGAACATCTGAAGCGTCTCGAAGGCGAAGTGCTCAACGCGCTGGATGAACTGGGCGACCGCCAGACCGGCCTTGCATTGGGCAGCGAACGCGCCGACGCCGCTGCCGGCGAAACCGTCGACCCGCACAATCTGCTGGGCATCGAACTCAACCCGCGCGCCGCCGCCATCGCCGAAGTGGTGCTGTGGATCGGCTATCTGCAGTGGCACTTCCGCACGCGCGGCGACGTGTTCCCGCCGCAGCCGGTGATCCGCGATTTCCGCAATATCGAATGCCGCGACGCGGTGCTGGCTTACGACGATGTGGAACTCGTTGTCGACGAACGTGGCGTGCCGATTTCGCGCTGGGATGGTGAGACTATGAAGATCTCGCCGATCACCGGCGAGAAGATTCCCGACGACACGGCGCGAAAAGCAGTCATGCGCTACATCAACCCGCGCAAGGCGGCGTGGCCGGAGGCGGATTTTGTGGTGGGGAATCCGCCGTTTATTGGCAACAAGCGGATGCGTACCGCACTGGGGGATGGTTATGTCGAAGCGCTGCGCGAGACATGGCCCGATGTGCCTGAATCCGCAGACCTGGTGATGTACTGGTGGCACTACGCGGCGTTGCTGACGCGTCGTGGTGCACTGGAACGCTTCGGTCTGATCACCACCAACTCGATCCGGCAGACTTTCAACCGGCGCGTTATCGAAGCCGCTTTGCTCCCCTCTCCCACCGGGAGAGGGGCCGGGGGTGAGGGTACGGCGAAGCGGGAAACTTCGTCGGCCGACGCACCCTCATCCGGCGCTGCGCGCCACCTTCTCCCGGTGGGAGAAGGAAAAGAACAGCCGCTGTCGCTTGTCTTTGCGATTCCAGATCATCCGTGGGTGGATGCTGCCGAAGGTGCGTCGGTTCGGATTGCAATGACAGTAGCGGTTTCGTCCGAATCGGCTGCAAGTGGGCTGTTGCGTGAAGTCGAAAATGAGGCTCATGGTCAGGATGGCGATATGTCAGTTGTCCTGATCGATAGGCGTGGGCGGATCAATCCAGATGTCACATTAGGGGCGGATGTTTCTCGTGCAAATAGACTTAGGTCTAATCGAAATATCGCTTGTCCCGGGGTGCAGCTATCAGGCCAAGGGTTTGTTGTAGAAGTCGATGAGCTCGCTTTCTTTTCTGAGGCAACGAACGTCAAACTCATCAAGCGCTATCTCACAGGTGGCGATTTAACAAAGACATCGAAGAATAGATTTGTGATCGACACGTTCGGACTCGGAACAGATGATTTGTTGTTGAAATTTCCTGATGCTTATCAATGGTTGAGAGAAAGAGTTTGGCCGGAGAGGCAGGAAAACGCACGAGAAAGCTATAGGGCTGGATGGTGGCTTCATGCAGAACCAAGGTCAAAGTTTAGGAAGGCTCTGCAGGGGTTGGATAGATTTGCTGTCACCTCAAGAACCGCAAAGCATCGATTTTTCTCTTTCGTTGGGAGTGAGTTTCTTCCTGAAACAAAAGTTCTGATTGTTGCCTTAAGGGACCACTTCTATCTTGGCGTTATCTCTTCTTACGCGCACACCTTTTTTGCGCAGTCATCTGGTGGGTGGCATGGTGTTGGAAATGATCTGACATATAACCATTCGGATTGTTTTGAGAAATTTCCGTTTCCGCTGATTGATTGTGCTTGTGCGCATGACGTTCGTAGACTGGCCGAAAACCTCGACACCCACCGCAAACGCCAGCAAGCCGCACATCCCGATCTCACGCTCACCGGCATGTACAACGTGCTGGACAAGCTGCGCAGCGGTGAACCGCTGAGCGCGAAAGAACGCGTCGTCCACGAACACGGTCTGGTGTCGGTGCTGCGCCAGATCCACGACGAACTGGATGCCGCCGTGCTCGACGCCTACGGCTGGTCCGATCTGCTGCCGCTGCTGCGTGTGGCGCACGACAACGGCACGCCCGCTTTGCTCCCCTCTCCCACCGGGAGAGGGGCCGGGGGTGAGGGCGAGTCGCGGCGCAGGCTCCCCAAAGCGCCATTGCCGCAGGAAACCATCGCGTTCGCACGGACGCTGCGTCGAGAGCAGACCGATGCTGAAACGCTCATGTGGATGCTGCTGCGCGACCGACGACTGCACGGGATGAAGTTCCGTCGGCAGCATCCCGTACCGCCGTACACGCTCGACTTTTACTGCCATCCATTGAAGCTCGCTGTGGAGCTGGATGGGAGTCAGCACCTCGATTCTGCGCGCGACCAAGCGCGGGACGCGGCGTTGAACGAAGCAGGGATCGAAGTCCTGCGCTATTGGAACCACGATGTGCTCGCGCGCACCGAGCAGGTCCTTGATGATCTCTGGAACAGGATCGATCATCGTTCGGATGTGATTGCGGGCGGGACTGCCGCCGCCGAACCCTCACCCCCAGCCCCTCTCCCGGTGGGAGAGGGGAGTGCAATGACTCGCGACGACGCCAAGCGCGCCTTCGACGACGCGGTGCTGGAACGGCTGGTCGCGCTGAACGCCGAACGCGCCGCTGAAGAAGCGCGCGGCATCGTGCGCTGGCTGCGCCCAGAGTTCCAGAACCCGCAGGCCACGCCGACGCAGCAGGCGATCGACACCGGCCCCGAAGAAGATCCGGTCGACGACATCGTGCCCACGATCAACATCAAGCCGCAGCCGTGGCCGAAAGATGCCGTCGCCCAGGTGCGTGCGGTCGCCGACGCGCTGTCCGCCAGCGCCGTGCCGCTGTCGCTGGACGAGATCGCCGCCCGCTTCACGGCGCGCGGCCCCTGGAAAAAGCGGCTGCCGCAATTGCTCGACATGCTGGTGGCGATGGGCCGTGCACGCGAAGACGCTGGGCGATTCCGCGCGATGGGTTGAGTGGGGCGCGGTGGCTTCCTGATTTCCGACGTTCCAGCCCCGACCTGATGCAGGAAGGCCAAGAGCGCCCCTCATCCGGCCTTTGGCCACCTTCTCCCCGCGATGCGGGGAGAAGGGATGCATCGTGCTCGCACCGGGGCAGATAGACGCAAAGCAATTGCACAGCCTGCTTCTCTTGCTCCCCGCTTCGCGGGCAATGCAGTTCGACGGACGTTCTCCCTGTCTCGCGGAAAGCGCGGCACGACAGTCCTTCTCCCCCGTCGCCAGGAAGCGCATTTCGACAGCCCTTCTCCCCGCACAGCGGGGAGAAGGTGGCCGAAGGCCGGATGAGGGGCGCTCTTAGCCTTCCTGCATCAGGCCTCGGCCAGAGTTTTTCGTTTCCGACTCCGGCAGCTCTCCCAACCCCACCCACAGCCAGCCCAACCAACCGCCCCACCATTCATCGGAACATCACATGTGACATATTGACAATCATCACATGTGACATTTATCGTCCGCTCATGGAACGTCGATCCTCCGCCTACTACCAGCGCCGCCATCGCGAGCGGCTGCGCGATCAGGGGTTGATCAAGAAAGAGCTGTGGGTGTTGTCCGAATACGCCGACGAGCTGACGGCGATCGAGCGGCGGATGCGTCGGCCCAGCGCCGGGGCGCTGCCGGGCACGGATCAGGAGGCAGGAAAGGTCATGACCGAGATGTCGATGCAGTCTTCCGCGCTATGGACGGCCAATGCCCTGCACGCTGCGCTCGCCGCTTCCGACGGTGTGCGCGAAGGCGCGATGTCGGTCGAACTGATCGACGGCGCCGAACCCGGCCTGTATCTCACCATGTACGACTACGGCGACCTGCCGCTGTTCATGGCCGTGGTCGGCCGTCAGATCGTGGTCGAAGCGATGCTGTGGCCCGTGTCGCAGGTGCGCGATGCCGCCCGCTTCAATGAAGAAGTGCTGCGTACCCACAAGCTGTTCCCGCTGTCGACGCTGGGCATCGAAACCCTCGACGGCGAAGCGGTCTACATCATGTTCGGCGCGCTGAGCGCAGGCTCGTCGCTGGCCGACGTGCTGTTCGAGATCGAGGCGTTGGCCGACAACGTGATCCGCGCCACCGAAGCATTCGAATGGCATCTGCGGGTGGCCGCGTGAGTACGAAGGGCGAATCCGGAGGGCGTCGCAAGGCGCAGGCGGCCGAGTCGCCGCAAACAGAGTCGCCGCAAACCGAGGCGCCGGGGTCGGCGCTGTGGCACCGCCTGGTCACGGCGGTGCGGGGCGGCGTGAACGAGTTGGGCGAAGTCATCGCCGAGACACAGGCGCTGCGCATTCTCGATCAGGAAATCCGCGACAACGATACCGAGCTGCATCGCGTGCGGGCGACGCTGGCCGAGACGATGGCGCGCTACAAAGTGGCCCAGGAGCATCTGGCGGCGGCCAAGACCGCGCTCGACACGTTTGAGGGCTACGCGCTGAAAGCGCTGAAGGGCGGCGAAGAAAGCCTGGCGCGCGAGATCGCCGCGAAGATCTCGCTGATCGAAATCGAACGCGACGGTCATGCCGACCAGGTTCGCGGCTACGCCGACGGCATCGCCCATTTGCGCAAAGTCGCCGCGCAGTTCGAAGCCAATATCAAACGGCTCAAACAGCAGGTGGATACCGTGCGCGCCACCGAAAGCGTGCAGCGCGCGCAGGTGGCGGTGGCCCAGCGCCGGGAAGGCTCGGACGCGCGTGTGCGCACTGCGTTGGATTCTCTGGAGCGCATCAAGCGTCGTCAGGCCGAACGCGGAGCGGAGTTGGAGGCGACCGAATCGATGCGCGCAGAGAAGGGCGAGGACACGCTGGAGGCGAAATTGCGTCAGGCCGGGATCATCGCCGACGACGATCGCGCCGAGGCGGTCCTCGCGCGACTGAAACAGCAGCGCGGCGAATGAATGATCGACAGTGCGCCTTCGCGGCGCGGTTGGGGCGCAGGCGGGTCGCACAGATGAGCGGCGGTGCATGCCGATGGGAGTATGGGGATGAATGAGTTTCTGAGCGTTTCGACATCGTTTCCGACCGCCGTCTACACCGTGCTGTTGCTTGTGGTGACGGTGCATTGGCTGCTGTCGGCGCTGGGCATCATCGAGGTCGACACCATCGACGGACTGATGCCGGACGGATTCGGGGGGCACGACATCGGTCATGGCATCGGCCATGGCCATGGCGCGCATCACCACGATGCCGATGCCGGCAGCGCCGGCAGCGTGCTGATGAAGTTCGGCCTGCACGGCGTGCCGGTGATGGTGGTCTTCACCATCATCGCGATCGTCGGCTGGGCGTTCTGCTATTTCATCGATCTGCATCTGCTGAGTGCTATGGCGCTGGGCCCGCTGTCGCTCGTCGCCGATATCGCCACTGCAGGCGGCGGCCTGCTGCTGTCGATCCCGGTCGCGCGTGCGGTGCTGGCGCCGGTGCGCAGGATGCTCCGCCGCTTCGAGCCGGTCACGCAGCGGCCGTTGCTGGGTCGCTATGCCGAAGTCCGCAGCCCGGAGCTCACCCGAAGCCACGGGCAGGTCTGGGTCGACGACGGCGGCGCTGGTCTGATCCTGCAGGCGCGCGCCGATGTCTCCGGACAGTTCGTGCGCGGCGACCGCGTGGTGCTGATCGAGTATCTCGAACAACAGAATGCCTACCGCGTGATCTCCGGCGAGGAGTTCGAGCGGTTGTAGCGGTTCAGACAACAAACGAGTGTCCGGTCGGCCCCGAGTCGTGCCGGATGTGATTCATGTGTCGATGAGGGAGAACGCTTTATGAGTGGTGCAGATCTTTTGGGCGTGCTGATGATCGCGGGTGTCGTCGTCATCTGTCTGCTGGGCATCGTCGGTCTGTTCAAGGCCTTCTACAACAAAGTGCCGCAGGGCACCGCACTGATCGTCAACGATCTGTCGTCGACGCCGAAAGTGCATTTCACGGGCGCGCTGGTGTATCCGGTGATCTACAAGAAGGAGCTGATGAAGATTTCGCTCATCACCCTCGAAGTGGACCGCCGCGCGAAGGATGGCCTGATCTGTCGCGACAACATGCGCGCCGATATCACCGTCGCCTTCTATCTGCGCGTCAACGAGACCGCGCAGGATGTGCTGAAGGTCGCCAAGGCCATCGGCGCCGAGCGCGCGTCCGACAAGGTGGCGGTGAACGAGCTGTTCAACGCCAAGTTCTCCGAAGCCTTGAAGACGGTGGGCAAGCAGATCGATTTCGTCAAGCTGTTCGAGAACCGTCAGGAATTCCGCGACCGCATCATCGAAGTGATCGGCAACGATCTCAATGGTTATGTGCTGGAAGACGTTGCGATCGATTATCTGGAGCAGACCCCGAAGTCGTCGCTCGACCCGAGCAACATCCTCGACGCCGAGGGCATCCGCAAGATCACCGAGCTCACCGCGGCGCAGAACGTGATCACCAACGAACTGGAGCGCAACCAGCAGCTCGCGATCACCAAGAAGAACGTCGAGACCCGCGAGGCGATGCTGGCGCTCGAACGTCAGCAGGCCGACGCCGAGGCGCGCCAGAAGCGCGAAATCGCCACGATCCAGGCGCGCGAAGAGGCCGAGACCGCGAAGGTGCAGCAGGAAGAGCGGCTGAAGTCCGAGCAGGCGCGCATCACTACGCAGGAAACGCTCGACATCCGCGAGCAGAACCGCATGCGCGAAGTCGAAGTGGCCGAGCAGAACCGCCAGCGCGCGGTGGTGATCGAGGTCGAGAAGGTCCATCGCGCCAAGGATCTGGAAATCGTCTCGCGCGAGCGCGAAGTCGAGCTGCAGAGGATCGACAAGGAAAAGGCCCTGGAAATCCAGCGCAAGGACATCGCCAGCGTCATCCGCGACCGCATCATCGTCGAGAAGTCCGTCGCCCAGGAAGAGGAACGCATCAAGGAAGTGCGCCAGGTCTCCGAAGCCGACCGGCAGAAGCAGGTCAAGATCCTGTCTGCGCAGGGGAAAGCCGAAGAAGAGATGGTGCGTCAGGTCAAACAGGCCGAAGCCGACGAAACGTCGTCGAAGCACAAGGCGGTGGAATTGACCGTGATCGCGCAGGCCGAACTGGAAGCGGCCGGCAAGCACGCCGAAGCCAAGAAGCGCATGGCCGAAGGCATCGAAGCCGAGCGCGCCGCGCCGGGTCTGGCCGATGCGCGGGTGCGCGAAGTCACTGCGGTGGCGCTGGAGAAAGAAGGGATGGCCAAGGCGCGCGTGGTCGCCGAAACCATGGCCGCCGAAGCCAGAGGCTCGCAGGACAAGGGTGTGGTCGAGGCCAAGGTCATCAAGGATGTCGGTTTCTCGCATGCCGAAGTGATGCGCGAGAAATATCGTTCGGAAGCCGAGGGCCTGACCGAGAAGTTCGCGGCCTTGGGCGCAATGAGCGACCAGGCGCGCGTCCACGAAGAGTTCCGCATGCAGCTGGAGAAAAGTTTCGAGCAGGCGATGGCGTCGATCGAAGCCAACAAGGACATCGCGCGCGAACAGGCCGACGTACTCTCGGCGGCGCTGTCCAAGGCCAATATCGACATCGTCGGCGGGGAAGGTGCGTTCTTCGATTCCTTCGCCAAGGCGCTCTCGGTGGGCAAGGCGGTGGAAGGCATCGCCGGCAAGAGCCCGATCGTGCAGGAAGTTCTGCAGAAACTGCTGTCGATGCAGACCGGCGGCAAGGATGCGCCGGCCAAGGCTGCGGCGCAGGCGGAAGACGCCTGATCGCGATGCGATCAACGACGTGGACAACCGTGCCGGTCGCGAAGACCGGCGCGGCATCGCGGGCTCACGCAAGGCAGTCAAGGTAAGAATCGATGTCGGACAACACCACACCATCGGCACCGAGTGCGGACAGCAGCGCACAGAAGACGGCGACGGTCGACAAGGCCGTCGCCGAAGGCGGCGCCTACGAAGTGCTGCGTCGTCGTCTCGACGATCAGGGCGCCCAACTTCGCGCCATCGCCGATGCGCTCAACGCGCAGCGCCTGCAGGAATTCGGCAGCAGCCGGATGGAAGTGGTGGGCCGCCTGCGTATCCGCACTGAGCACAACTGCGTCGCGCGCGACATCGTCCAGGTCGGCGACTGTCTGCTGTTCGGTTACAACGTCTTCATCGGCCTGAAAAAAGAAACCCGGGTCGAGGACATCTTCTCGCTGTACAGACTCATCGAAGGTCCGGAAGGCTACGACGTGACACCCGTCGATGCAGCGACGAGCTTTCTCGGCGATGCGTCCTTCGTCAAGGAATTCACCGAGCTCCACGCCTATTACAAAAACACCCGTCTGCTGCAATTGGTGGTGCGCGACGGAAAATTACTGGCCAGCTTCCAGATCGGCGAGCGGATCGACGACATCCGCGTGTTCCGCTGGCAGATCCAGAACGGCGGTGGATCGAGCGCTCAGGGCGTCCGCTACATCGACAATCGCGGCGAGCGCGATATCGCGCTGCCGGCGCCGTACGACTTCGAGTGGACGCGGGCCACGCGCGAGCTGGCCGTCAACGGCCGCCATCCGCATCTGAATATTCTGGACACCGTGTTCGTCGAGACGCTCGGCGGCGATCTCACGGTCAAGATCGAGAACAACACCGAAGACGGGCTGGGCATCTACCGCGAACCGGTGGACGACCAGACCCAGTCGCTCGACGATGCGCAGATCGACTACGCGCGCGTCGGCAGCCTCATTCTGCTGCGGGTGCTGCCGTATCGCGAAAGCGAGTGGCGGTATCTTGTCTACAACACCCTGTCGCGCAAGGTGCATCGCATCGATGCGATCGGCCAGGCCTGCGTGCAGCTGCCGGAAGACCACGGCATCGTCTTCCCCGGCGGCTACATGCTGCAGAACGGCGAAACCCGCACCTTCGACCAGGCGGTGCAGGGCATGCGCTTCAAGCGCACGATCCGTTCGCCCAACGGCGAGGACGTGCTGTATCTGTTCTACGAGCCGCTCGACGGCAGGATCGCGCTGTTCGTCTACAACATGATCCAGCGCGGCATGCAGCCGCCGGTGATCGGCCATGGCTATGCGCGGCTCGAAGACGGGCGGATGGTGATCTTCAGCGCGCAGAACAGCGAGCCCACCCGCATCCACCCGATGCAGGTCTGGCAGACGCCGTTCGCCTTCGACGACTACGCCGTGCGTCAGCCGCCGGGCAACACCTTCATGGGCCGGATCGGCAATCCCGATCTGGTACGCGGCATTTCCGACCTGCTGAGTCTGGCCCGCGAGATCGACGGCGGCGATGCCTCCGCGCAGCGTTATCAATTGCTGACCCAGACCACGCGTCGGCTGTTCGACCAGTATCACTGGATCGAAGACCGCCACTGCGCCGAACTGGCGCCGCTGCTGCGCGAGATCGTCGCTAGCAGCGAGGCGGTGCTGGACGAATACGAGAAAGTCGAAAGCATCCGCAAGCAATCGGCGGACGCGATGCGCGATGCGGTCGAGCGCCAGAAGTCGCTGCTCGACGGTCTGCATCCGGACAGCTGGGAGCGGGTGCAGGACTGCGTCGATGCGCTGAACGCGATCACCGCGCAACGCGGCCGTCTGTTGACCATCCGCGAATATCGCTATGTCGATGTCGCGATGATCGACGCGATGGAGGCGGAACTGCTGGAAGCGCAGACGCGCACCGGCGCTGCGACGGGCGAGTTCCTCGCCGGCGACAAGGCGCTGCATCCCTACGCCGAGCGCGTCGGGGTGCTCGATGGCCTGGCGCAGAAGGCCAACAGCGTCGCCGCGTTGCAGGAGCCGCAGCAGCAGATGCAGGCGCTGTCGGCGGATCTGGACATGTTGTCCGAACTGATGGCGACGCTGCGCGTCGACGACGCTACCCGGCGTACCCGCATCGTCGAAACCATTTCCGAAATCTACGCCCGGCTCAATCAGGCGAAGGCCCGCGCCGAACAGCGGCGCAAGTCGCTGGGCACAGGCGAGGCGGTCGCGCAGTTCGGCGCGCAGTTCACCCTGTTCGGGCAAAGCATCACCAGCGCGCTCTCGGCGGCCCGAGACCCCGAGCGCTGCGATCAGGAGCTGTCGCGGCTGATTCTGCAGCTGGAAGAGCTGGAAAGCCAGTTCGGCGAACACGAGCAGTTTCTCGGCGATATCGTCGCCAAGCGCGAAGCGCTGCTGGAAGCGTTCGAGGCCCACAAACAGACGCTTCTGGACGATCGGCAGCGCAAAAGCCAATCGCTGGCCGACGCGGCGGCGCGGATTCTCGAAGGGCTGAGCCGGCGTACCGCACGCATCGCGGGCATGGACGAACTCAACGCCTTCTTCGCCGGCGATCCGCTGATCCTCAAGCTGCGCGATCTGGCCGAACGCCTGCGCGCGCTGAAGGACAGCGTGAAGGCCGACGATATCGAGGCGCGGCTCAAGGGCGTGCGCGATCAGGCCGTGCGTGCGCTGCGCGACCGCAGCGAGCTGTTCGAGGAAGGCGGCAACGTCATCAAGCTCGGCCCGCGCCATCGTTTCAGCGTCAACACCCAGGAACTCGATCTGACCGTGCTGCCGCGCGGCGACGGTCTGAGCCTGCATCTCACCGGCACCGAGTTCTTCGCGCCGGTGCGCGACGCCGAACTCGATGCGCTGCGCGAGTTCTGGCCGATCACGCTGGAGTCCGAGTCGCCGCAGCTGTATCGCGGCGAGTATCTGCTCGGAGAAGTACTGACGGCTGCGGAAAGAAACACCGATGGGCTCAGTCTCGATCTGCTGCGACAGCAGGCGAAACAACCGGAGCTGCTGACGCGCACGCTGCGCGACTTCGCCGCGCCACGCTATCGCGACGGTTACGAAAAGGGCATTCACGACCACGATGCCGCGCGGATGCTCGCCGCGCTGCTGCCGCTGCGCGACAGCGCCGGCCTGCTCGTGCATGCGCCTGCAGCCCGCGCCTGGGCCAGCGTGTTCTGGGCGCAGGTGCGCGAACGCGCCGAGGCGGCACTGTGGGCCGACCGCGCGCGCAGTGCGCAGGGGATTGATCGGCTGTTCGCGCATCGCGGAGGTCTGACCAGCTTGCGCGAGGACATCGCCACCGCAATGCGCGCCGAAGCGGAGGCATTGTCATTGCCTGTCGAGGCGGCCCTGTGCCAGCCCGCAGCCGACTACCTCATCGCTGTGCTCGCGGCGCCGCGGCAACCATTCGTGTACAGCAAGTACGCGCGACAACTGGTCGATGGCCTGCGTCAGCGGCTCACAGCCGAACGGCTGTGGGATGAGCTGCAGGCTTCGCTGACCGCACTGCGGGACAACACCGGCGCGCGCTGGCGTCTGGCGATGCAATGGTTCGACGCGATGACGACCGCTGACGGGACCAACCACGCGCATGCCGCGCTTGTCGACTACGTGCCCGAGGCGGTGGCGCTGCTTTTGATCGGCGATGATGCCCTGGCCCGCGTCAGCGAAGCCGATCTGCGTGTGCAAATCAACGGTCTGCTCGGTGAACATCCGCGCATCGTCGCCGGTGCGATGTCGCTGGGTGTGGACGATCTGGGCGAACGCCTGCACCGCCACCGTGAGCAGTTTCTGCCGCAGGTGCGTCGCTGCCAGAGTCTGCGCCAGGCGCTGGTCGCGCGCGAACGCGACGCGCTGCGGCTGTCGGAATTCAAGCCGCGTCCGCTGACCTCGTTCGTACGCAACAAACTGATCAACGATGTGTATCTGGCGGTGATCGGCGACAACCTCGCCAAGCAGATGGGCACAGTCGGCGAGGGCAAGCGCAGCGATCTGATGGGCCTGCTGATGCTGATCTCGCCACCCGGCTACGGCAAGACCACGCTGATGGAATACGTGGCCCACCGGCTCGGCCTGATCTTCATGAAGATCAACGGCCCCGCGCTCGGACACGACGTGCGTTCGCTCGATCCCGCGCAGGCACCCGATGCCACCGCGAAGCGCGAACTGGACAAGCTCAACCTCGCACTGGAGATGGGCAACAACGTGATGCTGTATGTCGACGACATCCAGCACACCCATCCTGAGTTCCTGCAGAAATTCATCTCGCTGTGCGACGGCACGCGCCGCATCGAAGGCGTATGGCAGGGACGCACCCGCACCTACGATCTGCGCGGCAAGAAATTCTGCGTGGCGATGGCCGGCAACCCGTACACCGAGTCCGGCGAAGTGTTCAAGATTCCGGACATGCTGGCCAACCGCGCCGATATCTACAACCTCGGCGATGTGCTGGGCGGCATGGAGGCATCGTTCAAGCTCAGCTACATCGAGAACTGCCTGACCTCCAATCCGGTGCTGGCGCCGCTGGCCACGCGCGAACTGAACGATCTGTACCGGCTGGTCGAAAAGATCGAAGGCAAGCCGTTCTCCGCTAATACGCTGAGCCATGCCTACAGCGGCGCCGAGATCAACGAAATCACGGCCACGCTGGAGCGACTGATGCAGGTGCGCGACGTGGTCTATCGCGTCAATCAGCAGTACATCGCCAGCGCCGCGCAGGCCGATCAATACCGCACCGAGCCCGCATTCAAACTGCAGGGCAGCTACCGCAACATGAACAAGCTGGCCGAGAAGATCTCGCCGGTGATGAACGCCGCCGAGCTGCAGCAGATGATCGCCGATCACTACGTCGGCGAAGCGCAGCTGCTCACTACAGGCGCCGAGGAAAACCTGCTGAAGCTTGCCGAGTTGCGCGGCGCCATCAGCGACGAACAGGCCGCGCGCTGGACGCAGATCAAGCGCGACTTCATGCGCAACAAGGCGATGGGCGCCGGCGATGCCGATGTCGGCCAGCGTGTGGTCGCCCAGCTCAACGACCTGGTCGAAGGCGTGCGCGCGCTGGAAAAAACGCCCGAAACAGCGACGCTGCCGATCGAGCGCAGCGAACACGATACCCCATGGCCGCAGGTGCTCGCGGCGATCGAGCGGCTGTCGGAACGCTTGAGCGTGCCCCGCAGCGGCGATGGTGCCGGCACCGAAGCGGCGACGCCCGCAACGACGCCCGCAACGACGCCCGCAACGATGGCACTGCCCGAGTGGTTCGAACGTCACGCCGATCAACAACTGCAGCTGCAGCAGATTCTGACTCTGCTTGCCGAGAGGATCGGCGCACAGACGGCCGCACTGCAGAGCGCGCCGCCGGCTTCTCCCGCGCCCGGCAAGCGCAGCCGTGCGGTCCCGACCGAAGGACCGGCACTGGCGGCCGCGCTGCGCGAGGAACAGTTGAAGCAGGCTCTGGAAGAATTTTCGGACCGCTTGCTCGGCAAGACGCCGCGATGATGAAAGGCGCATGATCGATTTCGCGGAGCTCGACCGCCTGCTGTGCGAAAGCGCGGACGACGCGGTGCTCGACGACGACGAGAAAATCGAGCTGCGCGCGCTCGGCGAGCGTCTCAGCCGCGACCGCGTGCGCTACCTTCGCAACCGCGCGTTCGATCTGGTCCGCGAACGCTGGGCGCAGCCGGACACGGCGCCGCTGACGCTGCTGCGCTGGCTGGAACAGGTGGTGAAGACGCTCGACGCAAGCGCCGACCCGCCGCCGGTCGAAGCGCAGGCCTATTTCGCGCCGGGCGAAGACTGTCTGCGCAAGCTGCGCGAATTGTGTCTCGGCGCGAAACGCAGCATCGATGTCTGCGTCTATACCATCGCCGACGACCGCCTGTGCGACGCGCTGATCGACGCGCAGCGGCGCGGCGTGTCGGTGCGGATTGTCAGCGACGACCACAAGATCCACGACACCGGCAGCGACGTGATCCGCCTGCGCGATCGCGGCATTGAGGTACGGCTGGACGACACCGCCTTCCACATGCACCACAAGTTCGCCCTGTTCGACGGCGCACGCCTGGCCAGTGGCAGCTTCAACTGGACCCGCGGCGCCAGCACCGGCAACGAGGAGAACCTGGTGGTCACCGACGATGTGCGTCTGGTGCGCAGTTTCGGGGCGCGGTTTGACCTTCTGTGGAGCAAGTTCGCAGCAGCAACAGGCTGAGAGTCGGCGAAAACGCGCCTGCGTGCCGCCATGCGGTGCGAAATCCTGGGGTAGGCCTTATCCTTGTCGGCCGTGTTTCCGGGCCGACCATCATGGCTTGCCGCCGTCGGCCATGGGAAAATTTCTCACAGACCTCACCAATGACCGCAGACCGCTACCCCGACTACCCCTTCACCCCCAAACGCATCGAAGTGCGGCCCGGCATTTCGATGTCGTATCTCGACGAAGGCCCGCGCGACGGCGAGATCGTGCTGATGCTGCACGGCAATCCCTCGTGGAGCTATTACTGGCGGCATCTGGTGCTTGGCCTGAAGGACAGATACCGCTGCATCGTGCCGGATCACGTCGGCATGGGGCTGTCGGACAAGCCTTCGGACAAGGAATACAACTACACGCTGCAGTCGCGGGTCGACGATCTGACCCGTCTGCTCGTTTCGCTCGGTATCGATGGCCCGCTGACGATGGCAGTGCACGATTGGGGCGGCATGATCGGTTTCGGCTGGGCGCTGGCCCACGAGGCGCAGGTGCGGCGTCTGCTGATCACCAATACCGCCGCGTTCCCGCTGCCGGCAGCGAAACCGCTGCCGTGGCAGCTGAAGCTCGGCCGCGATATGAAACTGGGCGCGCTCATGATTCGCGGCTTCAATGCCTTCGCCGCAGGTGCCGCCCGCGACGGCGTCATGCGCAAGATGCCGGCCGACGTGCGCCGCGCCTACGAGGCGCCGTACGACTCGTGGGCAAATCGCATCGCCACGCTGCGCTTCGTGCAGGATATTCCGCTGGCCGAAGGCGACCCGGCGTGGACGCTGGTGAATGCCTCTGCGAAACGTCTGCCGGCCTACGCCGACCGCCCCGCCTTCATCGGTTGGGGACTGCGCGATTTCGTGTTCGACCATCACTTTCTCGAAGGCTTCCAGACAGCGCTGCCGCAGGCCGAGGCGCATGCGTTCGAGGATGCGGGTCACTATGTGCTCGAAGACAAGCATGAAGTTCTGGTGCCGGCGATGCGCAGGTTTCTGGACGCGAATCCCGCCGGGACATAGGGTACGCCTTGGCACACCGCAGCTTGTAACGCCGCGAAAAAGCCGGTGCGGCAAGGCGCACCCTATGTCGCTTGTTTCGATGGCAAGGCTTCCACGTCCTCGCGTGTCAACGGTGCAAGACCGTAGGCGATCCGCGCGTTGTCGCACTGCGGGTTCGGCGCGCCGTTTTCCCACGACATCCGCAGATCGCGGCAGGCTCCGGGGCGCGCGTCGTAGATCGAACAACTCACCGATTCGCCCACCGTGCCCTGCAGCGCGATGCAGTGCGGTTGTTTCGCCCAGGTACCGCGCATGCTGCGCTGGTGCTGGCCGAAGGTCTCGGTGAGTTCGATCGGTACCCGGCCGCCGAGGCTGGGCTCGGCCTCGGACCAGTGCAGACTCACGCGGTAGTGGGCGCAGCAGGCGCCGCAGGACAGGCAGGGATGGGGCATGGACATAGTCGGAATGCTACGCGCTGCCGTGTTCCGGTGCGCAACATCACCGACGGCCCGCGTTCGATTGGCAACGTCGAGGCCGGACGGTGGAGAATGGCGCCATGAACGAGATCGACACGAACGCCCCGACCGGTTCCTGCAATATCGCCGCCAGCCTGCCGCGCCTCGCACGCGAGCGCCCGGATCAGGTCGCGATGCGCTGCCCCGGCCGCAGCGGCGCCTACGACATCGCCTTGACCTACGCAGAACTGGATGCGCGCAGCGATGCCATCGCCGCCGGGCTGGCGAAGCGCGGCATCGTCCGCGGCACGCGCACGGTGCTGATGGTGCGGCCGACGCCCGAATTCTTCCTGTTGATGTTCGCGCTGTTCAAGGCCGGCGCGGTGCCGGTGCTGGTCGATCCGGGCATCGACAAGCGCGCGTTGAAACAATGCCTCGATGAAGCGCAGGCCGAGGCTTTCATCGGCATTCCGCTCGCACATGTCGCGCGCAGATTGCTCGGCTGGGCGCGCAGCGCGAAGACCAGCATCACCACCGGAACGCGTGCGATCCTCGCCGATGCCACTCTGGCCGACATCGAGGCGGCGGGCGCGGGCGCCGGTCCGCGGCTTGCCGACACGCAGGCCGACGATACCGCCGCGATCCTCTTCACCAGCGGCTCTACTGGCGTACCCAAGGGCGTGGTGTATCGCCATCGCCATTTCGTCGCCCAGATCGAGATGATGCGCGACGCGTTCGGCATCGCGCCGGGCGGCGCGAACCTGCCGACGTTCCCGCCGTTCGCGCTGTTCGATCCGGCGCTTGGGACGACGTCGATCATTCCGGACATGGACCCGACCAGACCGGCGAGGGCCGACCCGCGCAAGCTGCATGCGGCGATCGCGCGTTTCGATGTCGATCAGCTGTTCGGTTCGCCGGCATTGATGCGGGTGTTGGCCGATTTCGGACAGCCGCTGCCGGGTTTGAAAACCGTGATGTCCGCCGGCGCGCCGGTGCCGGCGGATGTGGTCGCGAAGCTGCGCGACCTGCTGCCGCCGGACGCGAACTTCTGGACGCCCTACGGCGCCACCGAATGCCTGCCCGTGGCGGTTATCGAAGGTCGCGAACTGCTGACCCTGCGCACGCGCACCGAGCAGGGCGCCGGCACCTGCGTCGGCCGCGCGGTGCCCCCGAACGAGGTGCGGCTGATCGGCGTGGATGACGCGGCGATCGAAACCTGGTCGGACCATTTGATCGTGCAGGGCGGGCTGGTCGGCGAGATCACAGTCGCCGGCCCCACTGCCACCGATGCGTATTTCAATCGCGACAATGCCACGCGTATCGCCAAAATCCGCGAGACCCTGCCGGACGGCAGCACGCGCATGGTGCACCGCATGGGCGATCTGGGTTACTACGACGGTGAAGGCCGGCTGTGGTTCTGCGGCCGCAAGACCCAGCGCGTGGTGACTGTCGACACCACACTGTGCACCGAGCAGGTCGAGCCTGTGTTCAACGCTCATCGCGATGTGTATCGCACTGCACTGGTGGGCATCGGCAACTTCGGCTCACAGCGACCGGTGCTGTGCGTGGAATTGCGCGCTGGCGTGGCGGCATCGGAATGGCCGCGAATCGAAGACGAGCTGCGCCACCTCGGCGATGGTTTCGTGCATACCGCGAACGTGCAGACGTTCCTGAATTATCCGAAAGCGTTTCCGGTGGACATCC
The DNA here is from genome assembly GCA_044340325.1 of Lysobacteraceae bacterium. GTDB lineage: Bacteria > Pseudomonadota > Gammaproteobacteria > Xanthomonadales > Xanthomonadaceae > Lysobacter_I. The sequence goes on from JBIITV010000005.1 coordinate 51,297, forward strand.
GCCACAACGCCAAGATCGGGCGCGAGAAGCTGGTGCTCTGGGCGGCGACACGACCGCTGCGTTGATTCATGAGTGGCTGCTCTGACGGTGTGTTTCGCTAGTCCAGGACGAAAAAAGCTGCGGGCATCACTGCCCGCAGCCGTTCGCATCGTGGTTCCGGTCAGACAGCGATCAGAACGTCACGCTCCAGCTGTTGATGTAGCCGGTGTCGGCATTGGCGTTGTCGTTCACGCGCAGCCTCCAGGTGCCGTTCAGCGGTTCGCTCGACAGATTGACCGTGTAGGTCTGGTTGATATTGTCGGTGCCGCCGCCGGCGCGGTTGTGCAGTACGTAGACGCTGCCATCCGGTGCGATCAGATCGACCTTCAGGTCGCCGATGTAAGTGTGGACGATATTGACCGCGACCGGCGTGGTGGCCGAGCCGTTGCCGGTGCGGCCGGACACCGCGATTGCGCTTTCGACCGTGGTGTTGTCGCGGATCTGGACATCGGTGCCGTTGCTATAAGTCTGGCCGGTGGGCGGCGGAGTGGTGCCGCCGATATAGCTGCTGATCCAGCTGACCATGGCAGCCGTTTCCGAATACACGCCGTAGTAGTTCGCCAGCGCGCAGCCCTTGCCATAGCTGACCACGCCGATGCTGTAGATCGAGCCGTTGTAAGGCGCGATCAGCGGGCCGCCGCTGTCGCCTTGGCAAGAGTCCTTGCCGCCGGCCGCGAGCCCGGCGCAGATCTGGACGGCCGGGTTGAGCTTGAGGCCGCTGGCCGCGCTACTGCCATTGTAGGAAGCCGCACAGGTAGCGTCGGACACGACCGGGATGGTGACTTCGCGCAGGCTGGTGGTGCCGCTGCCGCCTTGCGAGGTTGCGCCCCAGCCCAGGGTGGTCACCAGGTCGCCTGGCTTGGCCACGGCCTGCATCACCGTCGCGTCGGGCAGCTTGGCGCGGATCAGGTTGGCCGGGAACGTGCCGTTGATGCGAAGCAGGGCATAGTCGTTGGTGTAGCTGCCGGCGGTGGAGTTCACGCTGTAGTTCGGGTGCTGGATGTACTGGGCGACGCTGTACGCCGTCTGGCTGCCGGTGTTGACGGAGCCTGCGTAGACCGTGCTCTGGCTACCGCAATGTGCGGCGGTCAGCACCCAGCTGTCGGCAACGATCGTGCCGCCACAGCCGGATGTGCGCACGGTGAACGAGCGATCGCCAACGGCCGGAGTGCCGCCAACGATGCGCGTGCTGAACGTGGCGCTTGGCTTCCAGACGCCGACCTGCGTAGCCGTGTCGGCGGCGAACGAGGGCGTGCTGGCGGCCAGCAACGTCAATACCAGCGAGCTTGATGCAACGCGAATACGAGTTTTCATTTCAGCGCATTTCCTTATGGTTGATGTTTTCGGGATGGTGAAGGCGTGACGCGGTGCGAGCGTGCTGGTCAGAGCTGTACTGGTCAGAACCATGCTGGTCAGAACCATGTCCATCTGCAGCACATGAGCGCCGGACGCATGCGTAACGCGACTGCTTTGGAACGCGGCGAACCCACTCCCTTTTCAATTTTCCATTTTTCCATGTGGCAAAGAGTGGTGCCGTACTGCACGACACGTTTCGCGTGCTGGCACGCACCGCGTGTCTGCGGTTGTCGCCCGGAAAGTCAGGTCTTTCGGCGTGTGCATGCCGCAGATCGCTTGCCGGGATGTATCGATACTGGCCGTAAAACGCCAGCCTGTGCCGCATCGTGGAGCGTACGGCGATACGAAAAGGCGTGCCCGGCGAAAGCCAGGCACGCGCTGTGTCGCGATAATGCTGCGGTTACGGGTTGAAATACGTCGAGATCAACGAATACACATCCGAGAAGCGCGAGTAGTAGTCCGGTTGCGTCGGTGTCGAACAGTACGAGCCGCCACCCAGCAAACCACCGCGCAACTGATGCGTGCCGCTGGAGTTCACCGTGAACAGCGCGGAGCCCGAAGACCCGCCTTCTGTCACGCCCGTGTTCCACACCACACGATAGAGCGGTGAGTTGCCGAGGGCCGAGGTCGACAGACCCGTCACCGTGCCCAGCGAATACATCTTGGCGTCGCCAGCGGGGTGATGGATACCGACGATCGGAGTGCCGGTGGCGCCGATCGCTGCACTGGTCCAGGACGCGTAGACCGCTCCGGCCGGCGGGGCGGTCTTCAGCTCCAGCAGCAGCGTGTCGCGTGTGGTGTTGGCGTGCCGCAGGAACGCACCGCCGGTGAGCGTGACCGCACCGGGCGCCTGAGTGGTGCCGCCGCATGTGGTGGCTTTGTAGAACCAGTAAGTCTGCAGCGTGTCAGCGACGCTCTGGCTGCTGAAGCAGTGCGCTGCGCTCCAGAACAGCCGCTTCTTCGGCGAGTAGTTGTTGTTCAACAGCGTACCGGTGCACAGATATGAGCTGCCTCCAGTGACGAACGTCATGCGTGCGACCGCCTTCTCGGCATTGAGGAAGCCGGCGGTGGGGCTGGTGCGACAGACGATGTCTCTTTCGCAACTGTCGCTTTCGCCGATGCGCGCAGTGAGCTTGGACAGCGCGGCTTCGCTGGCGATCGGACTGGTGTCGAAATGCGAAATCTGCGGCAGGCTCAGGCTGAAGTTCTGCGGGCGCTGGCCTTTCGCCAGCACGATCTCGACGGTCGCCCTGTCGCCCATCAGCACCGGCGACCAACCGATGTGCTTGCCAGCGAACTCGCGGCCGTTCTGCTCGAACACGCGGCCGTCGTTGCCACCGAAACGCAGGGTCACCGCGCCGGGATTGCCGCGACCGCTGCTTTTCAGCGAAAGTCCGCTGCGCATCGCGACCGCAGTGTCGGAGGCAATCTCAAACCGGGCCGCCAGACTGCCATCGCCAAGCCGTTCCCATCCCAATTGCGAGAGCGCGATCTTCGCGTTCGGCACATTGCGTGCAAAGCCGACTTCGAACGGCCGACCTTGCTTGGCTTGGGCCTCGCGCCGCGTCTTCAGCGCGCGGGTGTCGGCGAGCGCGGGCGCGCCCAACGCGACCAGGGTCGGCGCCTTGGCCTCACGGGTGGCGAACGCGGCGCCGCCCATGGCTTTGGCCATCGGGGCTTCGCTGACGAAAGCTTCGCCGATCTCGACCACCGGCTGCGCGGCAAACGCGAGTGGCGCTGCCAGCAGCGTCGAAACGATCGCGGTGTACAACAAGTGCTTACGTACCATTGCGAATTCATCCTTAAAACAATCGGTGCGGGGGATGTGTCAACACGTGTCCAGCCCTTAAGGCGATTCGCCGTTAAGGGAACGCAGTCACTGGGGGTGTTGAGCGGTGATGCCGTCGGCGGGTGTCTGCATGCGGACGGCGTATCGATCGTATCTGTAGCGCTGCCGTTTTATTTGTGAAACGTGTCACCGTTCAAAAGCTAGCGGATGAAGATGGTTGATGCTGCGCTGCCGCAGTCAATAATTTTCAACGCGGCGATGGGTGAAGCGAAACGGGGCCGGCGATCATCGGGCCCGTTCGTAGCGCGCGGGAAGGGCCATGCGCCGTCACTCAGGTCGCCAACACCCTGCGGCGGTTATCGCTTGCGAAATCCGAGACATAGCCGGATCAGCGCGGGACGCCGCCATCGAGGTCCACCGCATGTACAAGACGCTCAATGTCGACCACAGTGCGTACGAATCGCGTCGGCCGAGCTGTGCCGACTGCGCAGAAAGTGCTGCAAATCCGGTTATCACCCGCCTACGTTTGCAGGCCTCAGCGCAGAGTGGATCGGCGGCGGTCGGTGCTGCCGAAGTCGGAGACGAATCCGGCCCATTGTGGCACGCCGCCTTCGATATCCATCGCCTGCTGCAGCCGCTCAATGTCTGCGACCGCGCGCACATATCCAGCCCTGTTTGCCGCGAGCTTCACCGATGGCAAGAGACGTCGAGCTGGCTCGCGTTCTCCGCGCTGCGCCATCAGCGCCACCAGTAGGATCAAACCTGAGATCCGCTTCAGTCGCATGCCGTTGAGCTGGGCGATCGAGATCGCTTCGATGATCGTCTCGCGCGCCGGCTCCATCTGCTCGATGGTCAGCAGCGCGCGGCTGCGGATCAGCATCGCCGAGCAGCGCGACCGATGCGAGCCCAGACGCAATGCGGTGCGCTCGAGATTTTCCAGACGGGTCAGCGAGACAAGTACGGTCTCGCGGTTGTACCCGGAAGCGCTGAGTTGGATGTCGATCGCGCTCAGTTCAAGACTTAGGATCAGGTCTGGCCGGTGCGCACCTCGCGCCGCCGCTAGCGCCAGCGAAATCGCCGCATCGGCTTCGTCGTGTGCCTCGCAGGCCAGTGAGGCGGAGGCTTGCACCGAGTGCAGCCAAGCCTGCGCGCCCAATGCGCCAAGCTTCTCGATGATCGGAAGCGCACCCTTGACCGTCTCCCGTGCGGAGTCCAACTGCGCGGTCAACAGTTGGATCTGCGCGCGGCAGCCCTGCAAAAGCGCCCACAGCAACAGATACTCCGGGTTCTCGGCGTCTTTCACTTGTGCCGGGAGCCCGTGGAGGGCTTTATCCACTAGCGACTCTGCGTCGTGGAAGCGAGCGCGTTCGATCAAGCACAGCGCGAGATTGATCGATAGCCGCGGCCCCAGTGAGGGATCGATCTCGGCCATGCTTCTGCCGCCGATCTTGAGCCGCTCTGCGGCTCCCAAGCATTCGCGGAAAGCGAAGACGGCATCGTGCATATTGCCTTGCAGGAAGCGCACGACGCCGAGCTCGTTGAGCAGCCATAGTTCGCACTCTTTGTATAGCACTGGGGGGTGCGACGACGGGTCCTCGACGAACTCTTGACTTCTCCGCGACAGCGAACGAAGTCTGGCAAGGCGACGCAGATGGGCATGCAATGCGCTGCGACTGTAGTCGGTGGTTTCGGCGACGAGGCCTGCGCGCATCGCGCTCTGGGTATGGATCGTCGCCCGGATCAACGCATAGGCGCTTCGGATCGCGACTCGGTTGCGCTGCGTCGGCACGAGGGCAGTCAGCTTATCGAAGAGTCTGCAAGTGGAGGCGAAATCCTCCGCGCTCAGCATCGGTCCACCATCCATCAGCATAAGCGACAGGCCGACGCTGTTGTGATCTCGCGCCAAGGGTGCGTCCATCGTGAAGCCGCGGCGATAGCCGAGCAATTGTCGTATCGCTCCGTGGAGGATGTACCGAGAATTTTCGCTGTTCTGCGGGGTGCGGGCGTCGTAATCGGTCTCGAAGATGAAGCGGTAAATTTTGAGGGCATAGAGTGCATTTTCGATGATCGATTCGCTCCACAAGCTGCTGTTAATCTTGAGCTTCGTGATCTCAGGAATGTTTTGGATCGTGATCCTGTCGATCGGAATCGGAATCGCATACATCCATTTGAGAATGATGTTTTCGACGATGACTTGCATGCGCTTTCCTATATCCATGGATCTCTGGATGAGGCGATGGCGCTCATCCAGCAGTACCTCGCACAGCGCTGCCTGGTGGTGTTTTTGGTCGATCGAGAATAGTCGATGGCGCAATGCGAGGTCGCAGCTTTGAAGGAAACTCTTTACTTCCTTATTTTCATGCTCGCCCTTATCTTTGTGCAGGTTCTCCATTGCGCCTGAAACCGCCAAAAATGCCCATCTGCTGTTCTTCATGGCCTCTGCGAGGCGTGGGTAGTTGCTTGCGAACCGGCTCCAATAGTCAGGCTTCTCCACGGAGAACGAATTTCCATCGTGAATGGCAAGAGGATTGGGTTTCAAGGGTACATAAGGAGCATTCGTGAGAGTCCTTGAGAAATATTCTGCAGTGCGCTGACTTCTGACGATCAGAATCAGGTGCAGGCCGCGCCTGTTTGAGTGTGGTCGGCAAAATTGTTTCAGTTTGAGAAAAAAAGACTCCAGAAACAGCGTGGCGGGCCGAGGGTCTCTTCTATCCAGAAGGGAGTCGGCGCCTTGCAGACAGAGAAACCGGATTTTGTCGAGATTGGCGAAGAGGTCCGACAGAACAGTTTTCTCTCGCAGCGTATGGTTGAGATTGATAGCCCTCCAGTCGAGAACATTCAGGTTCTTTTCTCGTTCATCACATTTCTCCTTGATCATGTTGAAGAGCGTGCCCCTGCCTTTGCCGTGCTCGACTTGAAATATTCTGACACCCGCATGGATCGAATCCGGGCTTAGAATTCGACCGACTGATTCTTCGTCGAGCGACTGGTCGATTTTCAACGGTTTCATAGGCGAGCGGGCTTGATGTACAGCACCGTAATGACTGCCTAAGCCCGAACTATCTCCTTCTCCCGGCGAAGGCCAAATTCTGAGCCTGTGTTGCCAAGTGCAGGTGACATTCTGCATATACTCTAGTGCATTGCAGAGTGCGGTCGTGATCGCCGCCATTTGCATTGTCTTGACAAACGCTTCGGTCTTGCCAGGCTTGATGGTCCGCAGACTATTTTTTTTATTAAGCAGATTTTCTTGATGATGCTTCTTAAGCAAGATTTTTGCGATTTTCGGGATCAGGGCGTTGCCGTGGTGCAATCGAGGGAAGTCTTTTTTTTTCTTGCTGAGATTTCTTAAGCCTGAAGCGAGTTTGTCGAGCGTCTCGTCTTGTCCATCAGGGGCGAGAAACGACTCTCTGATATTGCGTAGTTCGGCTCCTAAAGAAATGAAATTGTGTTGTGCGCCCTTCAATAGCGGATGTCGCCTGACTGCTCCTTCGTTTCTCCTCCAGACTTCTGGGATATCTGTATACGCACGGCCATACGTAATGACATTGACTCCAAAATTTGACTTGATCCTATGCTCGAAAGCTTTTGCACGATTTTCGTTGGAAAGCAGTGGAACAAGAGCGAAGATGGGACGATTACGCAGGTTGGTGCTGAGGTATCGTAACGGACGCATCACGTCTTCTTCAGTGAGGCCGAGACCGACATACAGAACAGCGTTTCCGCCGAAAAGAAGATGGCGGGCATCCTCAAAGCCGCGACGGAAGGTCTGGTCGTCGTAGTACATGGCGTTGTACCTGGATTGCGTTACTACCATGTCCTTGGGACGTCTCGCGGCGCCATGTACATGCACGATGAGATCGTTGGCCGATGAAGGGACCGCCGCTATAGAGATCAGGTCCGGTGCGTTTTCTGGAGAGAGCGAGATGGAACGCGCGATACCGCCAAGTCTTGATTGACTCAGACGGTCTGGCAGATCCTTTTCGGGATCACCTGTCTCTTGCGGCAACTTTGCGATATGCGTGAGCTCATCGAAAGGGTAGTCTATGTCCTCCAGCAACGCCTCGATTTCAAGGTCATAGTTGAAAGTAACGAAGCGATGGATGCCGATTCTGCTGCGGAGCTCGTAAAGCGGGTCGAGCAGATTTCTCGGCGCATTGATCAGTCTTCCTTTGTCCAGATCTGCTCGTTTTGGTTTTTCAGTGATGATAGGCAGCGACAAAATCAAGCTGGCAATGTCGACCGGCAGAAGATCTTCGGGCTGTGGTGGCGTTTTACGATCGTGCAGAGATGGCTTCGAAAGCAGATCTTCCAGCTGATCTTTCAGAGGGTGATCCTTGAGCAGATTCTCACGACTCCAGTAGACCTGCGATCGTTCGAACAGGTCTGCGACCTTTTTGTCGAAAGTCTTTCTACTGTCTTCGCAGAGGCAGCTAGCGATCTCGTCGCAAAGGGCGAGCAATTCGTCTCGACTTAGGAGAGGGTTCTGCTCGTTGGGTGTTTTTGGGTTCGAAGCTTTTTTTCTTTTCTGTTCATTGCTTTCGTAGTCATTGTCCGCCAGAGCTTTTTTGAGCTGTCTGAGCTTTGATTCAGCGCCGGATTTCGCGATGTAGCTATCCGAACGCAATTCAGTGGCGAGCTTGATGACCAAGTCGCCCCAATCCGGATAACCGTAGACGACTGACGCGCCGCTGCCAACCACGGCGATGGTTTTGCCGATCGCAAGTGAGCGGAACAGTTGCAGGATCGCGCGCGTTCGTTGTTCAGTGGGGTCGGAGGCGTCGAGCTCGTGCTCTACCAGTGCGCCCGCGATGGCATCGTCGTTGTCGGGGTGCTCGGCACCCGTTTCAGGTTCTTTCTGCATCACACATCCCCTGTGGCGTGTCGCTCGGCGTCCTTGCCCCGTAGTGTTGCAGCGGCAGGTGGCGACAACTGGTTCAGTTATGCCCGGCTGATTTAGCGGCTGTCAAGTGCTGCCGAACGCGCAGCCGACGTTCGGTCACTGATGCCCCATGCATCAGCGAAACACCCTCCGCAACAAATCCGTCGTCCGTGACGCCGGATTACTGCGGATCTGCCTTTCCTGCTCCGCAATCACATGAAACAGGCCATCAATCGTTTCGCGGGTGACATAGTCGTCGAGGTCGGCGCTGGTGGTGCCGTTCGAGCTGCCGCCGAGCAGCGCGCCGGCGAGCGCATTGCCGCCAGCCTTCTTGCTGAAGTCCTTGTATTTCTGGGTGACGCCCACCGCAGCGGTCTGTTTTTCGACGATCGGCCGGAACGCATCGTAGAGTTTCTGTTCGCTGGTGCGGCGGAAGAAATCGGTGGCGGAAGTTTCGCCGCCGCGCACAAGGCCGATCGCGTCCTGCAGCGTCATCTGCCGTACCGAGTCGGCTAGGATGTTCGCCGCCGCCGGTACCGCTTTCTCTGCGGCGCGGTTCATCGACAGCTCGAAGGCATCGACTTTCTTGCCGGCGCCGAGCTGCCGCGCCAGATCGGCAAGTTTGCGGATCTTCTCCGGCACCAGGATCTTTACGGCTTGGTCGCGGAAAAAACCGTCGGGTTTGCCGAGTTGCCGGACCGCGCGATCCACGCCTTGCGCCAGCGCTTCCTTGATGCCGCCGGAGGCGTCGCGTTCGTTGAGGTTGGACGTACCGTTGCTGCTGGGGCTGAGCAAGCGATCCTTGAGCTGTTGTTCGAGCGATTGCGCGCCGGCTGTTGCGGCCGTGGCAATGGCGACACAGGCGGTCAGGGCGAGGGCAGATCGACGCATGGCACGGCTCCCGGTGGCGGATGGCCGCAGCATACGCCTCGACCGACGTACCATGTGCGCAGGACATGGGAAAAAGATATGAAGATACTGGTCACCGGCGGCGGCGGTTTCCTCGGCCACGCCCTCTGCAAAGGGCTGGTCGAACAGGGCCACGAGGTCGCGAGTTACAACCGCGGCCATTACCGCACGCTGGAGCCGCTGGGGGTGCGCCAGATCCAGGGCGATCTTGCCAATCGCGATGCGATGGTCGCGGCCTGTGCCGGGGTGGATGCGGTGTTCCACAACGCGGCCAAGGCCGGCGCGTGGGGCAGCTACGAGAGTTACCACTTGGCCAATGTTGTAGGCACCGAGAACGTGCTCGCCGGCTGCCGTGCGCACGGCATCGGACGACTGGTATACACCTCCACGCCCAGCGTGACTCATCGCGCGACGCATCCGGTGGAGGGCGGCACTGCCGAGACTGTGCCCTACGGCGAAGGGTTCAAAGCGCCGTACGCCACCACCAAGACCATCGCCGAGAAAGCGGTACTCGCCGCCAACAGTCCCGACCTCGCGACCATTGCGCTGCGTCCGCGCTTGATCTGGGGCCCGGGCGATCAGCAGTTGCTGCCGCGATTGGCGTCGCGGGCGAAAGCCGGGCGCCTGCGCTTCGTCGGCGGTGGCCACAATGTCATCGATACGACTTACATCGACAACGCGGCGCAGGCGCACTTCGATGCGTTCGCGCATCTCGCGCCGGGTGCGGCCTGTGCCGGCCGCGCCTACTTCATCAGCAACGGCGAGCCCAAACCGGTACGCGAGATCGTCAACGCGCTGCTGCGCGCGGCCGGTGCGCCCGAAGTCGACAAGAGCCTGCCGTTCGGCGTGGCCTATGCGATCGGTGCGATCTGCGAAGGGCTGTGGCCGCTGCTGCGATTGAAGGACGAGCCGCCGTTGACGCGGTTTCTGGCCGAACAATTGAGCACGACGCATTGGTACAGCATGGCGCCCGCCACCCGCGATTTCGGCTACGTGCCACGGGTAAGCATCGAAGAGGGGTTGAGGCGGTTGGCGGCATCGTATGCGGACGCTCGAAAAGCGTAGTCCGGGACTGCGGCTTCGACAGTCGCAGCCTGAACACCGCCGTGACCGGCTCTCGTCCCGGGCCGGTAGACTAGGGCGATGACCACATCCCCCTTCCAGTGGAAACCCTTGGCCGGCCGCGCGCTGGAAGCAGCGCTGAACCGGGCCATCGCCTTGGACCCGGACACCCGCGACGCCCTGCAGCCGTTGGACGGCCGCAGCGTTGTATTGGCCCTGGATTCCGCAGCATCTCCGCTGGCGCTGCGTCTGCAGGTCGAGGGCACCCAACTGCGGGTCGGCCCGGTCGACGCGGAGCAGACGCCCGATCTGGCCGTGCGCAGCACCTTGGGCGGCGTGCTGTCGTTGGGCATGCAGACACTGTTGCCGAAACTGCTCGGCAAACGCGATGAGGACGAGACCGCCGTGCCGGTCGGGCGGATGCGGATCGAGGGCGATGCCGAACTCGCACGCCGGCTGCAGCGGTTGGCCGAGCGCTTCGATCCGGACTGGCAGCAGCCGTTCACTGCGGTGTTCGGCGATGTCATCGGCGTACAGATCGCCAACGGCGTCGCCGCCGCGCTGCGTCAGGCGCGCGTCGGCGGACAGAAGTTCGCCGAGACCGCCGCCGAATATCTCACCGAGGAATCGCGCGATGTAGTGCCGCGCGCGGAACTGGACGCCTTCTACGACGATGTCGACACGCTGCGCGATGATGCCGAGCGGCTGGCTTCGCGCATCGCGCGCCTGAAGAATGCCTGCCTCAAGCACGGGGTCGCGGCATGAGCGCCGTCCTGCGCGCCACGAAGATCGGCCGCGTGCTGTTGCGCTATCGTCTGGACGATCTGCTCGACGGCACGCCCGCCGAGCGCTGGCTGAAGCTCGCGCGTCCGTTCGTGCCGCGCGCATCGCGCGAGGTCGCGGCGCTGTCGCGCGGCGCGCGCCTGCGTCTGGCGCTGCAGGAGCTGGGGCCGATCTTCGTCAAGTTCGGACAGATCCTGTCGACCCGCCGCGATCTGATGCCGCCGGATATCGCGATCGAGCTGTCGCTGCTGCAGGACCGCGTCGCGCCGTTCGACGGCCACACCGCGCGCGCCATCGTCGAAGCGTCGCTCGGTCAGGATGTCCGCGAAGCCTTCGAACATTTCGACACCACGCCGCTGGCGTCGGCGTCGATCGCGCAGGTGCACGCCGCGCGCCTGCCGGGCGGGCGCGAGGTGGTGGTGAAAGTGCTGCGGCCCGATATCGAAAAACAGATCGACGGCGATATCGCGCTGCTCAACAGCATCGCCACGCTGGTGGAGCGCGCGCATCCCAACGCCGACAAGATCCGTGCGCGCGAAGTCGTGCGCGAAGTGGAGACCACGCTCGCCGCCGAACTCGATCTGCAGCGCGAAGGCGCGAACGCGTCGGTGATCCGCCGGTTCTGGAAGGATTCTCCGGACCTGTACGTGCCCGAGGTGATCTGGAGCCACACCGCCGAGCGCGTGCTTACGCTTGAGCGCGTTTACGGAATTCCCAGCGACGACATCGCCGCGCTCGACGCTGCAGGAATCGACCGCAAGGCGCTGGCGGCGAAAGGCGTGCGCGTGTTCTACACCCAGGTGTTCCGCGACAATTTCTTCCACGCCGATGCGCACGCCGGCAATATCTGGGTCGATGCCGACCCGGCGCGCAAGGCCAATCCGCGCTTCATCGCGATCGACTACGGCATCGTCGGCCAGCTCTCCAGCGAGGACCAGTACTACCTCGCCGAAAATTTCATGGCGATCTTCAATCGCGATTACCGAAGGATCGCCGAGCTGCACGTGCAGGCCGGCTGGATGCCGGCGACGATCCGCATCGACGAACTGGAGGCAGCCGCGCGCGCGGTGTGCGAGCCGTATTTCACGCGCCCGCTGTCGGAGATTTCGCTGGCCGAAGTGCTGATCAAGATTTTCCGCACCGCGCAGCGCTACGAACTGACATTGCAGCCGCAGTTGATCCTGCTGCAGAAGACCCTGCTCAATATCGAAGGCGTCGGCCGTCTGCTCGATCCGCAGCTCGATATCTGGGCGGTGGCCAAGCCGGTGCTGGAGAAGATCCTGGTCGAGCGTTACAGCCCGCAGCGGCTCGCCGGAGAATTCCGCAAACGGCTGCCGGAGTTCATCACCCGCGCGCCGGATATGCCGCAGCTGCTGCACGCCTGGCTGAGCCAGCAGGTCGGCGGTAAGCACGAACTCGCCATGCGTTCGCATGATCTTGCCGATCTGGCGAAGACGATCAACGCGATGCAGCGGCGGATCGTCTCCGCGATTCTCGGTACAGGGCTGCTGGTTGCCGCCGCAGTGTTGTTCGCGCTGGAAGCGGGCGGCCCGCCGCTGCTGGGCGTGCCGGCGGCGGCGTGGATCGCGGGTCTCGGCGGGCTGTGGGCGCTGATCGCGGCCTGGCCGCGACGCTGATTCTCGGATCGGAACGTCGCTATCGTTCAAGGCTTCAACTGCGCTTATGATTTTCTGCGGTCTGCGCTTGTATTTTCTTGGTGTTGCGGATGTTTGGTGGTCGTGTTGTGCTGGTAAAGCCTGGGTCCTTTTTCGCGCTGGTGCGCGAGTTACTTTCTTTGGCGCAAAGAGAAAACATTCAGGTCCAATTCGAAACTGCCAACTGTGACATAGCCGGAATTTTTCGATGAGGCGTCCTGCCTCATCGAAAAATCCAGGGCATGTCTCAGCTGGTAGTTTCGAATTGGACCTGAATGTTTTCTTTGGTTACTTTCTTTGAGGGTGTTGCCAAAATCATATAATTCGACCTCCCGGATTGAGATATCGAGATGGAAGCTCGAAAGCCTAAAGGCCCTCGCCCAAAGATGCAGGCAATGGAACGGCAGGCACTGCGGGAGTTGATTC
>JBIITV010000006.1:0-63563 GCA_044340325.1 Lysobacteraceae bacterium
GCCGTTACATCACTTATCTCAACGACTCGTCGGTGCCTGGCTTCTGGGTCGCCGACGCCGGTGCGTCTTACGAATGGAAGTCGCTGGCCTGGGTCGAATCGCTGAAGCTCAAGCTCGATGTGACCAATCTGCTCGACAAGGAATACTTCTCCAGCGTCGGCACCAACGGATTCGTGGCGTCGGACCCAAGCGGCCTGAACTATACGTTGATGGCCGGTGCGCCACGGCAGGTATTCCTCACCGCAGAACTTCGCTTCTGATGACGACACGCAGTCTGCATGCCCCGGGCATTCCGGCCCGAAGCTTCCGGGCCTGTCTCGCCGCGGCGTTTCTGTCGACGACGCTGTCCGTGTTCGCGGCACCTGCGATGCCCTCGTCGGACATGCCATCGTCGAAGATGCTTTCGGCGGACATGCCATCGCCGAACATGCTTTCGGCGGACATGCCATCGCCGAGCGTGGCGATCACGCGCATCGCGTTCGGTTCCTGCTCGAAGGAAACCGTGCCTCAACCGATCTGGGACGCAGTGCTTGCGGCCAAACCGGAGCTGTTCGTATTTCTGGGCGACAATATCTACGGCGACACCCGCGACATGGACGTGTTGCGGGCGAAGTACGCCAGATTCGCAGCGATCGACGGTGTGCGCCGGTTGCGCGCTGAAGTGCCGGTGATCGCGACCTGGGACGATCACGACTTCGGCGAAAATGACGCTGGTGGCGACTATCCGATGAAGGAGCAGAGCCGGCAGATCTTCCTCGATTTCTGGGGCGAGCCGCCCGGCTCCGCCCGCCGCGAACGCGATGGCGTTTACACCAGCTACACATTCGGCCCTGAAGGCCGGCGAGTGCAGGTGATCCTCCTTGATCTGCGCTACAACCGTACGCCCATTGCGACCTCGCCGTTTCTCGAAAGTGTCGATCAGTACAAGCAGTTGTCGGAGCGGGCGAGCAAGGCCGGCCGTGAAGTACCCGGCCCGTATGTGCGTAATGCAGATCCGGCAGCGACCATGCTCGGCGAGCCTCAGTGGCGATGGCTGGAGAAACAACTGCTGCAGCCGGCCGATGTGCGCGTGATCGGCTCCAGTCTGCAGGTGATCGCGGATTTCCCCGGTTGGGAAGCTTGGGTCAATTATCCGAACGACCAGCAGCGGCTCTTCCGCCTGATCCGCGAAACCCGCGCGCGTGGGGTCTTCATGATCAGTGGCGATACCCATTACGGTGAGTTGTCGACACAGGGCGAAAATGTGCCATATCCGCTTTACGACCTTACCAGCAGCGGTCTGACCGAAGCGTGGCATGCGCCGGTGCCGAATGCATTGCGCGAAGCGGGACAGTCGTTCCGGCAGGCCAATTTCGGCATGATCGAAATCGATTGGAACAAACGCAGCCTCGACCTGAGTCTGCACGACGTACGCGGCCAGGGACTGCTGCGCAAGACACTGCGTTTCGATGAGCTGGCAATACAGCAGCCCTGATTTTTTGCCACGGCAGCGACCCGAATCGCTCCTGAATGAGCTGCGTCATTCGGCCAGCATGAACAGAGCCTTCGCGGCACCGTAGTCCTGCGCCCAGTCCGCCCATGCCACGTCGGTGGGCCCGACAACGAATTCCTGTACCTGCCAGTGCCCATCGCGGTGTTGCAGGAGCGCAAACACCGTATCGCCGTCCAGCACGCCATCCGCCTGACGTTGTGCATGGCGCGTCTTCATGAAATCGATTGGTTTACCTGCGGGTGTGCGTGGATGCACCACCGCGAACGCCGAGCCGTTGTGCTCGCGGAGGGTCTGGACCTGGAAGATCAGAGGTTGGCCCAAGTCGGCCTCGATGTGCGGACGCAGCGCGTCCAGCAATGCCTTGCGCCGCGGGTCTTTGTTTCCGACCTCCAGCGGCGTGGATTCCGGCAGCGGCGTGGCGGTGCGCAGTGCCTGCAGAGACCACTCGCCGCGAGATTGCTCGATGATCGTTGCGTCCATCGTGCAGCCGGTGCTGCACGCTTCGATCGTGCGCTTGCCTTCTGGCGAGTCCGTTTCGACCTGGATCGATTCGATTGCGTCGATCGCCGAGTCGACCATGGGCGTGCCGCGGCCGTTCACGTGAATGACGCGTTCGTTCTCCATCGACAACGCGACATCATCGAAGTACAGCGTGGTCGAGGCTTCGCCCCAACGCGTGCCGGCGATCTCGAAGTGCCCGGTCAGTTCGAGTTTCCCGCCCGTGGGCGCGGTGGCGCCAGTCGGCGGCGTTGCTCCTTCGGCGGTGACTGGCGCAGAAGCCACCGAGGGCACCTTGGCCGGGTCCGAGGCCGGGCCGCAGGCGGCGAGCGCGAGCAGCATCGATGGACACAGCAGGCGGGCAGGAAGAAGCATGGCGGTTCGGCTCTGGACAGGGATGGGCTTGCGCGTAAAGACGGAATCAGCAGGGTCAGGCGGCTGCGGTGCCGCTGAAGGCGTTCAGGTGCAGATCCTCTGCATCCACCCGCAACACCGAGCCTTGCGTGTACCAGTCGCCGAGCACGACACGTCTGCAGCGGCGATCATCGATATCCAGGGCATGGATCGCCGGACGATGTGTGTGCCCGTGGATGAGCGTGTCGATGCCGTAGCGCATGAACGTTTCGCGCACCGCCGCAGGCGACACGTCGGTGACGGTTTCGAACTGCGCGCGATCGTCCTGCTTCATGGCCTGCTGCCGCTGATGGCTGGCAGTGCGCGCCTGCATGGCGAATGCCAGGCGCGCCGCCAGAGGCTGTGCCAGGAACTGAGCGCGCCATGCCGGGTCGCGGGTTTGCGTGCGGAACGCCTGATAGGCCAGATCGCCGGTGCAAAGGGTGTCGCCGTGCATCAATAGCACAGGTTTGCCGTAAAGCATGGCGACTGCGTTTTCCGGCAACAGCGTGATGCCGCTGCGCCGCGCGAAATCGCGGCCGACCAGAAAATCGCGATTGCCGTGCAGGAACCACACCGGCACGCCGTTTTCGCCGAGCGCACGCAGTTTGGTGGCAACGAATGCGCCGAGTTCGGACGGGTCGTCGTCGCCGACCCAGGCTTCGAACAGGTCGCCGAGGATGTAGAGCGCGTCGGCGCTGCGGGCTTGGTCATCGACGAAATCGCCGAAGAGGCGGGTGATCTCGGGACGCTCGGGATCGAGATGGAGGTCGGAAATGAAAAGGGTGGTCATGGGTGGATTGTATTGGGTGACCGGTTGCGGGAAACAGAATCATCAAAATACCGTGATCCCCGCCGATGCGGGGACACATCGAACCATCAATGCCTGCGCTGATGCCTGGGCTCCCGCTCGCGCGTGGATCACGATGCTTCTTGATGACAGCATCTATCCGGTGCCGCTCGCCCTGGATCAGGCAACCGTCCTATTCCGCCCCGAGGTAAAATGCCGGTCTTGACTCTCCGATGCCGCTCGAATGACCATCCGCACCCGTTTCGCTCCCAGCCCGACCGGCTATCTGCACATCGGTGGCGCCCGCACCGCACTGTACTGCTGGCTGGCGTCCCGCCATGCCGGCGGCGCGTTCGTCCTGCGGATCGAAGACACCGACCAGGAGCGCAGCACCCAAGGCGCGATCGACGCAATCCTCGACGCGATGGCATGGCTGGGGCTTGGCTATGACGAGGGCCCGATCTACCAGACGCAGCGGCTTGATCGTTATCGCGAAGTCGCCGAGCAGATGGTCGCTGCCGGTACGGCCTACTACGCCTACGAGACCAAAGAAGAACTCGACGCCATCCGCGAAGCGGCGATGGCAGCGAAGCAGAAGCCGCGCTACAACGGCGCGTACCGCGAGCGGGGCGAAGGTTTTCGCGATGATCCGAACCGCGTCATCCGCTTCAAGAACCCGCTCGACGGCACGGTGGCGTGGGACGACAAGGTCAAGGGCACGATCGAGTTCGCCAATGCCGAGCTGGATGATCTGGTGATCTTCCGCTCCGACGGTTACCCGACCTACAACTTCGCCGTGGTGGTGGATGATGTCGACATGCGCATCACCGATGTGGTGCGCGGCGACGACCACGTCAACAACACCCCGCGACAGATCAATATCTATCGTGCACTTGGCGCCCCGGTGCCGAATTTCGCGCACTTGCCGATGATCCTCGACGAAAGCGGCGCCAAACTCTCCAAGCGCACCGGTGCCGCCGACGTGATGCAGTATCGCGATGGCGGCTATCTGCCGCATGCGCTGCTGAACTATCTGGTGCGTCTGGGCTGGTCGCACGGCGATCAGGAAATCTTTTCGATCGACGAGATGATCCGTCTGTTTGAGCTGCATGACGTGAACCCCAGCGCCTCGCGGCTGGACATGGCCAAGCTCGGATGGCTCAACCAGCAGTATCTGAAGAGCGACGACCCGACCGCAGTCGCGAAACATCTCGAATGGCACCTGCAGCAGGCGGGCTATGACCTCTCGCAGGGCCCGGCCCCTGCGGACGTGGTGGTCGCACTGCGCGACCGCGTGCAGACGCTGAAGGACCTGGCCGAGCGCGCGGGCGTCTGGTATCGCCCGTTGATCGAATACGACGAGGCCGCCGTGGCCAAGCACCTCAAGCCCGATGCCGCTGCAGCGTTGACCGATGCGCGCGACCGTTTCGCCGTGCTCGACACCTGGACCGCCGAGAGCGTCGGCGCCGCGCTGCATGCGACCGCCGAAGCGCTGGGGCTGGGCATGGGCAAGGTGGCGCAGCCGATGCGGGTGGCGATCACCGGCACCCAGGTCAGCCCTGACATCTCGCACACGGTCTTTTTGGCCGGGCAGTTCGAGGCGGTGGCGCGCATCGATGCCGCACTGGCGAAGATTCCGGCCTGAATCGTCCGGATGGCGCGCGCGGCTTGAGTCCTGGCCCCGCTGTCGTCATTATCCTGCCATGCCGCACGCCTGCACCGATCCCCATCATCACGTCCACGATGCGCCCAGTTTCGTGGCGGCGGTGGAGCGCGCCTGCCGCGAACGCGGATTGCGATTGACGCCGATCCGCGCGCGGGTGCTTGGTCTGGTGGCCCGGCAAGGCAAGCCCATCAAGGCCTATGACCTGCTGGAACAAATGCGCATCGACAACGCGCGGACCGACAAAGCTTTCGATGAAGACAGCGCCGGCGCCGCCGCACCGCCCACGGTCTATCGCGCGCTGGATTTCCTGCTCGCCAACGGCTTCATCCACAAGCTGGAATCGGTGAATGCGTTCGTCGCCTGCCATCACCCGAACACTGCCCAGCATTCGGTGCCGTTCCTGATCTGCGACCGCTGCCACAGTGCGGTGGAACTGGAAGATCGCCAGGTCGTTGCCGCGCTGGATGAACGCGCGCGGGCGCTGGGCTTCGTACCGCAGGCGCAGACCCTGGAAGTGCACGGCATCTGCGCGCGTTGCATCGAGCAATAGACGCAGCCCAGCGAACTACGCCAGCGACGTTCGCACTTGTCGATGAAGTTGTTGACTGTCGGCAGTCTCGGCCCATGCCGCAATGCCGCGCCTTGTCGCGATGAACGACGGGGCTAAAAAGTTGCACCCGCCGCAGGCACAGTCCGGGAGAGAGTGGACGGCCTGTGGCGGGTGCGGGGGCGCGGTGAAGAGCGTCAGCATGGATACGCTAACGCTCGAGTGTGACGATCAGAAGAATAGACGGACGCCGAGGCCGAGATTGCGGCCGGGGAGCGCCACGTTGTCCTTCAGGAACGATGTGTGGACGCGGGCGGTTTGATCGGTGAGATTGTTGCCGTCGATGAAGACTTCCCAACCGTAATCATCGGTATCCCAATGCCACGCGAAGTGGGCGTCCACCAAGGTGTAGCCGGCGGTTTCGGTTTCGTCTGCGGCCACATCGTCCTGGCGCATGACCCGGGTGGCGCCGAGCGCGGCGCGCCAGCGATCGGTGTTCCAGCTCAGATCCAGACCGAAGCGCGACGGTGCGATGCGAGGCAGGTCTTTGTCGGCACCGGCCGCGACGCTGTCCAGCTCGCCGCGAACGTGGTCGCCGAACACGCGCAGATCCAATGCGCCGCGCTCATCGTCGAGCAGATGCGCGGTGATTTCGGCTTCGATACCCCGGAACTTCGCGTCGGCCTGCGACCACTGCCGGATCGGCAGCGGGTCTTCGCCCGGCTCGGGCGGCGTGAACGTGCCGGTGTCGGCCAGATAGATGAATCCATCGAAGCGGGTGGTGTAGACCGCCGCTTTCGCTTCGAAACGCTCGCCGTGGTAGTGCAGGCCGACTTCCGCCTGATCCGCGCGCTCTTCGCGCAACCCCGGGTCGCCGATCTCGTATGACGCCGTCGCGATGTGCGGGCCGTCGGCGAACAGCTCTTCCTCCGCCGGCGCGCGTTCGGCGCGGTCCAGATTCACGGTGACGCGCCAGGTGTCGTTGAAACGCCACAAGGCACCGGCGGACAGACTGAGCGGAGTGAAGCTGCGGCGCGGCTGGCCAGCGGCATCGCTGCGCACGCGGTCCGCGCGTACGCCGAGATCGACCTGCAGCGAATCCCACTGGCCGTGTTCCATCCAGAACAGCCCCTGGGAGCGGGTTTTGGTGCGCGGTACGAAGGCTTCATCGCCGATCGCTTCGAACACGCGGTTGCCGGCCTGGAAACCGATGGCGCCGGTCCAGTTGCCGAAGGGCTTATGGGTGAGTTCGAGCCGGCCTTCGTCGGCTTCATTAGTGAAGAAAGTGCCGACTTCGGCGCCCTCGAATTCGGTGTGCTCGTAATTGGTGCTGGCGAAACTGCCGCGCAGCCCGTCGAAAATCCACAAGTCGCGGTTGATGCCGGTCTTCACTTCGAAACGGTTCTGCAGCATGTCCAGCGAGACGCCGGCTTCGCCTGCGGACGGGTCGCCCGGTTCGCCGGGATTGCCGTAACGATTGTCGTAGCGCGAAGCCGACACGCCGATGAACCCGTCCGCGCCGATGTAGGACACGCCGAGCGCGCCGGTGCGGGTTTCGACGAAGCTGTTGAGCTGTTCGCCATCGGGCGTGTCGTAATCGTCCTGATCGCGATAGACGCCATCGGCGTGCAGTACCAGCGCGCCGTCGGCGCCCGAGGCATCGACCCGGGCCATCGCGGTACGCCCGCGGTTCACGCTGTCGTAGCGAAGTTCGGCGCGGCCTTTGAAGGTTTCATCAAGCCGGCGCTCTGCGATGCGGCCATCGACGATATTCACCACGCCGCCGATCGCGCCGCTGCCGTACAGCAGCGTGGCGGGACCTTTCAGCACTTCGATCTGATCCGCCAAAAAGGGTTCGACTGCGGTCGCGTGGTCCTGACTGATGGTGGAGACATCCTGGCTGCTCAGACCGCCGGACAGTACGCCGACTCGGGGGCCGTCGAGACCGCGGATGATCGGGCGACCGACGCCGGCGCCGAAGTTGGAACTCTGCACGCCCGGCAGCTTGCCGAGGGTTTCGCCGAGGGTGGCGGATTTGGCCTGGTCGAGTCGCTCGCCGCTGAGAACCTCAATCGGCTGGCTCAACTCTTCTGCGCTCAGGCCCAGGGGGCTGGCAGTGACAACCACGCGATCGAGGTCTTTGGCTTCATCGTGGCGGGGATCTTTTCCGGCGGTTTCCTGCGCGGAGACGAACGCCGGCGGGGCGAGCACGAGGGCAAGCGCCAGGAAGAGGCGGCTGCGGATCACCCTGGGGCGCCGGCTGACGGATTGCGGGAAATGCGGCATGGGTTGCGGGTACACTGGTGGGAGACGCGAGAATGTTATAATGTTCCAAAATAAATCCAACCCCCCAAAAGTCATGCACAGCCCAAGCCTCGTCCTGCGCAAAGCCGACCGTGTCGGTTTCGCCGCTTCATTCCTGTGTGCGATCCATTGCGCGCTGTGGCCGCTGCTGCTCGCGTTCGCGCCGGCCTTCGGTTTGGAAGTGGGCGGCTGGGTCGATCTGGATCAGGCTTTCGTGGTGTTCGCCACGCTGCTGGGCATGTCCACCCTGACCCTCGGTTGGCGCCGCCACCGCGGTTTTCACGCCTGGTTTCTGCTGGTTCCGGGTCTCGCTCTGGTCTGGATCGGAGCGTTTTCCCGCTTCCACGATCACTCCATGATGCATGCCGTGATCATGGTCGCCGGTGGATCGCTCTTGGCGCTGGCACATCTAGTCAATCTGCGTCTGACCCATGCCGCCAACGCAGCGGAGTCGCGCTGACTGCTTTGGGCTCCGCCGGACAGGCACCCGGGATACCGCCTTCGGGGACAGACCGGGGTTCCAGTCCCTGAAAACAGGGTGCCCAGCGTGATAGCATGCGCGCCTCGCGGCAAAACTGCGGATCCATAACTAAATACGACCGGTTTCGATGAAGCGAGCTTCGACGGGCCCGGCTTCAACGAATCAACGACCAACGAGGATTTCCACATGGGCAAGGGCGACCGCAAGACCGCCAAAGGCAAGCGCTACAACTCCAGCTACGGCAATGCCCGTTTGCAGGTCACGAAGAAGGCGACTGGCGCCGCTGCGGCTCCTGCCGTGAAGAAGGCCGCGACGAAGCCGACCGTGGCCAAGAAGGCCGTAGCAAAGAAGACGGCTGCCAAGTAACGGATCCATCCGCTGCGAAGACTGGTCAGACTGCTTCAATCCAAAACCCCCGCTCTGCGGGGGTTTTGCTTTTCCGGGCCCACGACGGGCTATTCGACGGGCAAAACCCGCCCCGGCCCGACCGCATCCGATCAAGCTGGCTGTCGGCTCAATCTCCCGCGAACACTGCGATCGAATGCTCACCGTTCACTGTGGTGGGCCGCGATTCATCGATCCGAGGATGATCGCGCGCTCACTTGCCTTTGGCCGACCGGGCGGCAAACGTTTCCACTTTTCGCCAGACGCGCAGCAAATTACCGCCGAGGATCTTGCGCAGATCGGCTTCAGCGTAGCCGCGCTTCTGCAACCCTTCGATGAGGTTGGGGAAATCTGCGACGGTTTTCAGACCTTCCGGCAGTGCGCCGCCGACGCCGTCGAAATCGGAGCCGATGCCGATGTGATCGATCCCGACCAGCTTCACGCCGTAGTCGATCTGGTCGAGTACCGCTTCGATCTTCACTGGCAGGGGCGGATTGGCCTTGTCCCATGCGGCGTCGAATTCAGCCACGGTCTGTGTGGTCTTGCCGGCCGCATGCTGGCGCAGGTAATCGTTGTATGCGACGAAATAGGCCTGGGTCTTCGCTGCGGATTTCGGGTCGACGAAGGCGTTGCCGAACGGAATCTGGATGACCCCGCCCTTTGCGGCAATGGCTTTGGCGAGTTCGTCGCTGAGGTTGCGCTCGAAGTCCGGAGTGAAATGGCGCAGCGCCGAATGGGTCGCGACCACCGGCGTGCGGCTGAGCTCGACCGACTGCGCCACAGCCGCATCGGAGAGGTGCGAGACATCGATCATCATGCCGAGCCGATTCATCTCCGCGACTACTTCGCGACCGAACGGGCTCAGACCATTCCACTGTTTTTCGACCGCATACGAGGAGTCGGCGATGCGGTTGTTGGCGCTGTGGGCGAGGGTGATATAGCGCACGCCGCGATCGAAGAAGAATTTCAGCTTGCCGAGGTCGCCGCCGATGGGGGCGCCGTTTTCCATGCCCATCGGCAACAGCACCAGATCGAGCCGGCGCAGCGCTTCGACATCGCGCGGTGAGCGCAGCAGGGCGAATTTGTCCGGGTTGTCGGCAGCGGTTTTCTCGACCGCGTCGATCATCCTGTTGGCCACGGCATAGGCGCTGCCGTCCTCGTCCTGCCCCGGCGAGGTGTAGATCGACATGAATGCCACATCGAGACCGCCGGCGCGTGCTTTCGGAAAGTCGAACTCGCGCGGTTGCGTGACGCTCAGATCGAGCCATTCCTTCATCAGCTCGGTGGGCGCATCGATGTGGGTGTCGACGATGACCGCATCCTGCGCGAGCTTGCGCGCTGCCGGTGAGGCCCCCGCTGCGTAGCCGACATGCGCGACGGCGATCGAAAGCGCGAGAACCGCGAGTCTGGCACTGAGTCGCATGGTGGCTCCTTGAAGGTTCAGTTCGCCGATGCGCGACCGGCGATGAATACGTTACGCGCAAGCGCTCCGCCGAGCCAGTAGCACAGCTCGGCAGGGTGGCGGATGTCCCAATGCACGAAGTCCGCCCGCGCGCCGACGCGCAGCGCACCGCGGTCGCCCAGCCCAAGCGCGCGCGCCGCGTGCACGGTCGCGCCGCGCAGCGATTCTTCCGGCGTCAGCGAGAAATGTGTGCAGGCGAGCGACATCGCATGACGCAGCGAAAGCAGGGGCGAGGTGCCGGGATTGCAGTCTGTGGCGACCGCCATCGGCACGCCCTGCGCGCGGAAGGCGTCGATCGGCGGCAGCCGGGTTTCGCGCAGGCAATGGAATGCGCCGGGGAGCAGCACCGCGACGGTGCCCGCTGCGGCCATTGAGCGCACCGCGTTCATGTTCGTGTATTCGACATGATCCGCCGACAGCCCGCCGAATCCGGCGACGAGTTCCGCGCCACCGAGATCGCTGAGTTGATCGGCGTGAAGCTTCACCGGCAGCCCGAGCGAATCTGCGGATGCGAACACCCGCCGGGTTTGCGCGGGCGTGAAACCGATGCCTTCGCAGAAGGCGTCGACCGCATCGACCAGCCCCTCGGCGTGCAGCGCCGGCAGCCAGCCGATGACCGCATCGATATAGCCGTCCGGATCGCCGGCGAATTCGGGCGGCAGCGCGTGCGCGCCGAGAAATGTCTTGCGCACCGTGATGCCGAGCGCATCGCCGATCCTGCGCGCGACCCGCAGCATCTTGCGCTCGTTGTCCAGATCCAGCCCGTAGCCGGATTTGATTTCCAGGGTCGCCACGCCGTCGCGCAGCAGCGCCCGCGCGCGCGGCAGCGATTGTGCGAACAGCGCATCTTCGTCCGTTCCGCGCACCGCGCGGACGGTCGAGAGGATGCCGCCGCCCGCCCGCGCGATCTCCTCGTAGCTCGCGCCCTCCAGCCGCAGTTCGAATTCGCGCGCGCGGTCGCCGGCGAATACGACGTGGGTATGGCAGTCGACCAGGGCCGG
This sequence comes from Lysobacteraceae bacterium, assembly GCA_044340325.1. Taxonomy (GTDB): domain Bacteria; phylum Pseudomonadota; class Gammaproteobacteria; order Xanthomonadales; family Xanthomonadaceae; genus Lysobacter_I. The sequence goes on from JBIITV010000006.1 coordinate 11,019, forward strand.
CGTGATCCAGCCACTGTCGACTTCGATCACCTCGCGCGCCAGCGATGCCGTCGCCTTCGGCAATGCGCCGCGCGGGCCGACGAAGCGCAGCACGCCGTCTTTCCATGCGAGTGCGCCGTCCTCGATCGCGCCATAGCCGCGATCCGCATCGAGCGTCGCCAGCGAGGCGCCGACGAGCAGGCCGTCGTAGATCGTTTCCCCTGTCATCGAATCGCCCCAGCGGCGCGCAGCGCATCCGCATCCAATCCATGCGTTGCGCAGATCGCATCCGCATGTTCGCTCAATCGCGGCGGACGCCGCGCCTGTGCCATCGGCGAAGCCGTCATCCGCAGCGGGCTGGCGATCATCGGAATGCCGTCTGCGTCGATGCGCAGCCCGCGCGCGGTCGCAAGATCGCCCATCACCGCGTCGCGTACGCTGTTGACCGGCGCGGCGGGGATGCCAGCGGCCTCGAAGCGCGTCAACCAGTTCGTCACCGTATCGCCGACGAAGCACTCCGCCAACAGCGGGATCAGCCAGTCGCGCTGGCGCACGCGTTCGGTGTTGGTCGCGCAGCGTGGATCGTCCAGCCATTGGGGGCGACCGATCAGCGCGCAGAGCCGCTGCCACAGCCGGTCGCTGGCGCAGGCGAGCGCGAACGCGCCGTCGCTGGCGTCGAAGGTCTGATAGGGCACGATGCTCGGATGCGCATTGCCGTAACGCTTCGCGTCGGTATCGGTGAACAGCACGCTGCTGGCGACATTCGCCAGCGCCTGCACCTGTACGTCGAACAGGCTGAGTTCGATGTATTGCCCTTCGCCGGTACGCGCGCGCTGATGCAGCGCGGCGAGGATCGCGATGGTCGCGTTGAGGCCGGTGGTCAGGTCGACCGTTGCAACGCCGACCTTGCTTGACTGGCCATCGGCTGGTCCGGTGATCGACATCAATCCGGATTCGGCCTGCACCGCGAAATCGTAGCCCGGCCGCTGCGCGCCGGGACCGCTGCGGCCATAGCCGGAGATCGCGCAGTGGATCAGCCGTGGATTCAGCGCACGGGTTTGTCCGCCACCGATGCCGAGCGATTCGGCGACGCCGGTGCGGAAATTCTCGATCAGCACGTCGCTGTCGCGGATCAGGGCTTCGACCAGCGGCCGCGCATCGGGATGACGCAGATCGACCGCGATCGAGCGCTTGCCTCGGTTGCAGCTGGCGAAATAGGCGGAGATCTCTTCACGGAACGGCGGCCCGTAGCCGCGGGTGTCGTCGCCTTCGAGCGGTTCGAGCTTGATCACCTCGGCGCCGAGGTCGGCGAGGGTCATGCCGCACCACGGCCCGGCCAGCACCCGGGACAGTTCGAGCACTTTGATCCCTGCCAACGCCGACATCGATCCGCCTGCGGTTTGAAGTCAGCGGGCAGTGTAGCCCGGTCGCCTGCGGGAGCGCTGCAGCTGTTTTGTGGGCGATGCTTTCGAAGGCAGAATGGCCGGCCAACTCGCGATGAACGACCGAAAGTCTTGACCAGCCATTCGGCTGTTGAAAACCTGCAGGTCATCGCGGCTCGCGCCGCTCCCACGGGAGAATCGGCGACAATACGCCCATGAATCCAGCGATCGCATCCGAACACGGCCACTGGCGCCTCCCCGGCATCGCCAATCTGCATTCGCACGCGTTCCAGCGTGCGATGGCGGGCATGGCCGAGCGCATGACCCATCCGTCCGATTCGTTCTGGACCTGGCGCGAGACCATGTACCGGATGGCCGCGCGGTTCGACCCCGACACCCTGCACGCGGTGGCCGCGCAGCTGTACGCCGAGATGCTGGAAGCCGGTTACACCGCCGTCTGCGAATTCCATTACCTGCACCACGCGCCCGACGGCCGTCCCTACGACGACCCGGCGGCGATGTCGCGGGCGCTGATCGCCGCCGCGCGCGGCACCGGCATCCGGCTCACGCTGCTGCCGGTGCTGTACATGACCGGCGGCTTCGACGGGCGGCCACTGAACGATCGTCAGCGCCGCTTCGGTCACGATATCGACGGTTATCTGCGGCTCTTCGAGACGCTGCATCGCGAACAGGACGCAACGCTTCGCGTCGGCTGCGCCCTGCACAGCCTGCGTGCGGTGCCGCACGATGCGATGACCGCAGTGCTCGCGTCGCTGCCGCAGGAGGCTCGCATCCACATCCATGTGGCCGAACAGATCGGCGAAGTACAGGACAGCCTCGCGATTCGCGGCGACCGCCCGGTGCGCTGGCTGCTGGATCATGCCGATGTCGATGCGCGGTGGACGCTGGTGCATGCCACCCATCTCGAAGTCGAGGAGGTCATCGGCATCGCCGACAGCGGCGCCACGGTCGCGATCTGTCCGACCACCGAAGCCAATCTCGGCGATGGTCTGTTTCCGCTGCGCGATTATCTGGATGCTGACGGGCACTGGGGGATCGGTTCGGATTCGCACAGTTCGGTATCGCCGGTCGAGGAACTGCGCTGGCTGGAATACGGCCAGCGCCTGATCACCCGTCACCGCAATATCGCCGCGACCGCAGCGTCGCCCAGCGTCGGCAACACCCTGTTGCGGGCTGTCCACAGCAGTGCGGCGCAGGCCACGGGATTTCCGGCCGAGACGCTGGCCGCCGACACGGTGACGCTCGACGCTGATGTCCCACAGTTGATCGCGGCGACCGCCACCGATATCGCCGACCGCTGGATCTTCGCCGGCAACCGCAATGCGGTGTATGCGGTGACCGTGGATGGCCGCGAGGTGGTGACCGGCGGCAGCCACCGCGACCGTGAGGCCATCGCGGTGCGGTTTGCGGCTGCGATGCGCGGTCTGCTGGCCGGCTGATCGGTTTTGAGGCGGGTTTCGTCGTCGGTTGTCGGGGGTTCGTCGCAAACCCCGGTCGCGGATGATCGAGGTAGGCAGTCTGGCCTCGTCGCCATGATCGAACCCTTCGAGCCTGCCATGAGTGTCGCCACCTATCCTTCCATCTTCGCCGCATTGCTATGGGTCGCTTGTAGCTCGCTGCAGCTTGGCGACAACGGCCGGTCCGCCGGTATCGCCGGTGCCTGCGATGTTGCCGGTACGCGTGATTCCATGCTGCAGCCTGCGCCGAAACCCATGTTCGGTTTCGATCTGGACTTCGACGGCGATTGGTTCGCGGTGCAGGCCGATGTCAAAGCGGTGTGCCCGTTCCGGGCGGAGGCCACCTTCCTTGCAACAATCGAAACACTGGGCATTCGCGCAGGTTTTCAGCATGATGCCGGCGGTACTTCGGCGCTCTTCGATATCCGATTGCCGTCGCTTTCCACGGACGCTCTCCGCTGGTTGTTGCCCTTTCAGGTCCGTGCATGAAGCATTCCGAGCAGATGACATATTCACTTGAGCAACCACTGCCAGCCGACGTGATCGTCGGTGGCGATGGACTCTGGGGCAGATACCGGCGCTTCCCGGTCTTCAGCTGGCGCTGGCTGCTGGGGCGCACCCTGCGTTTCTCAGTCCCTGTGCTGGCGCTTTCGCTGGTCTCCGGTTTCGGCTATGCGATCCTGTCCCAAAGCTATCGCGTCGGATCAAAAACTGCCCTGTACAGCATCCTGACCCTGATGATCATGTGTGTCGCCGGGCCGTTGTTGGCGACCGCCGTGCGGCATATGCGGATGCCGATGCGACGTGAGCGATGGGCGGTGGTCGTCGCCATCGCGATCGGCATCGGCATCAGTTATCAGGTCGATGCGTGGTCCAAGCCGAAATTCGAACAGGCCCTCAATCAGACCCCGCTCGGTAAGGCGCTGGGAAAAAAACCGCAGATTTCGGAAGTCGAGAAAGCCGTCTCCAAAGTGGTGGCGTTCGCCTGGGGACTGCTGATGTATGGCGGTCTGGGTGGAGGTTTGGCGCTGCGCGCATATTTCGGCGAGCAGCGCCGGTTGGCGGATGCCCGCAACCGTCAGGCGTTGGCGACGCTGCAGGTGCAGAAGCAGCAGTCGGACCTTCGCCTGGGCATGCTCCAGGCCCAGGTCGAGCCGCATTTTCTGTTCAATACGCTGGCATCGGTACGTGCGTTGGTGCGGCAGGACCCCGCTCAGGCTGAGGCCACGCTCGACGCGCTGGTCGACTATCTGCGCGCGACGATTCCGCAGCTGCGCGACGAGACCAATGGGCTGCATTCCACGTTGGGTCAGCAGCTCGATATCTGCGCAAGCTATCTGGAACTCATGCGCCTGCGCACTGCAGGGCGGCTGCATTATACGTTCAGTGTCGATGCGTCTTTGAGAGCCATCGAATTTCCGCCGATGTTGTTGATCACCCTGGTCGAGAATGCGATCAAGCACGGTATCGAGCCCAAGCGCGGACCGGGCTCGGTGACCATCGATGCGGAACGCGGCGAACGCATCTTGATCATCAGCGTCATCGACGATGGTCTCGGCCTGCAGCCGGGCGTCGGCGGTGGGCTCGGTCTGGCCAACGTGCGCGCGCAGTTGGAGACGCGCTACGGCGAGCGCGCGAGTTTCCAACTGATCGGCGGGCCGGCAGGGGGTGCGCGTGCCGAACTGCGGATCCCATTGGACGACGAGGCGTCATGACCGATATCACCGCCATCATCGCCGAAGACGAGGCACCGCTGAGACATGCGCTTAGCGCGATGCTCGGGATCGTCTGGCCTGAACTGCGCATCGTCGCCGAATGCGAAGACGGCATCGCCGCGATGGAGGCCATCGTCGCGCATCGGCCGACCCTGGCCTTTCTCGATATCCGCATGCCCGGCGTCAGCGGTCTGGACGTGTCGCGTGCGGCGATCGCCGCGAAATCGCTGGTGGTGTTCACCACGGCCTACGACGAATACGCGGTGCGCGCGTTCGAGGCCGGTGCGGTCGATTACCTGCTCAAGCCGCTGCAGCCCGAGCGCATGCAGCGTGCGATCGAACGTATCCGCGAACGTCTGTGCAGTGCGCCTGGACAGGAGGTCGGCGCGCTCGACCAGGTCGATGCGCTCGAAGCGCAGCTGCGGCCGTCCGGCGCGCGGCTGATCCGCTGGATCAGCGCCGCTGTCGGCGACAGCGTGCGCATGATCGGCATCGAAGAAGTGCTGTATTTCCAGGCGCAGGACAAATACGTGCGCGTCGTCAGTGCGGGCGGCGAGGCGATCATCCGTACGCCGGTCAAGGAGCTGCTCGCCGGGCTCGACCCGGACGAATTCTGGCAGGTGCATCGCGGCGTTGTGGTGCGCGTGTCCGCGATCGACCGCGTGCGCAAGGACGAGCTGGGGAAATCGGTGTTGCAGCTGCGCGGTCGCGAGGATGCGCTGCCGGTCAGTGCGGCGTTTCTGCATCGCTTCCGGGGGATGTGAGCCTCCGGGACAGGCGGCCCGAAGCCCGCTTTACCGCAGCGCTTCGGCGGTGGACGACAGGCTGCCGTCGTTCGCGGCCGGTGTCACCCGCAACAGATGCGTCAGCAGCGGATAGATATCGACGTTGTCGAACGGCGGAAGCACCACGCCGTTGCGGAATGCGGGCCCGTTCGCGACGAACACCGAACGCATCGATGGATCTTCCGGCGCGAAGCCGTGCTCGCCCTTGATCGGCTGCATCTGCGGCGGGTGTTGTCTGCCCTGCACGCGCCAACCGACATCGACCTGGCAGACGATGGGCGCGATGCGCGGATGGGTGCCGTAACGCCAGTGCTTCGGCAACTCGCCCTTGCGCCAGCATTCGAAGTGGTCGTGTCTGCCGACGAAGGTGCGCATGACCAGATCGACGCTCTGCGCATGCGGCTGGATGCCGATGAAGGTGCCCCACCAGTCGATGCTGTAGTGCTGTGGATCCAGCATGTCGTCCAGCAACACGCTGTTCGCCTGCGGTACGTCGGCCATGCCGTGGTCGGAAACGATCAGCAGATTCGTGCGCGATGAGAGGCCCCGCGCGATCAGTCCGGTCTGCAGCCGCGCCAGTGCATCGTCTATTTGGCGCAGCGACGCCAGCGCCAGCGGCGAGCGTGCCCCCGCGATGTGCGCCGCAACGTCGTATTGATCGAAGTACAGCGTCAGCAATTGAGGGCGCCCCTTCCGGGGCAGATCGAGCCAGTCCAGGATCTGGTCGGCCCGGGCATCCGGCGTCAGCGTCTTGTCGAAGGCGCGGCTGTAGCGCGGACGTTGCCCGGCGATCTCCGCGCGCGACCCCGGCCAGAACATCGTCGCCGCAATACCGCCCTGTTTCTGCAGCGTCGCCCAGATCGGTTCGCCGCCCCACCAGCGGCCGTCGTCGGCGCTGCTTTCCTTCGAGATATAGCGGCCGAGCTGCGCGTCGAGCATGTTGTTGTGGACGATGCCGTGACGGTCCGGCCGCAGCCCGGTGACCAGGGTGTAGTGGTTGGGGAAGGTCAGCGTGGGGTAGCTCGCGGTCATCCATTCGGCACGCACGCCCTGCGCCGCGAGGCGGTCCAGCGTGGGCAGGGTGCCGTCGCCCAGCATCGAGGCCGGCAGGCCGTCGATCGAGACCAGAATCACCAGGGGCCGCAGTTCGGCATCGTGCGCGTGCTCCGCGGCTGTTTCGGGCCTGTGCGCGCAGCCGGAGGCGCAAAGCGCGAGCAGCCAGCAGAACAGGAGGGGGAGGGTGGCGCGGACTGCCTTCGGTATCATCCCGCGATGATAAAGGCTGACGATGTCGTCCATGCTGCGGCGCCCGGCAGACTGACGCCGTCCTAAACGCGGCCCATCGCGTTCAGGCAAGCGGCGGCAGGTCGGCGTAAGGTTCGGGCATCGTCCTCACGCGCATTGCCCTTGATGGCATTGGAGCCTCCGCCATGACCCGTCTTCTATTCGCCGCCCTGTTGACCGCTTTCGCCGGTGCCGCCGTCGCCCAGACCGTGACCGTCACCAAGGACACGGGCGAAACCGAAACCGTCCAGACCACCGTCGCCGAGACGACCCAAGCCGAGACCGCCAAGCCGCAATCCGCGCGCAACTGCCTGCGCAGTACCGGTTCCCGCGTCGCCGCAGCGCAGAACGCGCGCGCCGAGAAGGATGGCAAATCACAGCGCTGCGCCAGCGGCCCCGGCAAGGTGTATACCCGCGATGATCTCGAACGCACCGGCTATGTGGATCTCACCGACGCGCTGCGGAGTCTCGATACTTCGCTGCGCTGATTGCTTCACCATTCTGTTCGATCCGACCCTCCCGAACGCCCGGCCCTGTGCCGGGCGTTCTGCTTTGCCGGAATCCCTCAACCGAACAGATCGTCGTTGTGCGGCGAACGCTGCGGCCATGCGCCTTCCAGACGCAGCAGCGCCTCCTTGATCGGCAGGCCTCCGCCGAAGCCGGTCAGACTCCCGTCGGCACCGATCACGCGATGGCAGGGCAGTACGATCGGCAGCGGGTTGCGCCCGTTCGCCGCGCCCACAGCGCGCACCGCGTCGGGTTTGTCGATCGCACGCGCGAGATCGCGATAACTCCAGGTGTCGCCGTAGGGAATGGTTCCCAGTGCGCGCCAGACCTGCATCTGGAACAGCGTGCCCTGCGGCCGCAGCGGCAGATCGAAATCCCGACGTTCGCCCGCGAAGTACTCGAGCAGCTGTGTGCGCGTCGTGCGCAACACCTCCGAGGCATGACCGTGTGCGCCAGACGCCCAGCCAGCGCGATCCATCGGATGCCGGTTGCTCGGGAACTCGATATGGCGCAGACCTTCCGCATCGGCGGCGATGGTCAGCGTGCCGATCGGCGTATCGACGTGTTCGAAGAAGATCATGCCGCGTTCGCCTGACGCGGCGACGCCGGCAAATGCCACAGGTGCAGCACCGCGTACGCACGCCACGGCCGCCATGCCTGCGAACGGGCCTCGGTCGCGCGTTCGCTCAGCCGCTCCACGCCAGCCTCCGGCCCCAGCCGCTGCTGCAGCACCAGATCGCCTGCCGGAAACGCATCCGGCAGCGCCATTGCTCGCATCGCGATGTACTGCGCGGTCCACGCGCCAATGCCGGGCAGCGCCACCGCGCGTTCGACGAAATCCTCCAGCCGCTGCCCGCTCTCGAACGACAGCCGCCCGTCCGCCACAGCGGCCGACAGCGCGCGCAGCGTCGCGGCGCGCGTGCGCGGCAGGCCGATGGTTTCCAGCGGCGCATCGCGCAGCCGTTCCGGCGATGGAAACGCGCGATCCAGAGCGATCTGCATCGCTGCGGCATCCGTGCGCGGTTCGCCCCAGCCATCGACCAATCGCCGCGCCAGCGTGGTCGCGCCGGCCACGCTGATCTGCTGTCCCAGCACCGCGCGCACCGCCAGCTCGAAGCCCTCCCACGCGCAGGGCACGCGCAGCCCCGGATGCAGCTGGATCGCGTGCTTCAATAGCGGATCCGCATCGAACGCCGTATGCACCGCGCGCAGATCGGCATCCAGATCGAACATCCGCCGCACCCGACGCACGATGTCGGGAATCGCGCGCGGATCCGCGTTGCCGATCTCAAGCAGCAGTTCCGGACGTTCCGCCGCCGCGCGCACCCGGATCCAGCCCGATGCATCGATGCTGCCGATGACACGCTCGTAGCTGTCCGCATTAACCCGCTCGATGCCGGGAATCGCGCGCTTGGCCATGAATGCGAGCAACAGCGGGAAATCCAGCGGCGGGCGATAACCCAGCCGCAGGGTTAGCGTGCCGCTGGGTGCTTTTGCGGCCGAGGCCTGGCGACGGATCGCGCTCGGCGGCATCCCGCAGCCCTGCTTGAACGCAGTATTGAAGCGTCGAAGGCTGTTGAAGCCCGCAGCGAGCGCCACGTCGGTCACCGGCAGCGCGGTTTCGGTCAGCAGTTGTTTCGCCAGCAACAGGCGACGCGTCGCGTGCACCGTATGCGGGGTCGCGCCGACATGGGCGAGAAACACCCGCTGCAGCTGCCGTGCGCTCAGCTGCACCCGTGCCGCCAGCGCCGTGATCGAACCGTCCTGCAGCGCGCCCTCCGCGATCAGCGCCAGCGCGCGGCGCACGGCTTCCTCGCGCACCTGCGCGTACGCTTCGGGCGACAGTTCGGGCCGGCAGCGCAGGCACGGACGATAGCCGGCGGCGGTCGCGGCGGCGGCGTTCGCGTAGAAGCCGACGTTCTGCCGCTTCGGGGGCGGTGCGGGACATACCGGTCGGCAATAAATGCCGGTGCTGCGCACCGCGATGAAGAACAGACCGTCGAAGCGATGGTCTTTCGCGGCCATCGCGCGGAAGCAGATCTCGCGGCTCGGCAGCATCAGGGAGGCGGGCAGGGTATCGATCATGGTGCGATCCTAGCGCCTTGTGCAGGGCGCGACTCGCCGTTTTCGGACATGAATGCGATGCGTCGATGCCGCAGCTGGATTAGCACCTGTTGTCCTGTGGGAGCGGCGGCAGCCGCGATGGACGGCCGATGCACTGTCCGCATCCCATCGCGGCTGCCGCCGCTCCCACAAAGGGGAGCGCTCTGGACCGGGCGGTGATCCAAGAGGCGTAAAATCGCCACATCGCACCAGGAGCGTCGCCATGACCCCGTCCATCCCCTTCGGCTCGAACCGCCACGACCCCTCCCGCGTCATCCGCGCCCCGCGCGGCACGCAGCTGAGCTGCAAATCCTGGCTCACCGAAGCGGCGTACCGGATGCTGCAGAACAATCTCGATCCCGAAGTGGCCGAGCGGCCGGAAGACCTCGTCGTCTACGGCGGCATCGGCCGCGCCGCGCGCGACTGGAGCTGCTACGACACCATCCTCGAATCGCTGCGCAATCTCGAAGACAACGAAACCCTGTTGGTGCAGTCCGGCAAACCGGTCGGCATCTTTCCCACCCATCCCGACGCGCCGCGCGTGCTGATCGCCAATTCCAATCTGGTGCCGCACTGGGCCACGTGGGAACACTTCAACGAACTCGATAAGAAAGGCCTGATGATGTACGGCCAGATGACCGCCGGCAGCTGGATCTACATCGGCAGCCAGGGCATCGTGCAGGGCACCTACGAAACCTTCGTCGAAATGGGCCGCCAGCATTACGGCGGCGATCTCACCGGCAAGTGGATCCTCACCGCCGGCCTCGGCGGCATGGGCGGCGCGCAGCCGCTGGCCGCATCGCTGGCCGGCGCGTGCTCGCTCAATATCGAATGCCAGCAGTCGCGCATCGACATGCGCCTGCGCACGCGCTACGTCGACGAGCAGGCGACCGATCTCGACGACGCGCTCGCCCGCATCGAAAGATACTGCGCAGCCGGCGAAGCGAAATCGGTCGCGCTGCTCGGTAATGCCGCAGAAATCCTGCCGGAACTCGTGCGTCGCGGCGTGCGCCCCGATGCAGTCACCGACCAGACCTCCGCCCACGATCCTCTGCACGGCTATCTGCCCGCCGGCTGGACGCTGGAGCAGTGGTTCGACAAGCAGATCAGCGCGCCCGAGGCTGTAGTCGAAGCCGCCAAGCATTCGATGCGCATCCACGTTGAAGCGATGCTGCACTTCGAGGACATGGGCATCCCCACCTTCGACTACGGCAACAACATCCGTCAGATGGCGTTCGACGTCGGCTGCAAGGATGCCTTCGATTTCCCAGGCTTCGTGCCCGCCTACGTGCGTCCGCTGTTCTGCCGCGGCATCGGCCCGTTCCGCTGGGTCGCGCTCAGTGGCGACCCCGAGGACATCGCGAAAACCGATGCGAAAGTCAAAGAACTGATCCCCGACGACGCGCATCTGCACCGCTGGCTCGACATGGCCCGTGAGCGCATCGCTTTCCAGGGCCTGCCCGCGCGGATCTGTTGGGTGGGTCTTGGCCTACGGCATAAACTCGGTTTGGCGTTCAACGAAATGGTGCGCAATGGCGAACTCAAAGCGCCGATTGTGATCGGTCGCGATCACCTTGATTCCGGCAGCGTCGCTTCGCCGAATCGCGAGACGGAATCGATGCTGGACGGCAGCGATGCGGTCAGCGATTGGCCGTTGCTCAATGCGATGTTGAATGTCGCTGGCGGCGCGACCTGGGTGTCGTTGCACCACGGCGGCGGTGTGGGGATGGGGTTCTCGCAGCACAGTGGTGTGGTGATTGTGTGCGATGGGTCGGTTGAAGCGGATAAGCGGATTGCGCGGGTGTTGTGGAATGATCCGGGGACCGGGGTGATGCGGCATGCGGATGCTGGGTATGAGGTTGCGAAGCAGTGTGCGCGGGAGATGGGGCTTAAGTTGCCGATGGGGTGATGTGTTGTTTTGTAGGCTGGGCCATCGACCCAGCGAGTAGCCCGGGTAAGCGCGCAGCGCGCACCCGGGGCTTTTGATCTTGAATGGTCACGTGCGTATTTCCGCTTGCGTTTGTCCCGGGTGCGCGCTGCGCGCTTACCCGGGCTACGAATGCTGGGTTCGAGATCCTTTGTGCCAGCAAGTAGGGTAGGCCCCTGGCCTGACGTATCCCCACATTTTCATCTTGGAATCGAGTTGGTTTTCATTCCTCCTGCAATCACGTCCCGTACCGCCTTCGCCAACGGAGGCGGCCAGGCACACATCCGCAACCACTCAATCGCACGACGGAAGTCTGAGCAAGTAACCCGTAAGGCGGGTAAAAATGCGCATAAGCCGTAGGCACATGAAAATCTCGCGTAGGGCGGGTCTTGCACCCGCCTATCGAGTGAAGTGACGGCTTCATGTCAGTCAAGCCTGTGACACCAGCGAGTGGACTGTATAGGAAGCGGTTGTCCGACAAGCGGCGGGTGCAAGACCCGCCCTACGGGTCACGGGGGGTGTTGGCGAACGCGTAAGGCGGAGTCATAAAATGCTTTCGTAGGGTGGCGGTGAGCGCAGCGAACCCCACCTGCGCCGTCGGCAGACGCACAAGTGGTTGTCGACGAGCCGCCACCTCGATCAATGTATGCCGCGACGGATGTGCCCGGATGGTGCATCGCTGCGCTCACCGCCACCCTACGCTTGCATCCGGTGCGCCGTATCTGTCGTATAAGGTTGGTGGCGCACGCGCCTTGTCCTGCCGTTCGACGCGGCCAACCCGAGAAACTGCCATGCGGCTGAAATTATTCGCCATCGCGCTACCGGTCTTTTTCGCCATTGATCTGCTGTGGTTGGGCGTGGTAGCGAGCGACTTTTATGCCGCTCAGGTGGGCGGTCTGATGAAGGCCGATGTGAACTGGTGGGCGGCGGTCCTGTTCTATCTGATCTTCATCGGCGGCATGGTGTATTTCGTGATCGCGCCTGCGTACGAAAAACGCTCGGCGCGCCATGCGCTGTCGGTGGGGGCGGCGTATGGGTTCATCACCTATGCCACGTTCGACCTGACCGCTCTGGCGCTGCTGAAGGATTGGCCATTGCTGATCACCGTGGTCGATCTGGCCTGGGGCACGGTGCTGTCTGCGTCAGTGTCGACGATCACGTTCGCAATCGCCAAGAAGCTGAGGGTTTGAATCGATGAATATCTCCGGTCTTGCCCAGGCGTGGCTGCCGCTGTCGGCGATGCTGTTGCTGGCGGTTGCGTTGTGGGCGCTCAGCGTCAAGCTGCGCGATGTGAGCATCGTCGACAGTCTCTGGTCGATCTTCTTCATCGTCTTCACCGTGCTGTTCGCATGGCGGACGGGCAGCGATTCGATCGCGGCTTACGTGCTGATCGCGCTGATCGTGCTGTGGGGGTTGCGTCTGTCTGGCTATATCACGCTGCGCAACCACGGCAAGGGCGAGGACCGGCGGTATCAGGCCATCCGCGCGCGCAATCAGCCGAACTTCGAGTTCAAGAGTCTGTATCTGATCTTCCTGCTGCAGATGGGGCTGGCGACGGTCATCGTGCTGCCGGTGGTACCGATTCTCAACGATGCCCAGGACGCGAATCTGCTGACCTATGCGGGCTTCGCCATCGCCGCATTCGGCGCGCTGTTCGAGACCATCGCCGATGCGCAGATGGCGCGCTACAAAGCGACGCGCACTGCGCAGGATCAGGTCATGAACCGCGGACTCTGGCGCTACAGCCGGCATCCGAATTATTTCGGCGAGGCCACGTTCTGGTGGGGCATCTGGATCGCGTCGGCCAGCATGGGCGGCGCATGGACGGTGTTCTCGCCGCTGCTGATGACGTGGTTGCTGACGAAAGTCTCCGGCGTGCCGCTGCTGGAAGCGGATCTGCAGCAGCGAAGCCCCGCGTATCGCGAATATCTGCTGACGACGCCGCGTTTCCTGCCGGGTCGGCCGAAAGCATCAGCGCAATAGGCGCAAGTCCACTGTCCGGGCTCAACAACCCGTAGGGCGGGTCTTGCACCCGCCTGTCGAGTGAAGTGACGGCTTCGCGTCAGTCAAGCCTGTGACACCAACGGGAAGACTGCATGGGAAGCGATTGTCCAACAAGTGGCGGATGCAAGACCCGCCCTACGGGTCTGTCGTTCATGCATCGCCCGCATCGCCCGCATCCAGAAAGCCCCCCGACTGGCGCTCCCACAGCTGGCGATAGAGACCGTCGGCGGCGAGCAGTTGCGCGTGTGTGCCTTCCTCCACGATCCGGCCGCGGTCCATCACCACCAGGCGATCCATCGCCGCGATGGTGGAAAGCCGATGGGCGATGGCGATGACGGTCTTGCCTTCCATCAGCCGGTAGAGGTTTTCCTGGATCGCGGCTTCGATTTCCGAATCCAGCGCGGAGGTGGCTTCGTCCAGCACCAGGATCGGCGCGTTCTTCAGCAGTACGCGGGCGATGGCGATGCGTTGGCGCTGGCCGCCGGACAGCTTCACCCCGCGCTCGCCGACGTGGGCGTCGTAGCCGTGGCGGCCTTCGGCGTCGACCAACTCCTGGATGAACTCATGCGCGGCGGCGCGCGCGGCGGCGTCGAGCATGTCCGCGTCGGTGGCGTCGGGGCGTCCGTAAAGGATGTTGTCGCGCACCGATCGGTGCAGCAGCGAGGTGTCCTGGGTGACCACGCCGACCTGCGCGCGCAGGCTGTCCTGTTGCACCGTCGCGATGTCGACGCCGTCGATGCGGATCGTGCCGGATTCGGTGTCGTGGAGGCGAAGCAGCAGATTGACCAGGGTCGACTTGCCTGCGCCGGAGCGGCCGATCACGCCGATCTTCTCGCCCGGACGCACGTGCAGGTCGAAGTGCTCGATCACGCCGCTGCCCTTGCCGTAATGGAAAGCGATGTCGTCGAAACGGATGTCGCCCTGGGCGCGGGGCAGCGCCGGCGCGCCAGGAGCGTCGTCCACCGTTGGCGGCAGCGAGATCGAGCCGATGCCGTCCTTGACGGTGCCGATGTTCTCGAACAGCGCAGTGAGTTCCCACATCACCCATTGCGACATGCCCATCATGCGCAGCACCAGTGCGACGGCCACCGCGACCGCACCGGCGCTGATCGCGCCCTGGTGCCACAGCCACAGCCCAAGCGCGGTCACCGATGACAACAGCAGCATGTTGAGGATGTCGTTGACGACGTTGACCACCGTCACCAACCGCATCTGCTGGTGCACGGTGCCGAGGAACCCGTTCATCGCCTCGCGGGCGTAGGTTTGCTCGCGTTCGGAGTGCGAGAACAATTTGACCGTGGCGATGTTGGTGTAGCTGTCGACGATGCGGCCGGTCATGGTCGAACGCGCATCGGCCTGCGCGCTGGAGACGGTCTGCATACGCGGCAGGAAATAGCGCATCAGCAGGCCATAGCCGAACACCCAGCCGGCGAAGGGCAGCATCAGCCGCCAGTCGGCGCTGGCCGCGACCAGCACCATGCCAGTGAAATACACCAGCACGTAGTTGCCGACATCGAGAAGCTTGATCACGGTCTCGCGCACGGCGAGCGAGGTCTGCATCAATTTGGTGGCGATGCGGCCGGCGAATTCGTCCTGGAAGTAGCGCATCGATTGGCGCAGCAGGTAGCGATGCACGTTCCAGCGGATCCGCATCGGGTAATTGCCGAGCAGCGCCTGGTGGGTGATGAGACTCCACAGCAGACTGCAGGCAGGCATGAACACCAGCACCAGCGCCGCCATCCATGCCAGTCGCTCGCCTTCGGCAGCGAAGAAGGTCTGCGGTGTATGTCCGCCGAGACCGTCGACCAGCCTGCCGACATAGGCATAGAGCGCGACCTCGGACAGCGCGATGGCTGTGCTCAGCACTGCCATCAGCAGCAGCCAACCCTCCGCGCCGCGGGTGTAGTGACGGCAGAACGCCACCAGCGTGCGCGGCGGTTGGGTGGGGGCGTCGGCGGGAAACGGGTCGAGTCGGTTTTCGAACCAGCGGAACATCGCGGCTGTCTTCGGTGATGTGGGTTTTGGTGCGCGACCGTAGCAGGGCGATGCTGGAACGACAACACACCAGCCTGGCCCGACCCGCGAGACGTGATCCTCCCGGTCCGCTTTCTGCGCTGACAAATCCATGGCGTGAGGCATCGTCAGACGGGGGGAGATCCGATGCTTCAGTCACGGACAGCTCTGATCGTGGGACGGTGGTGGCAAGCCCCCGGGGCTCATGCAGCCCCGGGGGTGTTTTTTTGCTGCCGCAACGCGCAAAACCAATCCGCAAAACCATGCGTTGCCCTGGAATATGGCGCTGGAATCGAAATGGAGGGTCGGGCACGTCGAAAGCGCCGGTCCTTGGTGTTCGGATCAGACAGCCCTGCCGAACGCATCGCTTGCCTGGAAGAGGGACTGGTCCGGCGCCGGCATCGGGCGTACATTCCCAAGTTGCGGGATGGACGCTTTGGAGCATGCCATGATGATGGGCATACGAGGTTCATGGTGGCTGTTGTGCGTGCTGGCTTCGTTCGCATGCACGGGCTGTGCGACGCTGCCGGACGGCAGCGGCTGGGGCGAGCGTGCCACCTTCGCCCCCGGCTGGCAGCGCGTGCGTGAATCCGCCGCGAATGCAGCGCGCGATCCGCATGTCTGGGTGCCGCTGGCAGGCGCTGCCGTCTTCCAGGTCGATGATCTCGATCGGCGCGTGTCCGACTGGGCGCGCCGTGAAACTCCGGTATTCGGCTCGCAGCGCAACGCCGCGCGCTGGAGCGACGATTTCCGCACCGCAGGCAGCGTCGCGTACGTGGCGACCGTGCTGTTGACGCCGAGCGGCGATTCGGCCGACGACTGGTTCGAGAACAAGGCCAAAGGGTTCGCTGTCGGCCTCGCCGCGCGCGGCCTGACCTCTGCGACGACCCAGGCCCTGAAGACCGGAGTCGGGCGCGAACGCCCCAGCGGCAGCGACCGCCTGAGCTTTCCTTCAGGGCACACTTCGGCGACTTCGGTGAACACGCGGCTCGCGTCGAGGAACCTGCGGGTCGTTCCGATGTCGCAAAGGACGCGGCGCACGCTCGACGCGAGTCTGTTGATGCTGGATGTGGGCACATCGTGGGCGCGCATCGAAGCGGGTGCGCACTACCCATCCGACACGCTCTTCAGTATGGCGCTCGGCAATTTCATCGGCGCATTCATCAACGATGCGTTCATGGGCGTGGATCCGGACGAGCCGGCGCAGGTGACCGTGCATACGATGCCGGACGGCGCCGAATTGCGTCTGCATTTCGTTTTCTGACGGCGCCCGACGCGCCCTTGGCGCGCTCATTCGGGGTGAGCATACATCCGCCGCAGCTTCGGCATTGGTTGCCGACAGGAGGACACCGTGCAAAACGATATCGAAATCCTGATCCGACGTAACGAAGAGATCACCATTGCCGAGAACGCAGGCGACCTCGCGACTCTCGGGACCTTCATCGCAGCGCAGCTCGCGTTCCAGCGGCGCGACGGCTCGCTCGTGGATCGCGAAGCGTTCCTGCAGACGCCCAGGCCGGGGCATCGCGAACTGAGGATCGACTCGATCCAGCTGCTCGGACAGCGCGCGGTCGTCGTCTGCGTGGTCACGGATGCCGGCCTGGCCACGCACAACATCCGGCTGTTCGTCAAAGAACAGGGCGACTGGAAACTGCTGGGCTGGGCGAATGCGCCCGCGTGATGCGGACGCTGCCATGTGCGCCGGGTGCATCGATGGATTCAAATCGGGACGCCGGCGAAGACGCTGCAACCGCCGGAGATGCTGATCGTGTCGGGCATCGCGGCGCGCTGGTTCCCGCAGGTGGACGTAGACATTGCGAAAGCGCGCGTGTATCGATTCGATTGAATCGCATCGATTGAAACGTTCCAGCGCTTGCGAGGCTACGCGTCCTTGCGTCGATCCTCGTACCAGAGTTTCAGATCCTTGCGCGAATGCAGGACCTTGCGGCCGTATACGGCCATGCGCAGCAGCAGGCTGAAGTGATCCCGAAGCATGAACGTGCGGAGCTTGCGGTCGGACGTCGCGACAGATTCGCGCAGGATCACGAATTGGCCCTGACGCCCCAGCGCGCGACTGATGGCGATGTCCTCGGCGGCGAAATAAGTTTCGTCGAACCCCCGCACCGTGTCGAAGGCGGTGCGGGTGCAGAAGATGAAACAGCCGGGCGCGATCTTCCATTGCCGCAGCAGCCAGGCGAACGTGGCGGCGGTCCAGCGCTCGTGCCACACCGGGCTGCCGATCAATCGGATCGTGGCGCCGCCGCCGACCGCGCCGGTATCGATGGCACGCAATGCTGCGGCCAGTACCACGGCATCGACGATGGTGTCGGCATCGATGAAGACCAGCAGGCCGCCCTGTGCGTGCCGCGCACCGGCATTGCGGGTCGCGGCGATATGCCGGTGTTCGACTCGCAGCACCTGCGCACCGTGCGCAGTCGCGATCTCGGCGGTCGCGTCGGTGGAGCCATCGTCGACCACGATCACTTCGTGCGCCGTTCCGATGTCCGCCATCGCTTCGCGCAATGCTCCCAGCGTCGCTGCGAGATAGCGTTCTTCGTTGTAGGCGGGAAGGATGAACGAGAGCAAGGGCGACGTGCCTGGCGCGGGTTTTCTCGAAATGCTGGTCGCAGTATAGCCAGCCTGCGATCATCCGATCGGCACGTGTCGAGCTTGAAGGTTGCGACCCCGGCAGTATTCGGTTTCACGGATCACTGCGGCAGCGGCAGCGATGCCTGGCCGAATGCGTACCGCCAGCCGCCTGGTGTGCGCACGTAGGTGTCGCTGAACCAGAGTCGACGATCGAGCGCCTTGCCCTGCTGTGTGCCCTTCAGCCACAGCCGCGCCGTCACGACACCGGTATCGCCCCATACGCGCACGGTCTGCGTACCCGGATCCTCGACCTGGTGTTCGTAGATGACGTGCTTCTCGCGCGCGCTGGCGATCAGGTCAGCCCGCGTATAGATGGTGCCGTCGCCGAGTACAAGGATGAAGTCCTCGTGGAGAATGCGCGCCATGGTCTCGGCGTCGTTGCGCTCCACCGCAGCCTGGTATTCGGTGTCCAGCGCGGCGATCGCACGGCGGTCGTATTCTGCGCTATCGAGCGGGGTTGCAGCAGAGGTGGTCAAGATTGCGGCCGCCATCAAGGCACCGGTGAGATTCGGATGCATGCGGAAGATCTCCGGAGAAGGAAACCCGACCATACGTGCGGCGCTGTCCGGATGCTTGCGCTTTCTTGCTGATTTTTCAGGCGGACATCGCGATCGCCGGCGCGCGATGTCGCGGTCAGGATTTCCGCAGGTAGAGCGACGGACTGCAACCGAAGCGCCGGGCGAAGATACGGCTGAAATGACCGGGGTTGTTGAAGCCGCAGGCGTAGCAGGTCTCGGTCACGCTGCGGCCATCGCGCAGCATGGCGGATGCGGCGCGCAGCCTGACCTCCAGCAGATAGCGATGCGGAGGCATGCCGATAAGCTCGGCGAAAAGGCGCGCGAAGTGGAACGTGCTCATCTCCACCGATTGTGCCAACGCACCGAGCTGAAGATCGTGCGCATAGCAGCGATTGATGGTGTCGCATGCGGCGTGCACGCGCTGCGCGTATCGGTCGAGGGTGCGGGCTTTGTAGCGGCTCGCGGGCGCGCTGCGCGTCAACGGAATTTCCCGGAACAGCTCACCGGCGCAGCTTTCCGCCAGCAGGGCCATGCCCTGACCCATCGCGCGTCGTATCCCCCAGTGCAGATAGCGCAGGCGATTGTTCGCACGCATCACCGGCGCGCGGGCACGCGCCCAAGTGTTGGAACGGTCGAAGCCGTCGATCTCGGCAGTCAGGTAGCTCACCGAAAGACAGACATCACTGAGGTCGCCTTCGGGATGGCTGACGCGGAATCGCATGCCGGGATGGACGAGCAGCAGGTCGCCGGGTACCAGCCGCCATCGCTGCCCATCCAGATCAATGTCGAACGAGCCAGTTTCCACGAAGCTCGCGCTGAATCCCTGCCCGATCTCATCTGCAGCCCCGTGATCCTGGTCGCAGGACGGATGATCGAAGCGGTGGACACTGATGTCATCAGTGCTCCACAGTGATGTGCGTCGTGTCATGCGCGAAGGTTAGCATCCGATCGCTGCGCACACCGTTCGGGACGGTATCCCGCGTCGCTGCCATCGGCCGCGCCTGAGGGCTGCGCCAGCGCGAAAGTGCGGCCAAAAATGCCAATGCCGGCCCTCCGACATGCGCCACGGGCGCATCCGGGCGACAATGAACGCTTTGCGGCCTTTGGCCGTATCGACCCCGGGACCGCAATGCCTGCTTCTTCACCCTCCGCGCACGACGCGACGCCAACCGATCCGTCCGTCGATGCTTCCGTCGATGCTTCCGACGATGCGCTCGCCGCCGACGCCCGCGCCTGTATCGCATTTCTCGACGCCATCGCGGCCGACCGCACACTGCTGGACCGCCTGCCCGCCGAAGACCGCGGCCGCCTCCATCAAGCGGTGGCCAGCGTCTATCACCCGGACCCGGTGCTGCGCCGGCAGAAGATGAAAGCCGCCGAGCGCGCGCGCAACGCCGCGCAGGTCGCCCGCGAGGAAGCGGTGCTGCACGAAACCGGCATCCGCGAACTGCGCCGCCGGCCGGTGTTCACCACGCCGAATTATTTTCCGCCGCAGGATTTCGCAGCCGAAGACCGCGACACGGAAGCAGCGGAGCCGCGCGAGTCGATCGAGCCCCAGCACTGCTACGTCTGCAAGCAGAAGTATTCGCTGATCCATCATTTCTACGACCAGCTCTGCCCCGCCTGCGCGGAATTCAATTTCGGCAAGCGCACCGAAACCGCCGACCTGCGCGGCCGGGTCGCGTTGCTGACCGGCGGCAGAGTGAAGATCGGTTATCAGGCCGGGCTCAAGCTGCTGCGCGCCGGCGCGAGCCTGATCGTGACTACGCGTTTTCCGCGCGACTCGGCCGCACGTTATGCCGAAGAGCCGGACTTCGGCGAATGGGCGCACCGTCTGGAAATCTTCGGGCTCGACCTGCGCCACACGCCCAGCGTCGAAGCGTTCTGCCGCGAACTGGTCGCCACCCGCGACCGCCTCGATTTCATCGTCAACAACGCCTGCCAGACCGTGCGCCGCCCGCCGGAGTTCTACGTGCACATGATGGAAGGCGAAACCGCCGCCGCGCACGACGTGCCCGAGCATCTGCGCAAGTTGTTGGGTGGATACGAGGGTCTGCGCCAGTACGCAATGCTGCCCGAGGGAGGCGATGGATCATCGATTGCCGTGCAGGGTCGGGGCGGCGACCGCGATGCGCTCGCCGGCATCACCCGTGCGGCGGAGCTGTCGCAGATTCCTCTGCTCGCCGAGGAAATGGTCGGGCAGCAGCATCTGTTCCCGCAGGGGCGGCTCGATCAGGATCTGCAGCAGATCGACCTGCGCACGCGCAACTCCTGGCGCTTGCTGATGGCCGAAGTGCCTGCCGTCGAGCTGCTGGAAGTGCAACTGGTCAACGCGATCGCACCGTTCATCATCAACGCACGTCTGAAGCCGTTGATGCTGCGGACGCGCGAAGGCGAAGCCCCGAGCCGAGACAAGCACATCGTCAACGTCTCTGCGGTCGAAGGCCAGTTCTACCGCAAGTTCAAGACCACGCGGCATCCGCACACCAACATGGCGAAGGCCGCGCTGAACATGATGACCCGCACCGCTGCCGCCGATTATCACAACGACGGTATCCACATGAACGCGGTCGACACCGGCTGGGTGACCGACGAGGATCCAGCGGAGCTTGCCGCGCGCAAGGTCATCGAAGAGCGCTTCCATCCGCCGCTGGATATCGTCGACGGCGCCGCGCGCATCGTCGATCCGATCATCGACGGCATTAACACCGGGCGGCACATCTGGGGGCAGTTCCTGAAGGACTACCGCCCCACCGATTGGTGACGGCGCGGGGCATTCTCATCCGGTGAGACCGCCGGGGTGTACCTAGACGGGCCCCGCAGGAGTCCGCCATGTCGCCGATGCTCGCTTCACCGGACCCGGATGTCCGGACGCCCGTTCTTGTCACGCCTGCCCCTGTCACGCCTGCCCACACCGCACCTGTCTACGACACCCCTTCCAGCGCGCTGCTCGCCGCGCGGCTGCAGGACAAATATCCCGACCGCATCACCGGTGCAATCACGGTGCCGGCGCGTGCGGGCCGCTACGCGCCGTTCCCCGATAATCTGCCACCGCCGTTGGCCGCTGCGCTGCGTGCGCGCGGTCTGAGCCAGCTCTACAGCCATCAGGCCGAAGCCTGGGAGGCCACGCAGCGCGGCGAGGATATCGTCGTGGTCACGCCCACCGCGTCGGGCAAGACCCTCTGCTACACATTGCCGGTGATCGCTGCGGCGCTTGGTCGGCAATCGAAAGCGCTGTATCTGTTTCCGACCAAGGCGCTGGCGCAGGATCAGGTCGCCGAACTGCTTGAACTCAACAAGGCCGGCGGCCTTGGCATCCGCGCCGCGACCTTCGATGGCGACACGCCCGGCGACCAGCGTCAGGCGATCCGTTTGAACGGCGACATCGTCGTCACCAATCCCGACATGCTGCATCAAGGCATCCTGCCGCATCACACCAAATGGGCGCAGTTGTTCGAGAACCTGCGCTACATCGTCATCGACGAGATCCACACCTATCGCGGCGTGTTCGGTTCGCATCTGGCGAATCTGCTGCGGCGCCTGAAGCGGATCTGCGCGTTTTATGGCGCGACGCCGCAATTCATCCTGTGCTCGGCCACCATCGGCAATCCGAAGGAGCATGCCGAAGCGCTGATCGAACGTCGCGTCACCGCGATCACCGACTCCGGCGCGCCCACCGGCGACAAGCACGTGCTGCTGTGGAACCCGCCGGTGACCAATCCTGATCTCGGCCTGCGCGCGTCGGCGCGTTCGCAGAGCACGCGCATCGCGCGCATGGCGATCAAGTCAGGGCTGAAGACGCTGATCTTCGCGCAGTCGCGGACGATGGTCGAAGTGCTGACCAAATATCTCAAGGACGTGTTCGATCACGACCCGCGCAAACCGCCGCGCATCCGCGCGTATCGCGGCGGCTATCTGCCCACCGAACGCCGCGACGCCGAGCGCGCGATGCGCGCGGGTCGCATCGACGGCATCGTCACGACATCGGCACTCGAACTGGGCGTGGATATCGGCAGCCTAGATGTGGTCGTGCTCAACGGTTATCCCGGCAGCATCGCCGCCACGTGGCAGCGCTTCGGCCGCGCCGGCCGTCGGCAACAGCCGTCGATCGGCGTGCTGATCGCCAGCTCCGATCCGCTCGATCAATACATCGTGCGTCATCCGGAATTCTTCACCGCCGCGCCGCCGGAGCATGCGCGGATCGCCCCGGACCAGCCGGTGATCCTGCTCGATCACATCCGCTGCGCAGCGTTCGAGCTGCCGTTCCGCGACGGCGATGGTTTCGGCCCGGTCGAACCGCGCGCCTATCTCGATCTGCTCACCGAAGACGGCGTGCTGCACGCCGAGGGCGCGGTGTGGGAGTGGATCGCCGACAGCTATCCGGCGAATGCGGTGAGCCTGCGTTCGGTGGCCGACGGCAATTTCGTGGTCGTCGATCGTACCGACGGCCGCCAGACCATCATTGCCGAAGTCGATTACAGCGCCGCGCCGCTCACGCTGTACGAGGGCGCGATCCACATGATCCAGTCCACGCCGTACCAGGTCGAACGCCTCGATTGGGATGGCCGCAAAGCCTTCGTCACCCGTACCCATGTCGATTACTACACCGACGCCATCGACTACACCAAGCTCAAGGTGCTGGAACAGTTCGACGGCGCGGTTGCCGGCACCGGTGCCAGCCATCACGGCGAAGTGCACGTGGTGCGCCGCGTCGCCGGCTACAAGAAAATCCGCTACTACACCCACGAAAACATCGGCTACGGCCCGGTGAATCTGCCCGATGCCGAACTGCACACCACAGCAGTGTGGTGGCAGCTGTCGCAGCCGGTGCTCGACAGCCTGTTCGTATCGAAACAGCATGCGCTCGACGGTTTCCTCGGCGCCGCGTACGCGCTGCACGTGATCGCGCGCATCGCAGTGATGGCCGACGGCGCCGATCTGCAGAAGGCCGTCGGCAGCGGCGACGGCGCATGGTTCGCGGTCGCCGATGCGCAGGGGCGCGGGCAGTTGCGTCGTCACGAGGGACCACCCACCGCGCCCGACGATATCGCCGCGTTTACGCCTACCATCTATCTCTACGACAACTTCCCTGGCGGAGTCGGCCTTGCCGAACCTTTGTGGACACGGCAATCCGAACTCATCGCCCGCGCCACCGGATTGATCGACGGCTGCGACTGCGCCGGCGGCTGTCCCGCCTGCGTCGGCCCGGTGCTCGGCATCGACGGGAAACCGCAAGACGCCACCGCGAAAGCGCATGCCCGCCGCGTGCTGACCGCACTCTCGGCGGCAAAGGAGCAATGATGAGCGCGCGCTCACGCTGTTCCCTTCTCCCCCCGGGAGAAGGTGGCCCGAAGGGCCGGATGAGGGAGCATCCGTGACCGTAGCCCTCGAACGCATCCGCACCCTGCGCCAACAAAGCGGGCAGGGCACCCCCACGCGCGCGCCATCCTCATCCGTGCCGCTGCCCGTCGCCCCCAGACCGGCAGCGCAAACCGTCGAAGACCTCCGCCGCCTGCTGCGCGTGCGCGCGCCCGCACGCATTGCGCACGCCATCACCAATCTCGACCGCACCCTGCCCGGCGAAGAAATCGCACCCGGCCTGCGCCTGATCTCAACCACGCTGCCCAGCGACCCGCTTCCGCAAACCCTGTGCGGCGCATTCGACCGCCGCATCGCAACGATCCCCACCGACAACGTGCTGTTCTTCGACACCGAGACGACGGGCCTTGCAGGCGGCACCGGTACCCGCGCCTTTATGATCGGCATCGCGCAGTGGCGATGCGATGCATTGCACGTCCGCCAGTGGCTGATGACCACACTCGGCGCCGAACGCGACCTGCTCACCGCGTTCGCCGACACCCTGCGTGCCGACACCATCCTCGCCAGCTACAACGGCAAAAGCTACGACGCCCCGCTGCTCGCCACCCGTTTTCGTCTCTCGCGCATGCACAACCCGCTTGCGGGCCTCGACCATATCGATCTGCTGTATCCCACCCGCCGACGTTACAAGGGCCGCTGGGAGAACTGCCGCCTCGCCACCATCGAACGCCAGGTGCTGGGCATCGTCCGTGAAGACGACCTCCCCGGCAGCGAAGCCCCCGCCGCATGGCTCGGTTACCTGCGAGGTGGATCAGCGCGGAATCTGCGCAGAGTGGCGGATCACAACCGGCAGGACCTGGTATCGCTGGGTGGGCTGTTGGTGCATCACGGGTGCGTGGATTTGGTTTGATGCGGGCATCCGAATTTCTTGGCCCGGGTCTCGCCGTTGGCGAGTCCCGGGCTACCGAGGACCGCGACGCAGGATTTTCAGCGTCGTTTCGTCTCGCAGCCCCTGAAAATAACGCTCCAGTGCGCTTGAAAAAACGTCCTCGTTCGGAGCGGCAAAATCAAACAATGTCATGCACGACCGTAGTTTGAGTGTATCGACTTCTCCGAAAATCTCTTCTGCATCCAGTCCTTGCGTGGAGAGCAGAATGCCGACGCACTCTTTCAGTCGAGCGCCCAGAATCGGGTGCTCGACATACGCTCTGGCTTCCGCCAGGCTCTTGATCGAGTAATGTTTGGTGGTTTCACTGAACCCCAGGCCGTCCACTTGCGGAAAAACGTACCAGATCCAATGCGTGCTTTTTTTTCCGAGACGCAGTTCCGACACGGCAGTCGCATAGGATTCCTTCTGGGCATCAAGGAATCTCGACAGCCCATAAGGGTCTTCCGGTGCTTCGATGCTCATCTGTCGGCGCCTGCCGGCGGATGTCTCAATTCTTCGGCATACGCGTAAAGCCACTCGAAGTTGCGCCAATACTTCGCGTCCCCGCCTTCTCGATTTCGCTGCTTGTCGATGAATGGTTTCAGGGTCTCATAGCAGTGCCGGATACTGGTCCCCCAGTCTGTTGCGATCAGTTCTTTGGATCCCAGGCCTGTTTTGAGCAGTGCGGCCGCGACATCGTAATTGGCGGCCACGGTGGATGCGTGGCTGCATTCTTCTTCGGTCCAGGTCGAGACTTCTTTGCCATGCAACGATTCCCGGACGACCCTTCTGGAAGCCCTCACGTTTTCGGCCTGCAGCAGTTCGACTATCCGCAGGCTGTTCTGCGCCTGAGCCGAGTTCTGCATGGCGATCAACTGCGCCGACATCACGCGCAGCTGTCTGTAATAGATGTATGCGGTCGCGCTGACGGCAAGCAATGTGATGAGTTGAACTGCAAGCACGCACCATTCGTAAGCGTTTGTGGCTTCGGACTCCATTTCGTTCCCCCTGTTCCTTCGAATAACGGTTGCCGCGATGACATCAAGCTCCACGATCGCGCTGAATGGCAAATTCCGAGCCCCTCACTTCACACGCTCAACCTTAGCCCGAGTGTTGTAGCCCTTCACCGCGAGATACCAGGCGTTGCCGGCGATGCTCGGCGTGATCCGCACGTCCGGGCTGTCGAGTTTTGCGCCGACCAGCGTCGCGGTGTCGATCTGGCGCCAGACTTGACCATTGTCGAGGGTGAACTCGCGGCCTTTGCCGAAACCGCGGAATTCGCCGGTCATGCGGGCGACGATGGGGTCGTTCGAACCGAAGTGGAAGAAGCCGCGGTTTTCCTGCTCGACTTTGTCCTTGGCGCCGGCGGCGGCTTCGCTGGCGACGGTGTCGATCTTGCGGCCGAGCCAGGCATTGAGCTTCGCCAACTCTTCGGCGCTGAGTTTGTCGAGGCCGGCGGCCTTGAACTCTTCGGGCGTCATCTCGCGTTCGATCGGCTGCTGCGCAAGCGCGGCGAGCGGGGCCAGCGCGAAGGCGGCGAGCAGAGCGAGCGGGAGCAGCGGGCGCAACATCGACATGATCGGATCCTGTGGGGATTTCGCCGGAGGCGGGACACGGTTAGTGTAGAACCACAATCCCCCCGGATCGAAGTCAGGTCGAAACCGCGTGTCAGCCGCCGTCGCCGATCCTCTGGAAGCCCTGTTGTCGCTGCCGCCGGTGGCGGCCCTGGGCGTGCCCTGGCGGCAGGCGCTGGAGCAGGCGGCCGGGCCCGAGCCGCTGGCCGAAGGCGTGCTGGCCGCCCTGGGCGATACGCTCGGCTCGCTGGCGCGATTGAACGCCGATGGCGACGTGGTGCTGGCGGCGATTCTGCATGACCTGCCGGCGTGGCGGGCGCGGATCGAGCCGCAGCTGGCGAAGCAGTGGCCGACGGTCGCGACCCTGCTGGAAGGCCAGCGCGCGGCGGCGCAGGTGTGGACGCTGCACGCGGCCCATGCTGGTGGCCGCAACGCCGAGGGACTGCGTCGGCTGCTGCTGGTGATGGTGAAGGACCTCCGGGTCGTGCCGATTCTGCTGGCGCGGCAGCTGGCGCAGATGCACGCTGCGGGCGAACGCGCAGAGGCGGAGCGCCGGGCGCTGGCGCAGCTGACCCGCGACATCCATGCGCCGCTGGCGAACCGGCTGGGCATCTGGCAGCTGAAGTGGGAACTGGAGGATCTGGCGTTCCGGCATCTCGAGCCCGAGACCTACCAGAAGATCGCGCGCTCGCTGGACGAGAAGCGCGGCGACCGCGAGCGCTACATCGAGCAGGTCAAGCGCGATCTGGGCCAGGCGCTCAAGGCGCAGGAGGTGGACGCCGAGGTCGCGGGCCGGCCCAAGCACATCACCAGCATCTGGAAAAAGATGCAGAAGAAGGGCGTGCCGATCGGCGAGCTCTACGACCTGCGCGCGGTGCGGGTGATGGTGAAGGACGTGCCCGCCTGCTACGCCGCGCTGGGCGTGGTGCACGCGCTGTGGGCGCCGATTCCCAGCGAGTTCGACGACTACATCGCGCGCCCGAAGCGCAACGACTATCGCTCACTGCATACGGCGGTAGTCGGCCCCGAAGGCAAGACCCTGGAAGTGCAGATCCGTACCCACGACATGCACGCGCAGGCGGAGCTCGGTGTGGCTGCGCACTGGCGCTACAAGGAAGGCCGGTCGGCGCCGGCGGACGCCGGGCTGGATCGCAAGATCGAATGGATGCGCAAGCTGCTGGATGGTGGGCGCGACGCGGGTGAGGGCGAGCGTGACGACGAACAGCGCCTCAGCAACGCGCTGGACAGCGAACTGATCGAAGACCGCATCTACACCCTCACACCGCAGGGCGATGTGGTCGATCTACCGGTGGGCGCGACGCCGCTGGATTTCGCGTATCACGTGCACACCATGGTCGGCCATCGCTGCCGAGGGGCCAAGGTCGATGGCCGGATCGTGCCGTTGGACTACAAGTTGCGCAGCGGCGAACGGATCGAAATCCTCACTGCGAAGACCGCCGAGCCGCGCCGCGACTGGCTGGTCGCGGCGAACGGGTTTCTCGCCAGCGGCCGTTCGCGCGACAAGGTGCGCGCGTGGTTCCACAAGCTCGACCGGGTGCGCAATGTGCAGGCCGGACGCGAGCTGCTGGAAAAAGAGCTGCGGCGTCTGTCGCTGCTGCAGGCGGATCTGGCGCCGATGCTGGCGAAGTTCCGCGTCGAGACCATCGAAGACCTCTACGTGCTGGTCGCGCTGGGCGATGCCGGCCCGCATCAGGTCGGTCGTGCGTTGCTCGACCACGAACGCAGCCGTCAGGAAGCGAGCGCGGCACCGGAATCTTCGCGCGAGCTGGCCCGGGCGCCTCCGAAGCCGCAGCGCTCCGCTGGCAATTCGGCGTTCACGGTGGTCGGCGTGGGCAATCTGCTGATGCAGATCGCGCGCTGCTGCCAGCCGCTGCCGGGCGAGCCCATCGTCGGCTATCTCACCCAGGGCCGCGGCGTGTCCGTGCACCGCGCGGATTGCAGCGCATTCCTGAGGATGTCGGGCACTCAACCGCAGCGGGTGCTGGCGGTGGACTGGGGCCGCAGCGGCGGCGGACACACCGTGAACGTGCTGGTGGAGGCCGTGGACCGGCGTTGGCTGCTGAAAGATCTGACCAACCTGATCGCACAGGACGACGCCCACGTGCTGTCGATCCACAGCGACACCCTCGAAGGCAGCCGCGTGCGCCTGCGTCTGCAGCTGCGGCTGCGCGATCACGAGCAATTGAGCCGGCTGCTGGGCCGGATCGACAGTCTGTCGGGCGTGGAGCAGGTGCGGAGGGCGTAGGTCGGGCCGACATGACGGGCCGATCGTACGCATTGCCAACGGCCGGAACCGCTTCGATAGTTGTCCGTGCAAACGAACAGACCGTCATGTCGGGCCGGGGCCCGACCTGCGGCATTCGGGATCAGACGTTATCCTGTCGCAGTGACTTCGCTGCACTCACCCATCCGTCGGAATCCACGTGCGCGCTGGCCTTGGACATTCGCGGCGGCCGCGCTCGCATCGGCGGCATCGCTCTATGCGCTGCGTGGGCCGCTCGCCGAGCGACTGTGGCCGGTGGCGGAGGCCGAGGCGCTGCGGTTGCAGGCGGAAACCGCACTGCAACAGGGACGGCTGAGCGAGGAGGACGGCAGCGGTGCGCGACAGCGCTACGAAGCTGCGATCGCGATCGATCCCGACCGCGCCGAGCTGCGCGCAGGTCTGTCGCGGGTTGCGCAGGCCGCAGTACAACAGGCGCGCAGCGCGAGCGAACGCGGCGCCTTCGCCGAGGCGCACCGCCAGCTGCGGCTGGCGCGCGCGCTGTCCGCGCCGCGCGCGCAGACCGATGCGGTTGCCGAGATCCTGCGCCGTCGCGAGGCTGCCGTCGCGGGCATCGACGATCTGCTGCGTGCTGCGGATGCCGCGCGCTTGGCCGGGCGCCTCGATGGTGCGGCCGATGCGGCCTTGCCGCTGTACCGAAGGATTCTCGACCTGCAGCCGCAGCATCTGAAAGCGCTGGAAGGCCGCGAGGATGCGCTCGCGACCGTGCTGCAGAGCGCGCGCGCCGCGCTGAAACGCGGCGAATTGGCGAACGGCGCGGCCGGAATCGCGACAGTGCAGGACTACGACCGCGGTCATGCCGATCTCCCGGACGCGCAGGCGCTGTTGGCGAAGGTCGCCGATGATGTGCGCCGTCGCGCCGACGTCGATCTGCGCGCCGGGCGCTTGGCGCGCGCTGCCGAAGGCTACCGTCAGTGGCAGGTCAGCGGCGTGGATCCGCAGGCTGCGCGCGAGGCCTTGGCCGAGGTGGCGCGTGCGCAGGTGCGCATCGCGCGCGAGGCGGCTGCGGATTTCAACTTCGACCGCGCGAAAGCGGCCTTGAATACCGCGCAGGCGCTGGCGCCCGACCTGGCCGAGCTGGCGGCCGCGCGCGACGCCCTGCAGCGCGCCGAGCGTGCCCGCGCCGAGGCCAGCCCGGCGCTCCCGCCGCGCGCTTTGCGTCGGCGCGTCGCCGCACTGCTCGACGAAGCTGCAGCGGCGGAATCGCGCGGCGACTGGCTCACGCCGCCGGGCGACAGCGCCTACGACAAGCTGCGCGCGGCGCGGTCGCTCGCACCGGACGACGCCGACGTGCGCCGGGCCAGTGCGCGCATGCTGCCGCGCGTGCGCGACTGTTTCGAGAGCGAACTGCGCGACAACCGTCTGCAGCGTGCGCGCGTCTGTCTGGACGCGCACATCGCGCTGGACGGCGATCGGCGTTTCGCCGCCGATGCGCGCAGCCGGCTTGCGCAGCGATGGATCGCGGTGGGAGAGGAGCGGTTGGGCGGCGGCGATCTCGATGGCGCGCGCGCTGCGCACGATGCCGCACGGATGTTCGATCCGCGCGCGCCAGTGGTGAGTGCATTCGCCGAGCGTCTGCGCGTTGCGATGACTGCAGCCGATACGCCTTGATCGCGCGGCGTTCCGGTTCGCGAGGTGCCGATGCGCTCAGTTGCGGCCCGCCATGACACCGCCGTCGACGTTCATCACGGCGCCGGTGGTCCAGGCCGAGTCCTCCGACAGCAGGAATTTCACCGCATGGGCAACGTCGACAGCTTGGCCGATCCGGCCGATCGGATGAAAACCGTTGAAGCCCTGCAGCGCTGCGGCGACTTCATCGCGCGGGATGAAACTTTCGTAGACCGGCGTTTCGACCACAGCAGGCGCGACCGCGTTGACGCGGATATTGTGCTCTGCGAGTTCCATCGCCAAGTGTTGGGTCAGCGCATGCATTCCGGCTTTTGCCATCGAATACGCCGACGACGGCGTGGCCTTCACTGCCTGATGCGCCCACATCGAACCGATGTTGACGATCGCGCCGCCGCCGTTGTCGCGCATCCGCCGCGCGATCGCCTGGGTCAGGAAAAACGTGCCGCGATTGATGTCCAGATAGCGATCGTATTCCGAGGCGCTGTGGTCGAGGAATGCCATCGGTGCGAACACGCCGGCGGCGTTGATCAGATAGCGCACAGCGGAGAAATCGCGCTCGATCACGGCGATGGCTTCGGCAACCGCTTCAGGATGCGCGAGGTCGACCTGCAGGAATACCGAATTCCGCAGCGAACGCTTCGCTGCTTCGCCCTTGTCGCGGTCGCGCCCAAGCAGGACGGTCTGGGCGCCTGCATCGCTGAGCAGGCGGGCAGTGGCCAGGCCGATACCGCTGGCACCGCCGGTAATCACTGCAATGTTTTTTTCGAAAGACATGGGTATCTCCAGGGTATCTATCAGTAGGTAGGTTTTTGGTGTAAAAAAATCAGCGCTGTAGCTGTTGGAGCAGGTCTGCAGTCAGAAAATCCAAAAAGACCGGGTCGTTGGTCGCTCTGGCGATCATCAGGCCACCCTGCAAGGTGGCGAGTATGGATTTCGCGCGTTGCAGCGCGCTGCTTTTCGGTAGAGGCCACTCCTTGCGGCGCACGCCCTCGTTGAGCGTGACGGCGAGCCATTCGATCTGATCGTCGAAGAAGTCCTGCAGCGGTTCGCGCAAGACCTCGGGAAGGGCGGCGATATCAGATGCCATCATGCCGCAGAGGCAAATCGCCCCATCGTCGAGCGTGGCGCGATAGAGCGCGAAATACCCTTCAAGACGCTCGGCGACGGTTCGGCTGTCCCGATCGATTGTGTCCAACAGCACGCGGAAGTTCGCCCGGTAGCGCAAGACAAGTTCGCGCTCGAGATCTTCCTTGGCAGGGAAGTGGTGATGAATGCTTGCTTTGCGGATGCCCACCGCATCGGAGATATCCGCATAGCTGAACGCATTGAACCCGCGCGACTGGGCGAGGGTTTGTGCGACTTCAAGGATGCGTTCGCGGGTGTTCATGCAGTCAAGGTACCTACTGAATGGTAGGTTGTCAATGCAGGCAAACATCCGCATTGGACACCCGGGCGCATGCCTCATGGCCCACTGCCGACAGCGCTACCGCAAAAACACCCGCCGCACCGTTTCTCGCGCGGCATCCAGAGAGAAATTCCGCGCGACGCTGTCCAGACCGTTGCGCGCCAGCGTGTTCCAGAGTATTTCGTCTTCGTGGATGCGCACGACGGCATCGGCGAAGGCCTGAGGCTCGTCGGCGACCAGCACGTCTTCGCCATCTCGAAGGTGCATGCCTTCCACCGCGCAGGACGTGGCGACCACTGGTTGGCCGTGCGCCATGCTGAGATTCACTTTGCCCTTCACGCCCGCGCCGTAGCGCAGCGGGGCGATCGCGATCCGGCCTCCGTCCATGAACGGATCGATGTCGGCGACGTGGCCATGCACGATCACGCCAGGCTGTGCGGCCAGTGCTTCGATCTCCGGCGGCGTATGGCTGCCGATGCAGTGGAAGCGCACATCCGGCAGGCGCGCGCGGATGGACGGAAAGGCGGTCTGTACGAACCAGCGCACCGCGTCCACGTTCGGCGGATGCCGGAAACCGCCGACGAACACCAGATCGCGGCGCTGCGCGAACGGTTGTCCCGCACCGGCGATCCGGTGCAGATTCGACAGCAGTTCGACATGCGCCTGCGGCGCGTCGCGGCGCAGCAGTTCGCGTTCGATGTCGCTGACCACCAGGGTCGTGTCGGACTGAGCGATGACGTCCAGCTCCAGCGCGCGGGTGCGTTCGGCGGCGCGGGCCAGCGAAGCGTCGGCGGTGACCTCGGCGCCGCGGCGTTCGCGCAGGTAATGCAGGTCGACGGTGTCGAAAATCAGTTTCGCCTGCGGCGCGTGCGCGCGCAGCAGCGGGAGGAAGCCATCGGCCACGTAATGACGGCTGACCATCGCCGCGTCGAAGCGCGGGCCGTGTTGGCGCAGCCAGGCGGGGATGCGGCCGAGAAACGGTGCATGCCAGGCTTCCACGCCCAGATGCTGCAGTTGCGTCGTATACGGTTCGACGCGATGCCGGTCTGCGGGCAGGAACACAACGTGCGCGCCTTCTTCGCGCAGCAGCCGCATCAGATTCACCAGCCGCAGCGAACCGGAATCGTGATCCGGTTTTGGCGTCATCGCATCGACGATCAGGATCTGCTTCTGTCTGCGATGCAGCAGCGCGGGCGTCGGTACGGTATTCGCCGGCAACTGATGCGCCAATGCGCTGCCGCAGTGCTCGGCGAAGGTGCTTCGGTTGCGCACCTGATACGCCTTCATGCCGGTAGCCAGATCGGTGCCGGCGGTGCCGCCTTCGACATGGATCACGCGCGAGGCCGGCTGGTAGAGCACGCGTTTGCCGGCGGCGCGAACGGCGAAGGCGAGATCGGTATCTTCGTAATAGGCCGGCGCATAGCGCGTATCGAAGCCGCCCAGTTCCGCGAACAATGCGCGCGGGATGGCGATCGCCGCGCCGCTGACGTAGTCGCAGTCGCGCAGATAGGCGAAGCGGGGGTCTTCGGGCGATTCGAACTTGCCGTAGTTCCAGCCGCTGCCGTCGGCGAACACCACGCCGCCGGCTTCCTGCAGCCGGCCGTCGGGATACAGCAGCTGCGCGCCGACGAGGCCGACGTCCGCAGACTGCGCGAACGTCTCCAGCAATGCATCCAGCCAACCCGGCTGCGGGATCGTGTCGTTGTTGAGGAAGACCAGATGCCCGCCGCGTGCGAGCGAAGCGCCGTCGTTGCAGGCAGCGATGAAACCGCCGTTTTGCGCGCGGCGGTGATAGCGCACGCCGGCTATCTGCGGCAACGAGGACGCCGTCTCGTCGCTGCTGCCGTCGTCGACGACGATGACCTCGAACGGTGCCGCCGGCGGATGCGCGGCGAGCGCGCGCAGACAGGCGAGGGTATGCGTGAACTGGTTGTAGACCGGAATCACGATGCTGGCGACAGGAGCCTCGGCACTCGCCAAGGCGAACGGCGCGAATGGGCTTTGCGCCGGCAGAGTCAGCCGATCGGCGGGCAGCGGCGCGGCGCGGCGGAACTGGGTCCGGACGCGGTCGACCGTCGTGCGCCAGCCGCGGGTGCGCAGACTGGCCCAGCCGCGCCGGATCAGGCCAAGTCCGCGGTGCAGCATGAACCGCAGATCGGCCGGTGAAAGGGACATCCTGAATCGACTCCTGTAGGGCTGTGGGCGGGTGGCGGCAGTGACGACAAGCCCGGGATGCCGCCCTCGGCACCCTGCTAGACTCCGGACGGCATTTTCGCATCCCTGCCTGTCTTCAGGCGCAACGTCAGCCCGCATGGCACGAAATCACGACATCGACGACCAGGACGACGACGCTCAGGACGAGGACGACACACGCGACGACACCGGTGACGGCAGCGGCGAGCCCCGCAGTTGGCGTCGACGGCTGCTGGGCTGGGGTTTGACGGCGGTCGCGGTCGGCATGGGTTTTCTGATTCCCTACACGCTGTATCTGAATCATCAGGTCACGCTGCGTTTCGGCCAGTTGCGTTGGCAGGTGCCTACCCGCGTCTACGCCCGCCCGCTGCAGCTCGCGCAGGGCATGGCGATGGATACGCGCACCTTGAAGACCGAACTGGACGCCGCCTCCTATCGCGACGACGGCAAAGGCGAACGTCCCGGCACCTACGTCAGCAAGGGCGGACGCTGGCGCATCGCCAACCGGGGGTATCAGGACGTGGGCGGCCGCATCGGCCCGAGCCGGATCGAAGTGACGGTGTCCGGCGGTCGCGTGCTGTCGGTGCGCGATCTGGAGCGCGGTCGTGCGGTGAAATCGGCCAAGCTCGATCCCGCGCGCATCGCCACACTCTACGGCCAGAAGCAGGAAGAGCGGCGGCTGGTGCGGATCAGCGAAGTGCCGCCGCTGCTCACCGACAGCCTGCAGGCGGTGGAGGATCGCGATTTCGCGCGCCATATCGGCATCGACATGAGCGGCATGGCGCGAGCGTTGTACCTGTGGGTCAAATCGGGCGGCAAGACCAAGCAGGGCGCCAGCACCCTGACCCAGCAGCTGGCGCGCTCCGGTCTGCTCGGGATCGGCAAGGAACAGACCTATACCCGCAAGTTCAACGAAATCCTCTACGCGCTGATCATCGACGCCCGCTACGAAAAGGGCGTGATCCTGGAGGCCTATCTCAACCAGGTCGACATCGGTCAGCGCGGTTCCCAGGCGATCCACGGCTTCGCCTCGGGCGCCGAGTTCTATTTCGGCCGCCAGCTCGATGATCTGAGCACCGAACAGATCGCGATGCTGGTCGGTCTGGTGAAAGGGCCGTCCTGGTACAACCCGCGCAAGCAGCCGGCGCGCGCGCTGGAACGCCGGAATCTGGTGCTGGCGAAGATGCTGGAGACCGGGATCATCGACCAGAAGGAACACGATCGTGCGGCGAAGGCGCCGCTGGGCGTGACCGAAGTGCCGGGCAGCATGGTCGCGAACCGGTTTCCCGCGTATGTCGATCTGGTCCGTCGTCAGCTGGCGCGCGACTATTCCGAAGACGAGCTGCAGGGCGCAGGTCTGACCGTGCTCACCGGCATGTCGCCCTCGGCCCAGGCCTACGCCGAAGGCGCGGTGACCCGCACCATGAAATCCCTGGGCGCCTCGCGCCGCCCGCCGCTGCAGGCGGGGGTGGTGGTGACCGATGTGCACACCGGTGAAGTGCTGGCGGGGATCGGCAGCCGCAGCTTCGACGAACACGGCTTCAATCGCGCGGTGCAGGCGCAGCGCCCGGTGGGCTCGCTGCTCAAACCGTTCGTGTACCTGCTGGCGCTGGCGCAGCCGGACAAATTTTCGCTGGCCACGCCCGTCGACGATTCGCCGGTCACCATTACCCTGGACAACGGCAAACGTTGGAACCCGGGTAATTCCGACGGCCGCAGCCACGGCACCGTGCGTCTCATCGACGCGCTGGCGCAGTCCTACAACCAGTCGACCGTGCGGGTGGGCATGGCGGTGGGTCCGCAGCGTATCGGCGATCTGCTGCGGACGCTCGCGGGCATCGATGCCGGCCAGAATCCGTCGCTGATCCTGGGCTCGGTGGATCAGAGCCCCTACGCGATGGCGCAGCTTTACCAGTTCCTCGCCTCCGGCGGAGAGATCCAGCCGCTTCACGCGGTGCGCGGCGTACTCGATGCCAACGGCAAGGCGCTCAACCGCTACGACGATGCTCCCAAACCCGCGCAGGCCGGCGATGCCGTCGCCGCACGGCTGGTGACCTCGGCGCTGCAGCAGGCGGTGAGCTCCGGCACCGGACGCCAGTTGATGAGCGATGGCCTCGGCCGGCTGCAGCCCGCCGGCAAGACCGGCACCAGCAACGACAGCCGCGACAGTTGGTTCGCCGGCTGGACCGGCGACCATCTCGCCGTGATCTGGGTCGGCAACGACCAGAACGCCCCCACCGGCCTGTATGGCGCCACCGGCGCGATGCGGGTGTGGTCGGGGCTGTTCTCGCGCCTGCCGACCGCGCCGCTGCAGGTCGGCGGCAAAGGCATCGACTGGCAGTGGGTCATCGACAGCCATACCACCGATGCGGGTTGCCCGGGGGCGCGCCGGATCGGGTTCGTTGCGGGCTTTGCGCCGCCCTACCAGCCGTGTCTGCTGGCGGAATCCGATGGCGGCGAAGGCGTGGACGGTACCGATACCGGTACTGGTGCCGAAGAGGAAAGAGGCTTCTGGAGCAGGATCTTCGGTGCTGGCGAGCGAAAGGCGGACAGTGGCGACGAAGAGGCGCTGCGCCGCCAGCAACAGCAACGCGAACAGCGCGAACAGCAGGAACGCCAGGACCAGGAGGATGAACGCTACCGCGAGCAACAGGCGCGCGACGAAGAGCGCATCCAGCGCGCGAACGAAGCGCGGTTCGCCGAACTGCGCGCCCGCGACGAGGCGTATCGCGAAGCGCGCGAACGAGAGGACCGCGAACGTCGCGAGCGCGAGGAAGAAGAACGCCGCGAACGCGAGCGTCGCGATCAGCCGCGCGGCATGCTCGATCCGCGCGATGCCGTCGAAGTCCGCGCCGCATGAGTCGCCATCTCGTCCTCTACGCGTGCGCAGCGCTGCTCGCCGCCTGCAGCAGCGCGCCGCCGATCGAGACATGGCGTGGTCCCTCGCCGGAGGAGCTGGTCGCCGAGATCCGTGCTGCCGGCGCGTCGGCGCCGAGCGAGCTGGATGTGCAGCCGCTGCGCGACCCGATGGTGGAGGACCTGCGCGTACAGGCGGCGCAGTTCGAACGCCAGCAGCGTTACCCGGATGCCGCAGCCGCGCTCGACAAGGCGCTCGGGATCTCGCCCGAAGATCCGGCGCTGCTGCAGGAGCGCGCCGAAGTCGCGGTCTTGCAGAAAGATCTGGGCAAGGCGGGAACGCTTGCGCGCAACGCCTATGCGCTCGGCGCCAAAGTCGGCCCGCTGTGCCGGCGGCACTGGGCGACGATCCGCCAACAGCTCGCCCATCGCCAGCGCCAATTGGACGCGCAGATCGTCGGCAAACCGCTGAAGGGCGAAGCACTGACGCAATGGGAACGGGAGTTGTCCGGACTCGAACAGGCGCTCGCCGAAGCCCAGCGCCGCCAGTCCGATTGCACGCTCACCGGCCCGCCGCGGTACTGAGGGCGATGAGCATGGCTTCCGACGCCCGCAGCGGTCACGATGCGAGCAAAGACGACGATGCGGCGACCTCTCGTTCCGCGCTGGCCCGCGCCTGCCGCGCCGCGTTGAGCGACGGCGGCGCGCTCGCGGTCAAGATCGACGGCTTCGCGCCGCGCGCGTCGCAGCAGCAGCTGTCGATGGCGATCGCCGAGACCGTGGAGGACCGCTCGGTGCTGTTGGCCGAGGCCGGCACCGGCACCGGCAAAACCTTCGCGTATCTGGTGCCGGCGCTGCTGTCGGGGCTGAAGACGATCGTTTCGACCGGCACACGCGCGCTGCAGGACCAGCTCTATCACCGCGATCTGCCGCGGGTGCGCGATGCGCTCGGGGTCGGCATCAAGACCTCGCTGCTGAAAGGTCGTGCCAATTACCTGTGCAAATACCGGCTCGAAAAAAGCAAGGGCGAACCCCGCTTCGCCAGCAAGGAACAGATCACCCAGTTCCAGCGCATCGTCGCCTGGAGCGGGCGGACGCGGATGGGCGATCTGGCCGAACTCGACGCGCTGCCCGAAGATTCACCGCTCCTGCCGATGGTCACCTCGACCACCGACAACTGCCTCGGCAGCGATTGCCCGTTCTGGGACGAGTGCTTCGTGGTGCAGGCGCGACAGCGTGCGCAGGCTGCCGATGTCGTCGTCGTGAATCATCATTTGCTGCTCGCCGATCTTGCGCTGAAGCAGGAAGGGTTCGGCGAAATCCTGCCCGGTGCGCAGGTGTTCGTGGTCGATGAAGCGCATCAG
Source organism: Lysobacteraceae bacterium (assembly GCA_044340325.1). Taxonomy (GTDB): domain Bacteria; phylum Pseudomonadota; class Gammaproteobacteria; order Xanthomonadales; family Xanthomonadaceae; genus Lysobacter_I. The sequence goes on from JBIITV010000006.1 coordinate 48,933, forward strand.
CTGCCCGAACTCGCTGCGCAGTTCTTCGGCGAAGGACTAAGCGCGCGGCCGTTGGTTGAAGTGGCGCGGGATGCGATCGCCGAATGCAAGACCACAACCGGCGCGCTGGCGGTGCTGCAGACGCCCGCACGGGAACTGGAAGAAGCGGCCCGCGACCTACGCATGGCGATGGAGCCACTGCCGCCGCGCGGCACCCGCTGGCGGGCGATGCAGGAGCCCGGCGTATTCGATGCTCTGGGTGCGTTGGACGACGCGCTATGCGCATTCATCGACGCGCTGGCGCCGCTGCGCGAGTCCGCGCCCGGCTTCGACAGCTGTCATGCGCGCGCGCTCGACAACCGCGCGCGCCTGCTGCGCTGGGCGCCGCCGGATTTCGCGCGGCGGCGTGAGTTCGCCGACAACGATCACAGCGAGGGTACGCAACTGCCCGCCGATTTCGTCGAGAGTGATGGGGACCCGACCCTCTCCCCCGACCCCTCTCCCGACGGGAGAGGGGAGAATGTAAAGGCGTACGACGTGCGCTGGTACGAACTGTCGCCGCGCGGCTTCCGTCTGCAGCGCACGCCGTTGGATGTGTCCGGACCGCTGCGCAACCATCGCGAACAATCGCGCGCGGCCTGGGTGTTCACCTCGGCGACATTGGCGGTGGCAGGCGGTTTCGATCATCTGTCGGTGCGGCTCGGTCTGGACGCGCCGCGGACGCTGCTCGCACCGAGTCCGTTCGATTGGCCGCATCAGGCGCTGTGCTATCTGCCGCAGCGCATGCCCGAGCCGAATTCGCGCGACTACACCAACGCGGTGATCGAAGCCGTGCGTCCGGTGCTGGAAGCCTCGGGCGGCCGCGCGTTCGTGCTGTTCGCCTCGCACCGCGCGCTGCGCGAAGCGGCGGAGCTGCTGCGCAATGGCCCTTGGCCGCTGTTCGTGCAGGGCGAAGCGCCGCGCTCGGTGCTGCTGCAGCGCTTCCGCGATTCCGGCAACGGCGTACTGCTCGGCGCCGCGAGTTTTCGCGAAGGCGTGGACGTGGCCGGCGATGCGCTGAGCGTGGTCGTGATCGACAAACTGCCGTTCGCCGCGCCCGACGATCCGGTGTTCGAGGCGCGGCTGGACGCCATCCGCCGTGAAGGCGGCAACCCCTTCCGCGACGAACAGCTGCCGCAGGCGGTGATCGCGTTGAAACAGGGCGTCGGCCGCCTGATCCGCACAGAAACCGACCGCGGCGTGCTGGTGCTGTGCGACCCGCGGTTGATCGGCAAATCCTACGGCCGCACGTTTCTCGATTCGCTGCCGCCGTTCGCGCGTACGCGGTCGCTGGAGGATGTGCGGGCGTTTTTCGGCGCGGGAAATTCATCGTCGGTGCTCTGATCCCTGGCGCGTCCAAGCGCCAGCAAGCCGCGCTTGCCCGCAATCCGCAGAAGATCATCGATGCGTTCGTCGTTTGGCCAGCCCACCAACCTGTCGGTGACTTTTCCGTCACGCAGGAAATAAAATACAGGAGTTTCCCAGTGCGTGAATTCCGGCCATTCGCTTTCTCGATTGGCGAACGCCATCGGCATTTTCGGTTCTGCCGTGTTCCAGCGATGCACTGCCGCGATGTCGAAGTCGGTCTTTGGCGGAATCATGATCGTGGCATCGCGTCCGAACAGCGCCGCCAAGTCCGGGGTGCGCATGATCGCCGTCATCGCCCGCTGCGAAAATCCGCAATGCGGCTGGGCGATCATGACGATGTGCGAGCTTTTATCGATTCTCAGTGAATGCTGCACGATGCCGAGGCCGTCTTGATCGACCACCCAGATGCTCTGTAGGCTGTTGTCCTCCAAGGACAGACGGCGCGCTTCGAAAAATGGCATTTCGAGATCGGCTTCCGCATTGAGCGCCGTCGCGTCCTCAAAGCGACGGTGCCATAGCAAAGCGCGATGCAGCGACACAGCGTGGTGGCGAACTGCTTGCCCACGTGCTGTCAGTTCAAGATACGCCGCGCGGAGATCCTCAAGGGCACGAGGATCAGGGGAATGGAAAGCATGGAGCTGTGCCGCCCGGAACAGATCCTTCAGATCATTGTCGTCCACGCGTGCCAAGGTGTCTTTCGCATAGGACGCCGAGAAGTAGGCAGTGAAACGACGATGAATGGCCTCCCGGCGCAGGCGTGGCAGCATATCGCCGCTTTCGCGTTCGAACGCGATCAACATATCGAGCCGGTCGGCCACTGTCGGCGATGCGGCATCTGGCGAGCTTGCAAAGAGCCAAATTGCCAGAAGCCACCATGCCGGCAGAGCCCGTAGGTTCGATCCTGTGCGAGAAGCGTCCATTCACATAGACCGTTCTGGCGCCGCAGGAGCGACGCCAGAACGATTCAGCTGGGCCTTCAGCAACTGGTGACGATGCAAGTGCTGCCGGACTGCGTACTGCAGGTAGCGCGCGACGAGCACCAATGGTTCGTCAGAAGCACGACACCGCCATCATCGATCGCATCGACGGCGGACCTCATGATCAGCTTGTCGCTTGCGTCCTCGCGACGCAGTCCGGTCATCTGAGGTATGAATGCCTGCGCGCCGAACAGGCTCAGCAGGCGGTGCGCCTGTTTGACTGTCAGTTGGGACTCGATCTCAATGTAGCTGAAGCTCGCAAGCCCCTGCGAGCCGAAGCGCAGACTGTTGAGGAATCGCTGCTTACTTCTTGGGGATAGCGCGTTGAGCGGGTTATCCGGATTGCTTCGGTTGTTCGCCATGTATCTCGCCAGATCCAACCTGGATTTGATCGGGGCCACTGCGACCGCAAGTTCCTGGGCTTCGATCGCCCGGTCGATACGCTCATCGCTGAGGATGCGTGGATTGGCTGAGAATGCCGATGACGCGAACCCTGCGAGCAGTGTTGCGGTCGTCGCGAGAGCAAGAATCTTCTTGTTCATGACAATAATCCTCGTTCCTTGAAGGTTTTTCGCTGGTGATTCCAGCGGCCAACGATTATCACTGCGCGCAGCAACTGGCAAGGTGCGTCTTGCTTGAGTATCTGCGTGAGTTAGCGTATCGGAGTCGCAGGTCTACGAAATCATCGGGCTCTCGGCGAATTTCGATAGGCGGCATCTCGTTCATGTGGCACGGTCGATTGAAAGAATTCATCTTGGCACCCTCGCGAATGGTGTGTGTCAATGTGAGTGTCATCCCGGTTTTGTCTCGCCGCAGCGCGAATCAGGATGTCCCGCTGTGTCGAGATGCAAGACGAGCCGTCTACAATCGCAACCATGAACCTCCTCGCTTTCGAACTCTCCACCGAAGCCTGCTCCGTCGCCCTCTGGGTCGATGGCGAGGTGCGCGAACGCTACGACATCGCGCCGCGTCGCCATGCCGAACTCGCACTGCCGTGGGCGGAAGCCTTGCTCGCCGAGGCTGGCATCGCCCGTTCGCAGCTTGATGCCATCGCGGTCGGTCGCGGGCCGGGCGCATTCACCGGCGTGCGGCTTGGCGTGGCGATCGCGCAGGGCATCGCGCTGGCGTTGGATCGTCCGGCGGTGCCGGTCTCCACGCTGGCGGCGCTGGCGATGCGCGCGGTCGCGCTGGGTGCGGGCGAGGGCGCCCCGGTGCTTGCCTCGATCGATGCGCGGATGAATGAGGTTTACACCGCACGCTATGTATTCACTGCCGAACACGGCGTGCTGCTGCCGATACCGACCAGCGACGAACAGGTGCTTCCGCCCGATGCGGTACTGCTGCCGGGCGATGGTGATGCGTGGTTCGGCGTCGGCACGGGATTCGGCGCGCTGGGCGGCGTGCTGCAGGCGCGCCTGTCGTCGGGTTGGCGTGCGGTCGATGCAGAGGCCCTGCCGCACGCCGCCGACGTCGTGCGAATTGCGCATTCGGCGTGGCTGCGCGGCGAGGGCGTCGCGCCGGAAAAACTCGAACCGGCCTACCTGCGCAATCAGGTGGCGCTGACCCTTGTCGAACAGCAGGCGCTGCGCGCCTCGCGGCTGTGATCGCAGGGAAGTGGACTGAAGCATCGTTGCCGAGCGGTGCGGATCAAGCCGTGACCGCAGGTCACGGGAACTCCGCCCGGCGGCGATGGGTCGATACTCGGACCGCTATCCGCAAGGGGAAACACATGACGCAAACCGCACCGGCCGCAGAACAGACCAGCAAGACGCCGTTCTGGCGCGGCGAATGGGCCACATTCGCGATCATGATCCTGCTGTTGACCGTCGCGCGGACTTCGCTTGCGAACCACTATCAGGTGCCCAGCGGTTCGATGGAACCGACGCTGATGCCCGGCGACCGGGTCGCGGTGAACATGATGGCCTATGGCCTGCGTGTGCCTTTCACCGATATCGAACTGATCGACAGCGGCGAACCGCAGCGCGGCGATGTGGTGGTGTTCAAATCGCCTGCCGACGGCACCCGGTTGATCAAGCGCGTGGTCGCGGTGGGCGGCGATACCGTCGCGCTGGTCGACGGCCGGCTGTGGATCGATGGCAAGCCGCTGCACGATGCCGCTGCCGCCGACATCGAACACTTCGGCGCGCGCGACGTGCATCTGAATCTGCGCGACGGCGGCGGCCCGGATGTCGCCGTCAGCACGATTCCCGCAGGCATGGCGCTGGTGCTGGGCGATCATCGAGGAAACAGCGCGGATGGCCGTTTCTTCGGGCTGGTTCCGATGCGGTCGCTCTACGGCAGGGCGTCGGCCGTGTATTACCGCAGCGGAGAAGGCTTCGGCTGGACGCGGCTGTGATTCGTCTGCTGTGGTGGGAGGGTCTTCAGGTCCGACTCCCCCTGTGTCGGGGCTGAAGCCCCTCCTACACTGGACGCGGACAGCGCGCGAATAGAGCGCCGGTCACTCGTCGATCAACTCGCCGCCCCGCAGGAACTGCCAGGTGCGCACCACGTTGAGGATGTCCGGGTCTTCCTTGGTCTTGGGCAGCGGCGGGTAGGGCTCGGCCAGCTTGGCGATCCGCAGTGCGGCGTCGTCGAGCAGCGGAATGCCGCTGGACTGGACGATATCGGCGCGCTCGATCGAGCCGTTGCGGCGGATGCCGATGTTGATGACCACGGTGCCCGAGAGCTGCCTGCGCCGCGCTTCGTCGGGATAGTTGAGATTGCCGACCCGCTCGGCGCGGTCGACCCAGGCGCGCAGATAGGTGGCCCAGGCGTATTCCTGGGTGCTGGCGGAGACGAACTTGCGGGTCGGTCGTTTGGCGTAGCGGGCCGAGCGCAGATGGATCTCGGCCGCCAGCCGCGCCATCGCCATGTCATGTTCGACCTTCTGTTCGCCGATCCGCTGCGGGGTTACGGTCGTCTGCAGTACCCGACTCGGGGCTGCCAGGCGGGTATCGCTGTTCGGGCTGGCGATCACCCTGGCTTCCGGCGGCGGCTGGGGGGCCGGCGATTGCGCCCGGACCGCCTGTGGCGCCACCCCGGCTTCCACCTGGGGCGCCGTGCCGGGCTGCGGGTCGCGCGGACGGCTGGCCTTGTCGTGTTCGCCGCCGCCCTGGTTGTTGGCCTGGGCGAGGAAATCGGCCTGCTTCCGGGTCAGCGGGCTCTGGGTCTGGGTCAGGATCACGTCCAGCATCGGCACCACCGGCGCGGCCCGCTCCAGCGCGAGGCCGACCCCGAGGATCAGCAGACCGTGCAGCAGCAGCGAAAGCACCAGGGTCGCCCCGAGGCGCTGGTCTTCGCCGATCACCGGCGGCGGGGGCAGGGAGGCGGCCGTTGCGGACATCTTAGGGCCTGTTAACACGATGGAAGCAGCCCGCGCCCTCCACTGGGCGCACGCTGCAAGGAGGAATGAGGGAGTGTATGTCGATACATGACCGAATGAGGACGCAGCAGCGTGCGCCCAGTGGAGGGCCCTTCGGGTTGGCCTCAATGGCCGCCATGCGGCGGCCCGCCGCTTGAACAGACGGCCAGTCTGTCCAGCGCGGCGCGCCGCCGCATGGCGGCCATTGAGACCCAACGCGTGCTGCTTCCATCGTGTTGACAGGCCCTAAGCCGTCGCCTCCAGGGCATCGAACAGCAGCCCGGCGATGTTCAGCCCGAACTGCTTGTCCAGCTCGCGGATACAGGTCGGGCTGGTGACGTTAACTTCGGTCAGATGCTCGCCGATCACATCCAGACCCACGAAGCGCATGCCGCGGCGCGCCATCTCCGGGCCGACCTGGGCCGCGATCCAGCGATCGCGCCCGGTCAGCGGACGGCCCTCGCCCCGGCCTCCGGCGGCCAGATTTCCTCTGAATTCATCGCCTTGTGGGATCCGTGCGAGGCAATAGTCCACCGGGATGCCGTCGATCAGCAGGATCCGCTTGTCGCCCTGCACGATCTCCGGCAGGTAGCGCTGGATCATCACCAGATGCGCGCCGCTGCCGGTCAGGGTCTCCAGAATCACGTTCAGATTGGGGTCGCCGGCCCGGGAGCGGAAGATCGAGCGCCCGCCCATGCCGTCCAGCGGCTTCAGCACCACCTCGCCGTGCTCGGCGGCGAACGCCTTCAGCGCCGGCGCCTGCCGCGACACCAGGGTCGGCGGACAGCACTGCGGGAATTCCAGCGCCGCCAGTTTTTCGTTGTGGTCGCGCAGCCCCTGCGGGTCGTTGACCACGAGCGCGCCGGCGCGCTGGGCGGCGCTGAGGATCAAGGTGTCGTGCAGGAAGTCGGCATCCACCGGCGGATCCTTGCGCATGAGGATCAGATCGGCGGAACCCAGCGCACGGTGTGACGCAGGTCCGGTTTCAAACCAGCCTGCGGAGTCATCGCGAACGGTGAGCGGCGAGACTTCCGCGCACGCCACGCCGTCGCGCATCGTCAATGCGCCGGGAGTGACGTAAAAAAGCCGATAGTGACGCTGCTGGGCTTCGAGCAACATCGCAAATGTGGAGTCTTTCGCAATTTTGATCGACTCGATCGGGTCCATGACCACAAGCACGTCGCGCGCGAGTTTCGGCATACCGCTTTCACCTGCAACATTCACCAGCCCGGATGGTAACAAGGCGACGCCATTGAAGCCCGACTTCTCGTTCTTGGCCGGATAATTGCTAACGTAAACTTGACAGTCCAGCGACAGACTGGGATATAGGTGTCTGAAAATGATGACAAACCATCAATACGGTCATCGAACGCCGGAGGCATTGGGAGACGTGATGACGCAAGACGAGAATCCGGCCGGCGGCCTTCAAGGCCTACGGGTGATGGTGATCGACGATTCGAAAACGATCCGTCGCACCGCCGAAACCCTGCTCAAGCGGGAAGGGGCGGAAGTCGTGACCGCGACCGATGGTTTCGAGGCATTGGCCAAGATCGCGGATCAACATCCGCAGATCATCTTCGTCGACATCATGATGCCGCGCCTGGACGGCTATCAGACCTGCGCGCTGATCAAGAACAACCAGGTGTTCAAGCACACGCCGGTGATCATGTTGTCCTCCAAGGACGGCCTGTTCGACAAGGCGCGCGGCCGGATCGTCGGTTCCGAGCAGTACCTCACCAAACCTTTCACCCGCGAAGAGCTGATCGAAGCCATCCGCAAACACGTCAACGTCTGACCGGGGGGACAGACATCCATGGCTCGCATTCTGCTGATCGAAGATTCGCCGACCGATACTGCGGTCCTCACCCGCTTGCTGGAACGTCATGGCCATCAGGTCATCGCCTCCGGAAGCGCCGAGGACGGGATCGAGACGTGCAAGCGCGAATTGCCCGACGTGGTGCTCATGGATGTGGTGCTCCCGGGCATGAACGGTTTTCAGGCGACCCGCGCACTCTCGCGCGAGCCGACGACCAAAGCCATCCCGGTGCTGATCGTGAGTACCAAGGGCATGGACACCGATCGCGCCTGGGGCCTGCGCCAGGGCGCCAAGGACTACATCGTCAAACCGCCGAGCGAGGACGCGCTGATCGCCCGGATCGACCAACTTCTCGGGAGCGGCGCATGAGCGCAGACGACATCAGCCTCGACGGAGGCGCATTCGTTGACGATGACGGCTCCGGCGAGGGGGCGTTCATCGATGCGTTCGAGACCCTCGCCGAATACGAACGGCGCAGCCTGGCCCATGTCGCCGGCCTGCCGGAGCAACTCCAGGCGGCCGGCCTGTGGCGCGGCATCGGTTTCCGCATCGGTCAGCGCCGGCTGGTATCGAGCTACGAATCGGTGGCCGAAATCCTGACCGTGCCGCAGATCACGCCGGTTCCAGGTGCGCACACATGGATGCTCGGGGTCGCCAACGTGCGCAGCAATCTGCTGCCCGTGGTCGACCTCAAGCAGTTCCTCGAAGGCTCCCGCTCGGTGCTGCACGAAGGGCACCAGAAAGTCATGGTGCTGCGTCAGCCCGGTGGCGATGTCGCGGTGACCATCGATGAACTCTACGGCCAGCGTTCGTTCATGGACGAACAGCAGGTCGAGCCCGAAGGTCTGGTCGACGGCCGCTACGCAGGCCTGATCGATCGCGCATACCGGGTTGCGGACGACGTCTGGGGTGTTTTCAGCCTCGACCGTCTGGTCCGCACGCCCGAATTCCGACACGCCGCCGTCTGACGGCACACACTTTCACTGCAACCGCACCAAAACGAGATCGAGGCGAGACATGAGCACTGTGATGGATACCGTCGCCGGCAAAGGCCGCAGTCAGAGCACCAGCTTGTGGCTGTGGGTCCTGGCGATATCGCTGGTCTTCTTCGCGGGCAATACCGGTTACGCCCTCTGGAAAACCGCGCGTTTCGGCGGAGCCAACACCTCCGCGTCGAATCTGCAGGTGAATTCGCAGAAACTGGCCAACCTGGGACGAGAGGCGATCAACGGCGACGCTGCGGCGTTCAAGTCCTTCAAGGTCACCAAGACCCAGATCGAAAGCGACGTGAAGCTGCTCAACGACCGCTTCGGCAACGCGCCCGACGTGTCCGGCCCGATCAGCACCGTCACCTCGACCTGGGTGCCGATGGGCAAGAACGCCGACCAGATCATCGCCTCCGAAGCGGCGGTGCTCGCGCTGTCGGACAAGGCGCAGCGCTTCACCGACCGCGTGCCGCAGCTGCAGGCGCAGCTTGATGAGGTGGTGCGCGCGATGTCCGCCAGCGGCGCGCCTTCCTCGCAGATCTACATCGCACTGCGCCAGGTGGTGTTGGCCGCGTCGATGGCCCGTCGCGTCGCCGAAATCCGTGCGGGCGGCCCGGGCGCAGCGCTCGCGGGCGACGCGCTGAACCGCGATGCCGGCGTGTTCGCGCAGGTGCTCAACGGTCTGCGCAACGGCGATCAGCCGATGAATGTGCAGAAGCTCACCAACGCCGCCGCGCTGGGTGCGCTGAATCAGGCCAACGGTCAGTGGACCGAGATGAAGAAGGATCTCGACGCGATCCTCGCTTCCTCGCAGAACCTCTTTCGCGCGCAGTCTGCCGCCACGGAACTGACCAACAACGCCGACCGCCTGCTCGGCGACAGCGAAAACCTCTTCCGTGCGTTCACCGCATTCGGTTCGCTGCGCGATACCAGCGTCCTCGGCAACATCTGGGTCAGCATCATTTCCGGTCTGGCCGCGCTGGCCTCGATCATCTTCCTCGTGCTGTCTCTGAACCGTGCGCAGCGCCGCCGGTTCGAGAGTTCGATGGAACTCAACAACCGCAACCAGGAGGCGATCATGCGCCTGCTGGACGAAATGGGTTCGCTCGCGGAAGGCGACCTCACCGTGAAGGCGACCGTGACCGAGGATATGACCGGCGCGATCGCGGACTCGATCAATTTCGCGGTCGAACAGCTCCGCAGCCTGGTGCAGACGATCAACGACACCTCGGTGCAGGTCGCGTCCAGCGCCCAGGAAACCCAGGCCACCGCGATGCATCTGGCCGAGGCCGCCGAACACCAGGCGCAGCAGATCAACACCGCGACCACGCGCATCAACGAAATCGCGACCAGCATCAACCAGGTGTCGAAGAACTCCGCCGAATCCGCCGACGTGGCGCAGCGCTCGGTGGAACTCTCCACCAAGGGCGCAGGCGTGGTGCGGCAGACGATCGTCGGCATGGACTCGATCCGCGGCCAGATCCAGGAAACCTCCAAGCGCATCAAGCGACTCGGCGAAAGCTCGCAGGAAATCGGCTCGATCGTCGAACTCATCAACGACATTTCCGAGCAGACCAACATCCTGGCGCTGAACGCCGCCATCCAGGCGGCCTCGGCCGGCGAGGCGGGCCGCGGGTTCGCGGTGGTGGCCGACGAAGTGCAGCGACTCGCCGAACGCACCTCCAACGCGACCAAGCGAATCGAAGCGCTGGTGCAGACCATTCAGGCCGATACCAACGAAGCGGTGAGTTCGATGGAACAGACGACCTCCGAAGTGGTCGCCGGCGCGCGACTTGCCGAGGACGCGGGTACCGCACTGGGTGAGATCGAAACGGTGTCGAACACGCTCGCAAGCCTCATTCAGGGCATTTCCAGCGCCGCGCAGCAGCAGTCCGCGGCGGCGACGGACATCACCCAGACGATGACCACGATTCAGTCGATCACCGCGCAGACCTCGCAGGGCGCGAACCAGACCGCCGAATCGATCGGAAACCTCGCGCAACTGGCGGCCGACCTGCGCCGTTCCGTCGCCGACTTCAAGCTCCCGGCCTGATCCGGCGAATCGCTGCGGAGCACTAGCGAGATGATCCGAATGTTTTCCGATCTTGAAACCGGACGCCTGGGCGCCCGTGGAGGCGCACGATGACCGCGCTCCATGAGGCGATCGAATACAGCGCGCTGGGATGGGTCAAACCCGAGCTCGACGAAACCCTGCGCGTGGTTCGCGTCGAAGTCGAAGGTTTCGCCGACGATCCGGCCGACACCAGCCGCATGCGGGTCTGCGCCGAATTGCTGCACCAGGTGCAGGGCACGCTGCGGATGGTCGAGCTGTACGCCCCGGCGATGGTCGCCGAGGAAATGGAGCGGCTGTCGGTCGCGCTTCAGAACGGCGGCATCTCCGATCGCGATACCGCCTGCTCCGCACTGATGCGCGGCGTGGTGCTGCTGCCCGACTACCTCGAGCGGTTGCAGAGCGGCCACAAGGAAATCTCGATCGTTCTGCTGCCCTTGCTCAACGAGCTGCGCGCCGCGCGCGGCGAGGCCGGTCTGAGCGAAAGCGTGCTGTTCGTCCCCGATCTGGATCGTGCGTTGCCGGCATCGCTGCCGCGCGCCGGTTCCGCTCCGGGTCCTGCGCGCGCCAATGAAGTCGCGCCGTATCTCGCGCGTCTGCGCGACGCACTGCGTGCGTGGCCGGAGCAGGATGCGCCGGGCGATACCGACGGTCTGCATTTCGCGACCGAAGCGCTGCTTGCCCGCACCGCCGACGAATCCCAGCGGCGCATGCTTTGGGTGGCTTCGATGGTCGCCGGCGCGTTGCGCGACGGTGCGATGACCTCGAGCCCGGGTCTGCGTCAGGCGTTCGCCAGCGTCGATCGCGAAACCCGCGGTGCGTTCGATCACGGCGGATTCGTGGCGCCTCGCCCGGAAGCCGCGCTCGAGCCCACCCGCCAGTTGCTCTATCACGTCGCTCACAGCGAGTCGGTGCATCCGGCGCTGATGAAACTGCGCGAAGTGTTCGATCTGGACGCGCTGCGCCCCACCGAATCGGAGCTCGATCATGCCCGCGGCAGCGTCGCCGGCCGCAATCGATCGCTGCTCGACACGGTCGCTGCCGCCGTCAAGGAAGATCTGCTGCGCGTGAAGGATGCGCTGGATCTATATCTGCGCACCAGCCAGAACGACCCGGTCGCACTGCAGCCGCAGGCCGAAGCCCTGCAGCGCGTGTCCGACACCCTTGGCATGCTCGGTCTGGGGCTGGCGCGCACGCTCGCGCAGCAACAGCGCGACGCGATGCAGGAAATCGTCGACGGCAAGCGCAAGGCTGACGAAACCGCGCTGCTGGATATCGCCGGCGCACTGCTTTACGTCGATGCGTCGCTCGACGACCAGGTCACGCGTCTGGCCAGTGGCGACGGTGCCGACAGCGAGGAAGACCTCGCTGGTGCCGAGGCCCGCAAGGTGCTCGATACATTGCTGCGCGAAGCGATCGCCAATTTCGCCTCCGCGCGTCAGGCCTTCGATGCGTTCGTCGAAACCAGCTGGAACCATGCCGAACTGGCGCAGGTGCCCAAGCTGCTGCGCGAAGTCTCCGGCGCGCTGAACATTCTCGAATTGCCGCAGCCGGCGCAGTATCTCGACGGCGTGCGGTTGTATACCGAAGTGGAACTGCTCGACCGTCACCGCATTCCCAACAGCCGTCAGCTCGATACCTTCGCGGACGCGCTCACCAGCCTCGAGTATTACCTCGAAGCGCTGCGGGACCGCCGCGCCGCCCGCGACGACATTCTCGACATCACCCGCAACAGCCTGGAAACCCTGGGTTACTGGCCATTGCCGGCCGAGCGTGCGGCTGCGCCTGCGATGGACACCGTTGCTCCCACGCCGCCGGTCGTCGATGCGGTCGCCGCACCGCCCGCAGTGGTCGAAGCGCCGGTCGTTGAGCCGCCTGCTTTCGAGCCGACGGTTGCAGAACAGGTCGTTGTTGAGCCTGCGATCGCCGAAAAAGCGGTCGTCGAACCGACCGTCATCGCATCGCCGGCTCCGGAAGCGCCCGCAGTTGTAGCTGTACCGCCGCCGGTTGTGCAGCAGCCGGTTGTGCAGCCATTCGTGCCGCTGTTCCTGCCGCCTCGCGAAACCGCGCCTGCGCCCGCTGCCGTTGCGCCGCCCGCGCCTCCGGTCGTCGCGGTACCGCCTCCGGCCCCGCCGGTTGCGGCGCCGATTCCGACTCCGATCGCCGCCGGTTTCGATGCCACCAGCGACGACATCGACGACGAGATCCGCGAAATTTTCCTGGAAGAATTCGAGGAAGAGATCGCCAATCTCGGTCAGCTGTTGCCCGCATGGAAAGCCGATCCCAGCAACATCGAACGGCTGCAGCCGGTGCGTCGCGTCTTCCATACGCTCAAGGGCAGCGGTCGCCTCGTCGGCGCCAAGACCCTCGGCGAGTTCAGCTGGAAGATCGAGAACATGCTGAACCGGGTGCGCGATGGGCACCGGCCCGCGACTTCGCCGGTGATCGCGATGGTCGACCAGGCCTACGCGACGCTGCCGCAGCTGCATGCTGCCCTCCGCGGCGATGGCGCCGTCACCGCCGACCTGCACGCCATGGAAGCCTTCGCCGAGCGTATCGCCGGTGGCGAAGAGGTGATGCCGGTGCTCGCTGCCGCAGCGGTTGCCGAGGCGGCGCCGGTCGTGGCCTTCGAGCCGGTCACGGCCGAATTCACCGCCGGTGCGGCGGTCGTCGAAGAAGAGGGTATTCCGGTCAGCGTCGATGCGGTGCTGTTCGAGATCCTGCAGGCGGAAGTCGGCGGGCATCTTCGCACCATCGACGGCTGGCTGGCGCGCGCGCGCAGCGCGCCGACCGCGATCGACGAGCCGCTGGTTCGCGCGATCCACACAATGAACGGCGCATTTGCGATGGCGGAAGTGCCGTCGATCACCGACGCACTGACGCCGGCCGAAGGCTATGTCCGCCGTCTGCTTGCGTCCGCCGGCATGACCGATGCTGAAGGCGTGGTCGCGATCGGCGAATTGAGCGGTCGCGTCCGCGAAACGATCGCCGCGTTGTCCGGCGGTGGCGGCCGCGTACCGCATTGCGACGCGCTTGCCGCGCGTTTCGCTGCGCTGCGCGATCGTCTGCCCGAATCCAGACCGGTCAGCATTGTCGACGAGCCGCTCGATGCGGTGCACGACGAGACCCATGCGCCGCGGGGCATCGAACTCACCGAGCTCGACCTCAGCGCCTACGGCAATTTCGACGCAGCGCCGCCCGCGTCTCCCGTTGTCGGCACGGTCGACGCCGACGCGATGGCATCGCAGTTCGAGGCGGTGTCGTTCGATAGCGATGCCGAGGATGAATTGGCCCGGCTGCTCGGCCGATCCTTCGAGACGCCGGCTGCCGTCACGCCGGTGCCGGCCATCGCGGGTGCGGATACGCCGAACGACCAGGAAGATGCCAAGCGTCTGTTGGCGTTGATGGAATCCTTCGAAGCCGAACGTCTCGAAGCCGAACGCCTCGAAGCCGAACGCCTCGAAGCCGAACGTCTCGAAGCCGAACGCCTCGAAGCCGAGCGCCGCGAAGCCGAACGCCTCGAAGCCGAACGCCTCGAAGCCGAACGCCTCGAAGCCGAACGCCTCGAAGCCGAGCGCCGCGAAGCCGAACGCCGCGAAGCCGAACGCCTCGAAGCCGAACGTCTCGAAGCCGAACGTCTCGAAGCCGAACGTCTCGAAGCCGAACGTCTCGAAGCCGAACGTCTCGACGCCGAACGTCTCGACGCCGAGCGTCTCGACGCCGAGCGTCTTGAAGCCGAGCGTCTTGAAGCCGAGCGTCTTGAAGCCGAGCGTCTTGAAGCCGAGCGCCTCGAAGCCGAGCGCTTCGAAGCCGAACGCCTTGAAGCCGAACGCCTTGAAGCCGAGCGCTTCGAAGCCGAACGCCTCGAAGCTGAACGTCTCGAAGCCGAACGCCTCGAAGCCGAACGTCTCGAAGCCGAACGCCTCGAAGCCGAGCGCCGCGACGCCGAGCGCCGCGAAGCCGAACTGCTGGAGGCCGAGCGTCTGCTCGCCGAAGGCGTCGAGGCGGAGCCGGCCGAGCACATCGAACTCCCG
>JBIITV010000087.1:0-19320 GCA_044340325.1 Lysobacteraceae bacterium
TGAAGCCGTATTTCCAGGGCACGACCAAACGTACCGGAGCGCCGTTCTGCTGCGGCATCGGCTTGCCGTACAGACCTGTCGCGAGCAGCGTCAGCGGGTGCATGGCTTCGTCGATGCGCAGGCCTTCGCGATACGGCCAGTTGATGGCGTTGTAGCGCACTCCCGGCATCTGCTCGGGGTCGGCGAGGGTGGTGAACGCCACGTATTTGGCCTTCGAATTCGGCTCGAAGCGCTTCAGAACATCGCCCAACGGCACCCCGAGCCACGGGATCACCATCGACCAACCCTCGACGCAGCGCAGACGGTAGATGCGTTCTTCCGGAGTCAGACCTTTGAGGAGGTCGGTCAGATCGAGGGTACCGGGTTTGGCGCATTCGCCGGAGACCGCAACCGTCCACGGCGTCGTGCGCAGGGTCTTCGCGGCCTGCGAGGGGTCGAGCTTGCCGGTGCCGAACTCGTAGAAATTGTTGTAGCTGGTGACGTCGTCCAGCCGGGTCAGTACCTCGTCGGTCTGAAAACCGGATTTCAGCTGCGCCGGGCTCAGCGCGATTGCTGGCGGGGCGGGGGGCTCGGCATCGCCGCAGCCGGACAATGCCAAGGCCGGGGTGGTGGCGAGCAGCCCGAGCAGCCGGCGGCGGTCGCGGTAGACGGTTTCATCGGTGATCTCGGCGGCGGGAATCCGCAGGGCATCGCGCAGGGAGGAGGGCAAGGGCATGGCAGTTGTCCATGGGGCAGCAGGTAGGCGGCAGGCTCGACTATAGGACGAACCTGGAGGGCGATCGGTTGCGCGACATCTGTACATGGCGTGCGGGCATGGCGCCGCTCTCCCCAAACGATGGTGCGCTGCGGCATACTCGCCGGCCAACCCACGTCCCCTGGAACATACGATGTCGCGCGCCTTCAACTTCAGTGCCGGTCCCGCCACCCTGCCCGAGAGCGTTCTCCGCCAGGCCCAGGATGAAATGCTGGAGTGGCGCGATTCCGGCGCGTCGATCGTCGAGCACAGCCATCGCGGCCCCGAGTTCATCCAGGTCGCGGCCGAGGCCGAGGCCGATCTGCGCACCTTGCTGTCGATCCCGGACGACTACGCCGTGCTGTTCCTCGGTGGCGGGGCCACCACCCAGCAGGCGCTGATTCCGCTCAACTTCGCCGCCCCGGGGCAGGTCGTCGACTACGTGGTCAGCGGCCCCTGGGGCAAGACCGCGATCAAGCAGGCCAAGCCTTACGTCGATCTGCGCGTGGCCGCGACCAGCGAGGCCGGCGGCTTCCGCGATATTCCGGCGCGCGACACCTGGCAGCTTTCGGCCGATGCCGCCTATGTCCATATCACCGCCAATGAAACCATCCATGGCGTTGAATTTCGCTATACCCCGAATGTCGGCGATGTGCCGCTGGTCGCCGATTTCAGCTCCAGCATCGCTTCGGAGCCGGTCGATATCTCGAAATACGCCGTGATCTATGCCGGTGCGCAGAAGAACCTCGGCCCGGTCGGGATCACTGTGGTGATCGTACGCCGCGACCTGCTGGAACGTGCAGGTCAGCCGCGCGCCGACATCTTCAACTACGCCTCGCACCTCAAGGGCGAATCGATGCTCAACACGCCGCCGACCTGGAACTGGTACATGCTCGGCCTCAACGTCAAGTGGATGCTGGCCGAAGGCGGCGTCGCCGAATTCGCCCGGCGCAGCGCCGAGAAATCCGCGCTGCTGTATTCGGTGATCGACGGCTCCGGCGGCTACTACCGCAACGAAGTCGCCGCCACCGCGCGTTCGCGCATGAATGTGCCGTTTTTCCTGCACGACGAAGCGCTGGACAAGCCGTTCCTGTCGGAAGCCAAGGCCGCCGGCCTGATCGCGCTGAAGGGCCATCGCGCGTTGGGCGGCATGCGCGCCTCGATCTACAACGCCATGCCGGTCGAAGGCGTGAAGGCGCTGGCCGATTTCATGCGCGAGTTCCAAAGCAGCCATGGCTGAGAAAGCAAAGGGCACCGGCGGCTCGAAGCCGGCGAAGCGCGCGGCCAAAAAGCCCGCAGCCAAAAAGCCTGCTGCGAAAGCGGCAGCCAAGGCGAAGGCGTCGGTCGAGATCCCGACCGATGCCCAGGGCAAGCCCGATCTGCTCGCGGTCCGCGCGCAGATCGATGGCATCGACCACGAAATCCAGACGCTGATCGCCGAACGCGCGATCTGGGCGCATCAGGTCGGCAAGGCCAAGGGCAAGCTCGCGGCAGCGGTCGACTACTACCGCCCCGAGCGCGAAGCGCAAGTGCTGCGCCGAGTGGTCGACCGCAACGAAGGTCCGCTGTCGGACGAAGTGCTGGTGCGGTTGTTCCGCGAAATCATGTCCGCGTGTCTGGCCCAGCAGGAACCGCTGCGCGTCGGCTATCTCGGCCCCGAGGGCACGTTCTCGCAGCAGGCCGTTTACAAGCATTTCGGACATTCGGCGAAAGCGCTGCCGCTGACCACGATCGAAGAAGTGTTCGACGAAGTCGCAGCAGGCAACGCCGATTTCGGCGTGGTGCCGGTCGAGAACTCCGGCACCGGCACCATCCAGTCCACGCTGGATCTGTTTCTGACTTCGCCGCTGATGATCTGCGGCGAGGTCGAATTGCGCGTGCACCAGTATCTGCTGTCGCGCACCGGCCACATCGAGGACATCGAGCGGGTGTATACGCATGCCCTGTCGCTCGCGCAGTGCAAGTCGTGGCTGCGGCAGAACCTGCCGAAGGTCGAGAAGCACGCGGTGGTCAGCAATGCCGAGGCCGCACGTCGGGCGCGCAATGCAGACGATGCCGCCGCCATCGCCGGCGAGAACGCAGCGCACGTGTACGGTCTGAAAGTGGTGGCCGGCCCGATCGAAGACCGCAGCGACAACACCACGCGGTTCCTGGTGATCGGCCGCGCTTCGTTTCCGTCGTCGGGCAACGATCGCACCTCGCTGCTTGTATTCATCCGCGACCAGCCGGGCGCGCTGTACAAGATTCTGGAACCGCTGGCGCGGCGCTCGATCAGCATGAACCGGATCGAGTCGCGGCCTGCGCACGGTGCGCTGTGGCAGTACGCGTTCTTTATCGATGTCGCCGGCCATGCCGAAGAGTCGCCGTTGAAGGATGCCTTGGCCGAGATCGACAAATACGCCGGCGATGTGCGGGTGTTGGGTTCTTATCCGGTGGCGGTGCCGTAGGGCCGGAAATGGGCAATCGGGAATCGGGGGCCGAGAATGGAGCGTTGAAAAAAGTGCTGTCATCCCGAATCCCCGGCTTCATCGGGGTGAGGGATCCGCTTTCCGCCTTCCGCTATATAGAACAACAGCAGATCCCTCCCTGCGGTTCGGGATGACAATTGGATGTTGGAATGAAACACACCGATCAAGGCACGCTCGAAGCGATGTTCTCTTCAATCGCCCAGCCCGGCGTTCGGACCTTGCGCGCCTACGACCCCGGCCACGATCTGGTCGCATTCCGGCGCCGGTTCGAGGGCAGGCACCTGATCGAACTGGGCTCGAACGAAAATCCCTACGGCCCGAGCGCGCGCGCCAAAGAAGCGGTGCTCGCGACGATCCACGATAGTTTCCGCTACCCTGATCCGCTCGGCGCCGATCTCAAGCGCGCGCTGGCGGCGAAGCACGGTGTCGAACCCGCATCGATCCTGCTGGGGAACGGTTCGCACGAATTGCTGATGCAGTTTTCGCAGGTCTTCGCAGGTCCCGGTGTCGATGTGGTCGCCTCGCGGTTCGGCTTCGCGGTGTACGCCATCGCAGCGCAGTGCGCGGGTGCCACTTTGCGCGCCGCGCCGTGCAACGCCGACGATCATGCGATGCCGCGAGGGCACGATCTGGATGCCATCGCCGCAACCGTCACATCCGCAACGCGTCTGGTCTATCTCGCCAATCCGAACAATCCGACCGGCACCTGGTACGACGCCGACGACTTTGCCGCGTTCATGGCGAAAGTGCCGGCGAATGTTGTTGTGGTGGTCGATGAAGCCTATGCCGAGTTCGTCGACGCGCCGGAATGGGCCTCGGCGCTGACGCTGCAGGCGCAATATCCGAATCTGCTTGTCACCCGAACGTTCAGCAAGGCTTTTGCGCTGGCTGGATTGCGCATCGGCTATGCCGTCGCGCATCCTGGACTGATCGCGGTGATGGAACGCGTGCGCGAGAGCTTCAACGTCAACAGCGCCGGTCTGGCCGCAGCCGAGGCAGCGCTCGGCGACGACGAACATCTGCAGTGGGTGATCGCCCGCAATGCCGAGCAGCGCGCATCGCTGGCATCCGCACTGCGCGCGCGCGGTTTGAAGGTCTTTCCGTCGCAGACGAATTTCCTGCTCACGCAGTTCGCAGAGCCCGGCGACAACGCCCCGGTTGCCGCGATTGAAGCCGCATTGTGCGACGTCGGCGTGGTGCTGCGGCCGATGATCGGCTATGGCCTGGGGCACTGTCTGCGCATCACCGTCGGCAATGTCGACGAAAACCGCCGGCTGCTCTCGGCGCTCGACGAGGTGCTGGCATGAGCGGCGCGCACACATCCCAATGGGTCGTCGGCGCGGGCAGACCGCTCACCGGCCGCATCCGCGTGCCCGGCGACAAGTCGGTGTCGCATCGCGCGATCATGCTGGCCTCGCTGGCCGAAGGCGTGTCGCGGATCGACGGGTTTCTCGAAGGCGAGGACACCCGCGCCACAGCAGCGGTATTCCAGCAGCTCGGGGTGAAGATCGAAGCGCCATCGACGCAGTCGCGGATCGTGCACGGTGTAGGCCTGCGCGGGTTGCGCGCCAGCGCCGATGCGCTGGACTGCGGTAACGCCGGCACCGGCATGCGCCTGCTGGCGGGCGTGCTGGCGGGGCAGGTTTTCGACAGCACGCTGATCGGCGACGCTTCGCTGTCGAAGCGGCCGATGCGGCGGGTGATCGACCCGTTGTCGAAGATGGGTGCACGCATCGACAGCGAAGCCGACGGCCTTCCGCCGCTGCGGATCCACGGCGGCAGCGCGCTTCATGGCATCGATTACACATTGCCGGTCGCTAGCGCGCAGGTGAAATCGGCCGTACTGCTCGCAGGTCTTTACGCGGATGGCGAAACCATCGTGCGCGAGCCGCATCCGACCCGCGATTACACCGAGCGCATGCTGTCCGCGTTCGGTTGGCCGATCGAATGTTCGCCCGGTCTTGCGCGTATACGCGGCGGCGCGGAAGGGCATCATGCGCTGCGCGCGACCGATGTGTCGGTACCGGCGGATTTCTCCTCGGCCGCGTTCTTCCTGGTCGCTGCCACTGTGATTCCAGGCTCCGATCTGGTCCTCGAAGCAGTCGGTATGAATCCCCGCCGTACCGGTCTGCTGCAGGCGCTGCGGATGATGGGCGCCGATATCGTCGAGAACAACGCACGCAATCAGGGCGGCGAAGCCGTTGCCGATCTGCGCGTGCGCGCGACGCAGTTGCAGGGCATCAACGTGCCCGAAGAGGTCGTTCCCGACATGATCGACGAATTTCCCGCGCTCTTCGTGGCTGCGGCTTGCGCCAGCGGCGAGACCCGCGTCAGCGGCGCAGCCGAGCTGCGGGTGAAGGAATCCGATCGTCTCGCCGCGATGTCGTCCGCGCTGCGGGCGCTGGGCATCCGCGTCGACGAGTTCGATGATGGCGCGCTGATCTGCGGTGGCCGGTTCGTGTCGAATGCGGACAAGCCGATCGTCATCGACAGCCGTGGCGACCATCGCATCGCGATGGCGGCGGCTGTCGCCGGCCAGCGCTGCGCAGTGGAGTTGACCGTCGAGGATGTCGCGAATGTGGCCACATCGTTTCCGGGTTTTGACGAACTGGCGCGATCGGTAGGCTTTCGGCTCGTTCCGGCGGCGCGATAAGCGGTCGCGAATACGCGTTTGTTCGACCAGATCTGGATGTCTGGCCTACCGACCGCACGGTTGCGCTTGCGCCGCGTACTCGTGCGAAAGTATGATCGGGAGGCGCGGGGTATCAGGGGAACGGATTTTCCTTATCATTACCAAAGAGGCAATATCATGGACGTAACGCGTTTCAAGAAAGTATCTTCGTTCGCCGGCGGCCTGGTTCTGGCCATGGCGATTTCGGCACCGGCCAGCGCTGCCTGGACCCAAGTGCCGATTCCAGCCCAGTACTCTTCCTCGATCGCTTCGCTTCGGCTGTGCAAGTCACCGCGTAATGAGGTGCCCGCATACCCGGCATGGCAAGTCAACTCTCAGCTGACCCGTATTACCAACTACGTTTCCAAGAACACAATCACCACGCGTCGCTTCGTCGGTTCGTTTTCTTTCCCCATCGTCTTTTTCTCAAGCACCACCTTCGACAGCACCAATACCGCTTCCGTCGGCGGCTACGGTACGGCCTCGTTTGATGACCGCTATGTTACGACCGTAGGCTTCAGTGACGGTACGTCCTTTCAGTTCCCAGCACTGAAGCCGTCTCAGATCGCTGATTGCTGATCGAGGCGACGCAACGCACACCCTGTTGCAGCCCCTAAGATTGACTCGCGCAACTGACCCGGGCCGGCATCGAGCTGGCTCGGGTTTTTTAGTCTTAGCAGGTTGTTGAAAAACCTGGTTCCAGCTGATTTTTCAGCTCGCCAGTCCGGTACATGCCCGGACTGGCTCTCGGCGAATCAATCGCTTACGCGCTTATGCGCTTGCTTCGCCGGCGCAGCCATCCATGGCGGCATAATCAGGCAGCTGAAAATCCGCACACGCAGGTGTTTCAACAGCCTGTCAGAAGTCGCGCTCGGATCGTTTGTCCCTTCGCAGGGTATCGACCGGATCATGTCTCGAATCGCTGAAACACCTCGTGGTTGTGCCGCAAGCCCCTTTGTGGCCTTCAGCGCCCCTGCAACGAAAACGCGATCGGCACTTCCACCGCGCCCGCAACGGCACGTCCGTTCTCCTGCGCCGGCCTGAATCGCCAGCGTCTGGCTGCCTGCACGGCTGCGCGATCCAGGCTTCGGGAGCCGCTGCGGCTGACCACGCTGACCTCGGTCGGCTCGCCATCGGCGCCCACCTCGATCCGCACCACCACCGTGCCGGTTTCGTTGTTCCGCTGAGCGTCGGCAGGATATTTCGGTGCCGGTCTGGAGATGGGCACCGGCACATTGCCCGGGGCCAGACCCGTGGTGGGGCGAATGTTCTGCGGGGCCGCATCGGCAACCGGGGATGGCACCGGTGTTTCGACCGGACGGGGCATCGCCACCGGCGGCGGCGGGCGGGGATTGCGGATGGCTTGCTCGGCGGCTTCGGACAGACCGCTCGCGCTGCGACCGTCATCGGCCATCGGCGCGGGCAACGGCTCGAACACCTGACCGTCGGCGCTGTCGGCCTTGCCTTCCGGGCGATAGAAATCGCCATCGTTGCGCATGTCCAGCCACAGCAGCAGAAACAGGATCAGGCCGATACCGAATCCGCCCGCCACCACCCGCCAGACCCGTGGAGACAGGCCGAAGCGCGAGCCCGGTGGAGCGCCTCGCGAGGACGTGGGCTGGAGGGTCGACATGCGTGCGGTAGCCGGCGCGGAGGTAGCCCGATTGTGGCACGGGTTGCGCGGTGGGTATCCATTCATCCGCGTCGCACCGATG
Organism: Lysobacteraceae bacterium; assembly: GCA_044340325.1. Lineage (GTDB taxonomy): Bacteria > Pseudomonadota > Gammaproteobacteria > Xanthomonadales > Xanthomonadaceae > Lysobacter_I. The sequence goes on from JBIITV010000087.1 coordinate 7,588, forward strand.
CGGATTGGGCAGCAATTCAGGCGATAATTCGCGTCCCGTCACGCTTCGCGATCCGTCCCCCATGCTCGATCCTGTCCTGCTGCGCAACCAACCCGACGTTCTGGCTGCCCGCCTCAAAGAGACCCGCGGCTACGACCTCGATGTCGAGTCCCTGCAGCAGTGGGAGTCCGAGCGCAAGCAGCTGCAGGTGCGCACCCAGGAGCTGCAGAACCTGCGCAATACGAAATCCAAACAGATCGGCATGCTCAAGGCCAAGGGCGAGGATGTGTCGACGGTGATGGCCGAGGTGGCGGCGTTCGGCGACGAGTTGAAGGCCAGCGAAACGCGGCTGGATGACATCAAAGAGGCAATCGAGAGCATCGCTGCTGGCATCCCGAACCTGCCGCACGAATCGGTGCCGCCCGGCAAGGACGAACACGATAACGTCGAACAGCACCGCTGGGGCACGCCGCGCACGTTCGATTTCGTAGTGAAGGATCACGTCGAACTCGGCGCCCGCAACGGCTGGCTGGATGGCGAAACCGCCGCCAAGCTCAGCGGCGCGCGGTTCACCGTGCTGCGCGGCCAGTTGGCGCGGCTGCATCGGGCGTTGGCGCAGTTCATGCTGGATCTGCATACCGATACGCATGGATACGAAGAGACCAATGTGCCGCTGCTGGTGAATGCGGATGCGTTGTTCGGGACAGGGAACTTGCCTAAGTTCGAGGAGGATTTGTTTTCGATTGCAGTGGGCGAGGGCGAAGCGGCAAGCAAGCGCTACCTGATCCCCACCAGTGAAGTGCCGCTCAGCAATATCGTTCGCGACGAAATAGTCGACACCGAAAAACTGCCGCTGCGCATGACCGCGCATTCGATGTGCTTCCGCGCCGAAGCCGGCAGCGCCGGGCGCGACACCCGCGGCTTCATCCGTCAGCACCAGTTCGAGAAGGTCGAGCTGGTCTCGATCGCCAAACCCGACGAGAGCGACGCCGAGCACGAGCGCATGACCCGCTGCGCGGAAACCGTGCTCGAAAAGCTCGGCCTGCCGTACCGCAAGGTGCTGCTGTGCACCGGCGATATGGGCTTTGCGGCGCGCAAGACCTACGATCTCGAAGTCTGGCTGCCTGCGCAGAATACCTACCGCGAGATTTCCTCGTGCTCGAACTGCGGCGATTTCCAGGCCCGGCGGATGCAGGCGCGCTGGCGCAACCAGGCCACCGGCAAACCGGAGCTGGTGCATACCCTCAATGGCTCGGGCGTTGCCGTCGGTCGCGCTTTGGTCGCCGTGATGGAGAACTACCAGAATGCCGACGGTTCGATCACCGTGCCTGAGGTCCTGCGTGGATACATGGGCGGGGCTGAGCGCATCGCCTGATTCTTCGAGCGTTCGCGGACATGAAAACGGACCGCGACGCGGTCCGTTTTCGTTTGAACTGTCGTGCAGAGATCAGAACAGATCGCCGTCCGGCCACTTCGACACGCCTTCGACGATCTCTTTCAGCATCGTGTCCATGGCTGCGGTGCTGTCGTTCGATTTGTTCGAAACTGCGGCCACGCTGAAGCCGTCGCTGCGGCGCCGCAGCACCGACGTGGTGCCGCTCATTTCGCCGTAGTGGCTGTACGAGTTGCCGAGTACGGTTTCGTGCTTCAGGAAGCGAAGCAGATCGGTCGGCGTGGCGATCCAGCCGCCGTGCGAATCGAACCGCTTCGGTTTGACGCTGGAATACGCGCCGCCGCCGTAATACTTCACTTCGTTGCTCTTGCGATCGGCTTCCTTGTCGCCGCCGATGACCATGCCGCTGGCGCCGGCCGGTTTCAGGATGGTGTCGCGCACGTAGGCTTCGTAGCCTTTACCGGACTTTGCCTCGATGACCCGGCCCAGCAGCGAATAGCCGAAGTTGGAGTAGGCATCGTCGGTGCCCGGATCGTAGCCCAGCGGATAGTTCTTCAGCGTCCATTCGATCAGACCTTTGTGATCGGTGCCGGTGTAGGCGAACATCGGGTCGCTCTTGGCGCCGTCCTTGTTGACGTTGACCCAGCCGCCGCGGTGACCGATGAGGTGTTCGACGGTGATGTCGACGATCTTCGGATTGTTGGCCGGTGTCGCGTACTGGCCGCCGAGCACGCTGTTGCTGCCGAACACCTTCGAATTCATGTCCAGACTGGTGTCCTGGACCACGCGCGCCACGGCCACGCGGGTGATCGGCTTCGAGACGCTGGCGATGCGGAAACGGTGCGCGGTACCGACCGGTTCGCCCGCTTCCTTGTCCGCGTTGCCGAAACCGGACGCATAGACCAGCTTCTCGTTCTTGCTGATGGCGATCGACAGGCCGGGTACGTCGTTGGCCTGCATGTAGGCGCGGACTTTCTTTTCGATCAATGCCAGATCGCTGGCTTTGAAGGCGGTGTTTTCCCAGACGCCGTTGAAGCGCACGCCGCTGGCCGAATTGAAGGCCTGGATGTATTGCGGCTCCCAGCTCTGATACGTGTAGTTATCGAACACGTGCTGGTAGAACGCACCCTTGATGCCGTGCCGCGCGGACCACTGCGGGCCACCGGTCTTGACCCAGACGGCGGCGTAGCGGTCGCTGTCGCCCTGTTTGTAGCCGCTCACGACCTTCAGCCGGAATCCTTTGCTTGCGTAGTCTTCGAACGCAGTCTGATACTCGGCGGCGGTCAGCCCATGGCGAGCCGCAGTAGCGGGTGCGTTTTTCTCGAAGATCGCGGCGAAGCGGGGTGAGCCGTTGAGACTGAGCACGCTGACGTGGGAGATCGTATAGCCATCCTTCGACATGTCGTTGAACACGCTCTGGTATTGCTCCGCAGTCAGGCCGTGACGCGCCTTCGACGCTGGCCCTGCAGCTTTGTCCCAGATGCCGGCGTAGTAGGGCTGATTGCCGACCGTATAGCCGTTGACGAAGCGCAGGCGATAGCCTTTGGTGGCGTAATCATCGAACGCGGCCTGGTATTGCTGCGGGTTCAAGCCGTGGCGCGCGCTCCAGTCCGGGCCGGCCTGTTTGGTCCAAAGTGCGGCGTAGCGCGCGCCGCCACTGTCGTAACCGGAGATCGAGGTCAGCCGGTAGCCTTTCTTGCTGAAGTCTTCGAATGCGTTCTGATACTGCGCCGATGTCAGGCCGTGGCGTGCGACCCAGTCGGCGGCGGCGGCCGGCAGCGCCAGCATGGACAGGCCGACGAGGGCGAGTGCGTTCGTGGCCATTCTGGCGCGAAGGCGCGGGGTGCGGGTCGAAAGTTCGGTGTTCATTTGGGTTGTCCTTTTGGATGAGGTGGATGAGGTGGATGAGGTGTGTGGAGTGATGTGTCTTGGCGGTCTATGCGCAGCGAACGACGCTGATGCCGAGCAGGAGGCAACGCGCGATTTCAGGGATTGGATTGCGGATCGGAAGTGTCGTTGTCGCTGTCGACGGCTTTGCGGACGCGGCGTTCCACTGCGGGCAGCAGCAGACCGAGCAGCGCATGCTTCAGTTCGCTCTTGAATGTCCTGCTTTCGGAGGGCTTGCTTTCGGAGAGCTTGCTTTCGGAGAGCTTGCTTGTCTGGGCGGTGGACGTGCCGTCTTCCTCTGCGGCCCTAGCCCCTGAGCCGTCGTCCGATGGCGCATCTTCAGCCGTGTTGGCAGCGAGGGTCTGCGATTCGTCTTCGACCGTTTGCTCTTGCTGCGCTTCTTCGGAAAGCGTGGCTTCGTCTTCGCCCGCTTGCTCTTCTTGCTGTTCTTCGTACAGCGCGGTGTTATCCGTGTCGGCGGTGTCCGAGGGTGGGTCCGCCGCAGCCGGGCCGGTCATCGCAAGCGCGATCAGCATCGCGGCTGCGCATGTGGAATGGATGGAACGTTTCATGTCGGTCTCCTGAGGGATGGGGTCGCATCGACGGCGCGGGTGCTTACTTGCGCCAGATCCCGGCGTATCGCGCGCTGCCGCCGACCGAATAGCCGCTCACTGCGCGGGTGAGTTGCCCGGCGCCGGTCGAGGCTTCCCACTCGGACTGGTACTGCGCGCTGGTCAGACCGTGGCGGGCCTTGTAGTTCGCGCTGGCTTTCGAACTCCAGATCGCGCTGAAATACGTATCGCCGCCGTGGCCATAGACGTTCACGTAGATCAGCCGTCGCCCCTGTTTGTCGTTGTCGGTGAAGGCCTGCTGGTACTCGTTCGCGGTGAGCTGCGACTTGCTCTGCCAGCTGCCCAGATCGATCTTTTCGTAGAGCGCGGTGTAGCGTCGCTCGCCGCCCACCGAGGTCACTGCCACATTGCGTGGACGGAAGCCGGCGGCGCTCAGCGTGTCCATGCGCTGCTGGTGCTGCTGCGCGCTGAGGCCGTGGTAGGCGGTGGTCTCGGGGCCGGCCTGTTTGCGGAAGATCGCCGCATAGCGCACGCCGCCGTCGCTGGCGTAGCTTTCCACCTGGGTGGGCCGATAGCCCTGGCCGGTGAGCTGGTCGAAACGCTGCTGGTATTGCGTGCCGTTCAGGCCATGCACCGCCTGCCACGGCGTGGTGCCGGACGGCCGGAAAATCGCGTTGTAGCGGACATCTCCGCCGACGCTGAAACCGTCGATCCACTCCAGCGCATAGCCCGCCTGCGTCGCCTGGTCGAACAGACACTGATAGTCGCGTGCCGCTACGCCGTGCCGCGCAACTTCCTTCGCGCCTGGCTTGATCGCACCGGGTACGTTGCGTGCGTCGTAGGTCTTGCCGCTGACGAAGCGACCGCCGTCGATGCCGCAGATGCGCGGAATGCGGTTGCGCTTGCTGCCGTCGTTGTCGGTGAGGAATCCGCCGACCGTGGCGATGCCGCCCGAGGCTTTCGGTACGCCGACCTCGAAATGCAGATGATCGCCACTGGCGCAGCCCACATCGCCCTCGTCGCCCAGATAAGTGCCGGCTTCGACGAACTGCCCGACCTTCAGCTTGGCCTTGCCGCTGGACGAGCCTTTGCGCATATGCGTGTATTTGGTCCACTCGCCGTTGGCGTGCTCGATCCAGACATAGTTGTTCTTCTGGTCGGCAGCGGCCAGGTCCTTGCAGTCCAGACGCTTGTCGAAGCCGTCGACGACGTGGCGCACGAAACCGTCGGCGGCGGCGACGATCCTGTAGGTGCCGCCGCCGCGGCCGCCCATGTCGATCCGCCCCGGCGGGCTGTGATCGATATGGTCGTTGCTGACCTTGACCTCGGTGCCGTTGGCGTAGGGGATGCGGTAGACGCCCTTGGAGGCATCGATCGCGAAGGCGGGGCCGGACAGCAGCAGCGAGGCGACGATGGCGCAGAGCGCGCTGCGGCGGTGGGCGGGGTTGAGGAACATGGGCATGGAGGTTCTCCGGAAAAGCGTATGTGGTCTGGGTGTTGCGCTGCCGGCGTCGCGTGGTGTGCATGCCGGCTCATTGAGGTAGTCGCGAACCCCCGCGCGATCCCGCCACTTTTTTTTTCCGGTGCGTCATTGCGCGCTGCGGCGGCCCCATTCGGCCCCGTGCGGCCGCTTTCCGCGTTCTGGCGAGGGCAGGGATGATGTGGCGGGTTCCCCCGCTGTTTTCCGACTGAAGGAATGAGGCTGCCGCGCGCGGCCCCGTTCCAGCCCGCAACCCCTCCACCTCCGAGGAGATCGACCATGTTGTCCACCGCCCGCACGCTGTCATGCCTTGCACTGGCCGTCGCGATGTTCGCGTCCGCCGTCGATGTCGCCGCGCAAAGCGCACAGACGCCCGACCCGCGCATCACTGCGCCTGTCGATCCGCAGCCCGGCCCGACCCGCCCCGATCCCGACGGCGGCGACGCCAAAGTGATGCATCTGGTGGTGTTGCGCGACCTCGCCCTGCAGCCCGGGTTTTCGCTCGGCGGCAGCCAGATCGCCTGGGGCAATACTGCGGTCATCCCTGCAGCCGCTGCTTCCAGCAAGCAGAACGGCAAGTGTTCGTTCCGTTATGTCTATGCCACCCGCAACATCGGGCCGGCCGCATCCCTGGCTACGCACAACCGGATCATGTTCCAGACCAAGGATGGCGCTGTGCTGTCGAGCCGGCCGCTGGCTGCGCTGGCGTCCAATGCGGCTGCGAACAGCAGCGGACATGTGTGGCTCGCGCCCGGCACCTGGATGCTGTACGTGCATGCCGACGCGACAGGGACCAACGCTGAAACCGACGAGGCCAACAACCTGCGTCGGGTGAGGGTCACGGTGACGGGAAGCTGCGTTTGACGATGCAACGGCGTCGCGGATGATGCGGCTGCAGTGGCGGTCGTTTCATCTGCGACGCATCGCAGTGGCCAATGCCCGCGCCGCTTCCGCAGTGCGCGGGTCGTCGTTGCCGAATGCGTCCCGTCGCACTTTCAGGGCTTCGCGCAGCAGCGGCTCGGCTTCTTCCCTACGACCGCGTTCGATCAGTAGTTGTCCAAGCGGTAGCAGCACCACCGCGAGGCGCTGATGCCCTGCGGCAAGGCGCTTGCGATAGATCGCCAGCGCCTGCCGCATCGCGGCTTCGGCCTCGTCCAGCCGCCCCTGCCGGTACAGCACGATGCCAAGGCGATTGAGCTGCATCGCCACCCGGTCGTGTTCGTCGCCGTAGTGCTTGCGCTGGCCGACCAGGGCGGCGCGGTACTGACGCTCGGCGCCGGCGAAATCGCCGCGCTTTTCCGCGACCTGCCCCAGGTTGTAGATCACCATCGAACGCCCGGGGTTTTCGATGGGGTAGATGTCCAAGGCTTCGCGGTAGTAGCGCTCGGCGCGTTGCAGATCGCCTGGTTTCGAATCGCTCGATTCCAGATAGGTCTGGCCGATGTCGTTGAGATTCAGCGCGATCGATGGATGGCGTTCGCCCAGCGTCTGGCGTCGGATCGCGAGCGCTCGCAGCAGCAGATCGCGCGCGCCGTCGAAGTCGCGGCGGGTTTTCAGCACCCGGGCGAGGGTGATCATCGTCAATGCGACGCTGGGGTGCGCGTCGCCGAGCGATGTCTGCATCGACGCCAGCGCTTCGCGGTACAAGGCTTCGGCCGAATCGTATTCGCCCAGGTCGTTGCGCACTTGGGCAAGATCGGTCAGCGCGTAGGCGATTTCCGGATGCTGCGCCGGCAGCAGTTGCCTGCGCAGCGTCAGCGACTGGCTCAGCAGCGGTTCGGCGCCGGCGTAATCGCCCTGACGGCGCAGGATCATGCCCAGATCGCCCAGGCTTTCCGCCACGCGCAGGTCGCGCTCGCCGTGCAGTCGGCGGTGCATCGCCAGCGCCTCGCGATGCCCCGCTTCGGCGCCGGCGAATTCGCCGCGCAGATCCAGCAGTCGCGCCAGGTCGCCGAGCGTGGTCGCCACTTCGGCATGGTTCGCGCCCAGCGCCGCGCGGTAACGCGCCAGCGCCTCGCGCAGATCGGCCTCGCCGGACGCGTATTCGCCCAGATCGCCGCGCACGCGGCCCTGGCTGCGCAGCGCGCGCGCCAAGAGCAGCGGATGCCGCGAAGATTCGCCGCGCGCGATCTGCAGGCTGCGTTCGAACAACGCCCCGGCGCGGTCGTAGACCCCGAGTCCGCGGTAGGCCTCGCCGATCGCATCCAGCAGTTCGATCTGCACATCCGGCTGGCCGCCGAGCTCGCGCTCGATCGCCGCCCAGCCGCGGTCCAGCAGTTCGCGCGCACTGAGCTGCGCGCTGCCGGATGCGTCCGGGTTCGCGCCTTCGAACAGGCGCAGCACCAGCGTTTTGACCTGCAGTGCTTTTGCTGCTTCGGCTTGCGCGCGGTCGCGCTCGCGCGCCAGCGCGTTGGCCTGCAGGGTCACCGTCACCGCATACCCGATGATCATCGCGACGATGGCCACGCCTGCGGCCACGGCCCAGGCATGGCGGCGCACGAATTTTCCGCTGCGGTAGACGAAGGTTTCCGGGCGCGCGCGCACCGGTCGGCCCTGCCGCCAGCGTTCAAGATCCTCGACCATCGCGTTCGCGGAAGCGTAGCGGCGCTCCGGCTCCTTGCGCAGCGCCTTCAGCACGATGTTGTCGAGGTCGCCGCGCAGCTTGCGGCGCAGCGCCGGGGGTGTGGTCTGGCGCGCGGCTGATGCCGCGATGTCGCCGATCACGCGTTCGCTGGGGCGCAGCGGCTCTGCGCTGCAGATCGCGTGTTCCAGCGTGCGCTGCGTGGTGTCGGTCACGCGCTGGGCGCGCTGTCCGGTCAGTAATTCGTACAGCAGCAGACCGAGTTGATAGACATCGGTCGCTGTCGACGCGGGCTGGCCATGCACTTGCTCGGGCGTGGCGTAGTCGGGCGTGAACACCCGCAGAGCGGTGCGGGTCAAGGGTTCTTCGCCGATGGGCTGGTCGGCCAGCGCTTTGGCGATACCGAAATCCAGCAGCTTCGCCCGGCCATCGGCGCCCACCAGGATATTGCCGGGCTTGATGTCGCGGTGTGCGATCAGGTTGCGGTGCGCATACGCCACCGCCTGCGCGACCTGCACGAACAGCGCCACGCGCTGATCGACGCTCAACCGCCCGAGGTCGCAGGCGCGGTCGATCGGCTCGCCCTGCACATACTCCATCACCAGATACGGCCGGCCCTGCGGGTCGCGACCGCCGTCGAGCAGGCCTGCGATGCCTTCGTGGTTCAGCGTCGCCAGAATCTGCCGCTCCTGTTCGAAGCGGCGCAGGAATTCGTCTGAAAATTCGCCAACATTGGCGCCGGCGCGCAGCAGTTTCATCGCGCCGCGCTGTTGGAACCCCCCTTCGTCGCGTTCGACCAGATACACCGTGCCCATGCCGCCGCGGCCGAGCGTGCGCACCGCGCGCCACACGCCGATGCGGAAGTCGGTCAAGCCGGCGTCGCTGGCCTGCATGGTCGGTGAGGTCGAATGGAGGCCGTCAGCGCTGGACGCTTGTTCGAACAGCGCCCGCCATACCGGTTGCGCCAATGCACGCGGCTGCAGCCCGGGCAACTGCGCCAGCGTCAGCAGCTGGCGCAGTTCGGCTGCAAGCGCTGGTTCGCCGGCATCCAGTTCGGCGAGAAACCGCGCCAGGGCCTCACCCTCCAGGTCCAGCGCCTGGTCGAACAGCGTATCCAGTCGGATGCGCGGGTCTTCGTAGATCGGAGCCTCGCCGGTACTCATTCGGTATCGAGCGCTTTGAGCAGCCAGGCCCTGGCGCGCATCCAGTCGCGCTGCACGGTACGCAGCGAACTATTCATTGCCTCGGCGGTTTCCTCCTCGGTCAGCCCGGCGAAGTATCGGCATTCCACCACCTGGGCCAGACGCGGATTGAAAGCGGCCAGTCCTTCCAGCGCGCCGTCGATCGAAAGTACCCGCTCGGGTGCGTCTTCGGTGCTGATCATGTCGGGCTCCAGCGTGACCTGGATCTGATCGCCGCCGCGCTTGCCGGCCAATCGTCGCCGCGAATCGTCCACCATGATGCGGCGCATCGCCCGCGCGCAGATCGCGAAGAAATGGCCGCGATTCTGCCAGTCCACGCCGCCTTCGCCGACCAGCTGCAGATACGCCTCCTGTACGAGGCTGGTCGTATCCAGCAGCGAGCCGCGCTGGCCATTGCGGGCCAGCTGGCGATGGGCGATGGCGCGCAACTGGTCGTAGACCAGCGGCACCATGCGATCGAAGGCCTCGCGGTCGCCGGCGTGGTGGCGCTGCAGTAATCGGGTGATATCGCTTGCGGGATCGGTAGGCATGCGGGGCGAGACTCCATTGTCGTCGGGGGTCCAAGCGCCAGGCGCAGACATCCCCCTCATGGTAACAATCGTCAGAAGCGGCCATGACCGGCCAATGCGCGATCGCGACACGGCCTTCGCGAGCATGACTTCTTGCATTGCACCGGCGCGATAAAATTGATTCAATATCGGCCAGTGTTCCGCAGATGGAAATATCGCCGTGAACGATCTGAATGACCTCTACTACTTCGCGATGGTGGTCGAGCACTCGGGTTTCGCCGCAGCCGAGCGTGCATTGGGCATTCCAAAATCACGTCTCAGCCGTCGCATCAGCCAGCTCGAAACCGACATGGGCGCGCGTCTGCTGCAGCGTTCCACCCGTCGCTTTGCTGTGACCGATGTGGGCCAGAGCGTCTACCGTCACGCGCAATCCATGCTGGCCGAAGCCAGCGCCGCGCGCGAAGTGGTCGATCGTCTCAGCGCCGAACCGCGCGGCCTCGTGCGGGTGAGCGTGCCGGTCGGCATCGCTCAGGAATCGATTCCGAAACTGCTGCCGGATTTTCTTGCCCGCTATCCGCAGGTGCGCGTCCAACTGCATGTCAGCAACCGCCGTGTCGATGTCATCAACGAAGGTTTCGACGTGGCGATCCGCGTGCGCTCGAAGCTCGACGACGACGGCAGTCTGGTGATGCGCAGCTTCGGCCAGATCCAGGAACTGCTGGTCGCCAGTCCCAAATACCTCGACCGCACCGGCCGCCCGCGCGACCCGGATGAACTGGTCAACCACACCACGCTCAGCATGAACGAGGACGAGGCGCGCCAGCGCTGGGAACTGCAGGGCGAGGGCGGCGAAGTCCGCCGCGTCGAACTCAAACCCCGCATCTCCGGCTTCGATTTCCCGATGCTGATGGCCCTGGCGAAACAGGGTCTGGGCATCACACTGCTGCCGGAAACCATCTGCGCCGACGCCGTGCGCAACCGCGAACTGGAAGTGGTGCTGCCTGCCTGGCGCCTGCCGATGGGCATCTGCCACGCGGTGTTCCCCTCGCGTCGCGGCCTGCTGCCGGCCGTGCGGATGTTCATCGACTACCTCGCCGAAACTTTGCCGCCGCAGCTGGAGGCTTCCCGCCTCAACTGTCTGCACTGCCCGGGCGGCATGGCGCCAGCGAAGCAGGTTAAAATCGCCGAGCCGGCGTGAGCCGCTGCTCAAGAATACGGAAGCGTGGCCGAGTGGTTTAAGGTAGCAGTCTTGACTGCGCAGGCCGAAGGCCGGAGCGAAGATCGACCGCAGGTCGATGGTCAAACTGCCGATTGTCGAAGCGGTACACAATTTAAAACGGAGAGATGGCCGAGCGGTTTAAGGCACCGGTCTTGAAAACCGGCGAAGGGTCAAACCTTCCGTGGGTTCGAATCCCACTCTCTCCGCCAAATTCATGATTGATTGTTGCATGTGGCTACTTGGGATAAATACTTATCTGGACTTTTGAAGGTATAGCCAAGATGGCGACTGAGAACAGGTTTAAGCAATCGGTTATCGCAGATCTGTCGAAACGATCTGCGCTTCAGTGCTCTAATCCTGATTGTGGCGCAATTACTACTGGCCCGTCGTCTGGCCCTTTAGGCACGGTCAGTGTTGGACAGGCAGCCCATATTTATGGTGCAAATCCTGGGTCGTCCCGCTATGACCCGAATATGCTTGCGTCAGATCGAAGCGATATCTCAAATGCAATTTGGCTTTGCGGGAATTGCCACAAGCTTATTGATGATGACCCCATCCGTTTTCCAGCAGGTCTTTTGTTTGAATGGCAGCGCGAGCACGAAAAAAGAATTTCTAGTCAAGTTGGAAAAATTTCAGCTGGTATTAGAAAAAAATATGAAGATCGCCATTTGGAAGAATTTGGGCGTCTTAGCTATCTTGCAGAGCGTTTGATTATTGAAAAAAATGATTTTTGGGAATATCGACTTACAGCCGAAGCGTTGCGATTTGAAATGGCGCCTGTTCTTCAACGTTGGCGAGCATTAGATCGCGGCTACTATGTTAAGTCTGCTGAGCGAGTGGATAGGGAGGAGTTTTTTTCATGGTTTTCGGGTCGAATGGATGAAATTTCATCCATAGTCAAAGCTTTTGGT
>JBIITV010000217.1:0-5061 GCA_044340325.1 Lysobacteraceae bacterium
ACGCGCACGACCTTCACGCCCATGTGCTCTGCGAACATCGCCATCACCTGATCGCCTTCCTTCCAGCGCAGCAGGCCGGTATCGACGAAGACGCAGGTGAGCTGTTCGCCGATCGCACGATGCAGCAGCGCCGCAACGACGGAGGAATCGACGCCTCCCGACAAACCAAGAATCACTTCATCGCCGCCGACCTGCGCACGCACGCGCGCAATCTGGTCGTCGATGATGTTCGCCGCCGTCCACAGTGCCTGACAGCCGCAGATGTCCAACACGAAACGACGCAGCAGCGTCTCGCCCTGTTTGGTGTGGGTGACTTCGGGATGGAACTGCACGCCGTACCAGCGCCGCGCTTCGTCAGCCATCGCGATGATCGGCACGCTGTCGGTACGGCCGGTGACGCTGAAACCTTGCGGAATCTTCGTCACTCGGTCGCCGTGGCTCATCCACACGTCGAGACTTTCGCGACCGGCATGATCGGTCAGTGCACCGAGCAGCTTGTCGTCGCCCAGCACTTCCACTTCGGCATAGCCGAATTCGCGATGATGCCCGCCTTCGACCATGCCGCCGAGCTGCATCGCCATGGTCTGCATGCCGTAGCAGATGCCCAGCAGCGGCACGCCGCTGTCGAACACGTTCTGTGGCGCACGCGGCGATGCGTCTTCCGTCGTCGATTCCGGCCCGCCCGAGAGAATGATGCCCTTCGGATTGAACGTCGCGATATCGGCCGGATCGTGGTCCCAAGCCCAGATTTCGCAGTACACGCCGATCTCGCGGATGCGCCGCGCGATCAACTGCGTGTATTGCGCGCCGAAGTCGAGGATGAGGATGCGGTGGGCGTGGATGTCGTCGCTATGGATGTCGGTCATGGGGCTGGGAATCGAAAATCGGGAATCGAAAATCGGAGATAGCTGTCATCCCGAGCGCAGCGAGGGACCTGCTCAGGATTTGGCTCCATTCGAACAACAGGTCCCTCGCTGCGCTCGGGATGACAATTCGGGAATGCTCGTCGATATCGGCTTTTCGACTCCCGATTATCGATTTCTTATTCCCGTCGCATGGGCGTTAGCTCATGCGATAGTTGGGCGGCTCCTTCGTAATCTGCACATCATGCACATGACTTTCGCGCTGCCCCGCCCCGGTCACCTTCACGAACACCGGCTTCTCGCGCATTTCTTCGATGGTGGCGCAACCGACATAGCCCATCGTCGCGCGTAAACCACCGGCGAGTTGATGCACCACGTTGCCCAGTGGGCCGCGATACGGGACGCGGCCTTCGATGCCTTCTGGAACGAGTTTGTCGGCATCGCTCGCGTCCTGGAAATAGCGATCTTTCGAGCCATTTTCCATCGCACCGAGCGAACCCATGCCGCGATAGCTCTTGTAGCTGCGGCCCTGGAACAGCTCGGTGTCGCCCGGCGCTTCCTCGGTACCGGCGAACAGGCCGCCGACCATCACCGTCGATGCGCCGGCGACGATCGCCTTGCCGATATCGCCCGAATAGCGGATACCGCCATCGGCGATCAGCGGAATGCGATCCTGCAGTGCGTCAGCGACCATCGACACTGCGGTGACCTGCGGCACGCCGACGCCCGCAACGATCCGGGTGGTACAGATCGAACCGGGGCCGACGCCGACCTTTACCGCATCCGCGCCCGCGTCTTCGAGCGCGAGCGCGGCGTCGCCGGTGACGATATTGCCGCCGATCACCTGCAACTGCGGATAGGTCTGTTTGGCCCAGCGTACGCGGTCGATCACGCCCTGAGAATGACCGTGCGCGGTGTCGACGATGATCACGTCCACGCCGGCAGCGACCAGCGCTTCGATGCGCGCCTCGGTGTCGCCGCCGACGCCGACCGCCGCGCCGACCAGCAGGCGGTCGCTGGCGTCGTAGGCGGCATTCGGGTTGTCGCGCTTCTTCTGGATGTCCTTGACGGTGATCAGGCCGCGCAGTTCGAAGGCATCGTTGACCACCAGCACCTTCTCGATCCGGTGTTTGTGCAGCAGCGAGAGCACTTCCTCGTCGCTCGCGCCTTCCTTCACCGTGACCAGACGATCCTTCTTGGTCATGATGTGGCGGACCGGATCGTCCAGCTTGGTCTCGAAGCGCATGTCGCGCCCGGTGACGATGCCGACCAGCTGGCCGCCGTCGACCACCGGCACGCCGGAGATGTTGCGTGCCCAGGTGAGCTTCAGGACTTCGCCGATGCTGGTGTTCGGGCTGACCGTGAAAGGTTCCTTGATGACGCCGGCCTCGAAGTGCTTGACCCGCAGCACTTCCCGCGCCTGCTGCGCGATGTCGAGATTCTTGTGGATGATGCCGATGCCGCCGAGCTGCGCCATCGCGACCGCGAGACGGGCTTCGGTCACGGTGTCCATCGCCGCCGAAAGGATCGGCAGATTCAGACGCAGGTTGCGGGTGAGCCGTGTGGCGAGGGAAACGTCCTTGGGCAGGACGGTCGAATGCGCGGGGACGAGTGAAACATCGTCGTAGGTGAGCGCTTCAGCCTGGATGCGGAGCATGGCCGGTCCGGTGGGGATGAAGCGAGTCATTGTATCGCTTTTTCTCTCCTTCTCCCCTCGGGAGAAGGTGGCGCGAAGCGCCGGATGAGGGTTCGGCGGCATACTGTTCCCAACGGTATGAGCGAATACAAGGCACTTCACATATCGGCTCATTTGCGTGTAAGGAATTACCGGACCCTCTCCCCAACCCCTCTCCCGACGGGAGAGGGGCTTAACCAGCTTCCTCCGCCTCGGCAGCTTCCAGGGTGTTCTGCATCAGCGTGGCCACGGTCATCGGGCCCACCCCGCCCGGAACCGGGGTGATCCAGCTGGCGCGGGCCGCCGCAGCGTCGAACTGCACGTCGCCGACCAGCCGGCCATCGTCGAGGCGGTTGATGCCGACATCGATCACCACCGCACCGGGCTTCACCCATTCACCGGGGATCAGACCGGGACGACCGACCGCGACAACCAGGATGTCGGCCTCGCCGACATGCCGGCGCAGCACCTCCGGCGGGGTGAATTTGTGGCAACTGGTCACGGTGCAGCCGGCGATCAGCAGCTCCAGCGCCATCGGCCGGCCCACGTGGTTGCTGACACCGACGATCGTTGCGCTCTGCCCGCGGACGGCGCGGTCCGTGTAGGCCAGCAGCGTGGTGATGCCCCGGGGCGTGCAGGGCCGCAGTCCGAATTGGCGCAGGGCCAGATGACCGACGTTCTCGGGATGGAAACCATCCACGTCCTTGCGCGGATCGATACGATGGATCAGAGGGGTCGCATCGGGAATGCCCGGCAGCGGCAACTGCACCAGGATGCCGTGGACCGCGGGATCGGCGTTGAGCCGATCGATCAGCGCCAGCAATTCGGCCTCCGAGGTCCCGGCCGGCATGTCGAAATCGAAGGCTTGGATGCCGACTTTCTCCGCCGCGCGGCGCTTGTTGCGCACGTAGGACTGCGATGCGGGGTCGCCGCCGACCAGCACCACCGCCAATCCGGGACGCGGCTTGCCGGCGGCCACCCGCGCGTCGACGAGCGTTTTCAGGTCGTCGAGCAGCAGGTCGGCAATGCGTTTGCCATCGAGGATCTTGGCGGTCATTCCAGCATCGTGATCGGGGCGAGAGGGCTATTATCCCCGATGTCCCCACCCATAAGCCTCCCCATGGACCCGCAGACCGTCACCGAACTCGAAGCCGCCGCTTTCCGCCGCCTCCGCAATCATCTGATGCACGAGCGCACGGATGTGCAGAACATCGACCTGATGATCCTTGCCGGCTTCTGCCGCAACTGCCTTGCGGACTGGTATCGCGACGCGGCCACCGAACGCGGTATCGCGCTGGGCAAGGACGCCGCACGCGAAGCGATCTACGGCATGCCGTTCGGCGAATGGAAAGCCCAGTACCAGAAAGACGCTACGCCGGAGCAGTTGGAGGCATTCGCGCAGAGCACGAAGAAGGATGAAGGCAGCTGACGGGAATCCCAGCGACTGCACATGGAGTCCACCGATCGATCGGTGTTCCTTTGGCTGCGCAGGCGATCCGTCAGAACGATGCCGATGTCTTGTCGAATCGATCCTGCGCCATCGCGTCAAGGATTCAGGAAAGCATCATCCGCGATTGCCGTTTTATCGATCGCTGACATGTGAACCTGGCCCGACATCACTCGTGCGCCTTTGGCTCGCGCGCCGGATCGACGAAAAAAATGAACCTCATGATTTCGGAGCTGTCCGGCTCAGATATCGTCACGGCTCTGACTTCTACACCCGCAATTTCCGGCTCAAGCGCAAAAACGTCTCTCCAAGCCAAGTAATCCAATGCACGACCGCCTTCCACGGTACCGATGCACAATTGAAGACCGCAAGCGAAGCCAGACAAACGCACACGCGGATCGGCCTTTGCGATCGACCTATCGATGGCGGATCGGAAAATTCTGGAAAGCGCGTCGGCATCTCGATCAGCGGCACTCTCCATCGCAAAGCGATCGATCACCCGGGGAATATCCTGATCGCTGACGAGGGCATCAGCATCATCCATCGTCATGCCGACGTCTGTTTCAAGAGCACGCTCGAACGAAAAGCCGCCAGAGGTAGCGCCAACCATCCCGTAAGACCATCCTCCTTGGTCGCCAGTCGCCTGTCTGCCGCGAACTCCAGCCCGTTGCCGAGTCGACTGCGGGGACATGAAAGCGCTCGCCACCTCATCCGGATCATGGTGAAGACTCGCCACCATCGATTGCGGAGGGAAGGATCGCGAATCCTGCAGCCCTTGTCCTTCGACATACGCAGACCTGTCGAATCCGCGTGATGCTGCAAAATATGGATGAAACAAGCCCACGAACAACGCCGCCAGCGCGACGATCCCGGAAAGACACCACAGGGTCCTACCCACGATCGTCGTCTTTTGTCGCATCACGATGCCCTGTCCTTTGCTTTGATACTGGAACGCCGGCTTTGGGTTCCGATGAAACGCCGCATGAAACGGCGTTTCATCTTCGACGGCCGAATTCAAAGCGAACCCGGGTTCATTTCGGCAGCCCACGGCACAGGAGCGATACGCCTCTCAACCG
>JBIITV010000218.1:0-5018 GCA_044340325.1 Lysobacteraceae bacterium
CGCCGCGACCGACACGGTCTGCATCGGCGAGACGTCCATGAAGTGGATTTCGCTCGGCGGACGCAACATCGATTCGCCCTGGAAACGGCAGGCGACGAACGGCGCGGTGATCTTGCCCTTGTCGTCGCGCTGGGCGTTGGCCTGGGCGATGACGTATTCGTTTTCTTCGATCGCCGAGAGGTATTCGATCTCGTCGGTCACCTGCCCGTCCACGACCTTGCGGTACGGCGTTTCGAGGAAGCCGTAACGATTGGTGCGCGCGAACACGGCGAGCGAGTTGATCAGGCCGATGTTCGGGCCTTCAGGCGTTTCGATGGTGCAGACGCGGCCGTAATGGGTCGGATGCACGTCGCGGACTTCGAAGCCGGCGCGTTCGCGGGTCAGACCGCCCGGACCGAGGGCCGACACGCGGCGTTTGTGCGTGACTTCCGACAGCGGATTGTTCTGGTCCATGAACTGCGACAACTGCGAGGAACCGAAGAATTCCTTGATCGCGGCAGCCACCGGCTTGGCGTTGATGAGTTCCTGCGGGGTGAGGCCTTCGGACTCGGCCATCGTCAGTCGCTCTTTCACCGCACGCTCGACGCGGACCAGACCGACGCGGAACACGTTCTCGGCCATTTCGCCGACCGAACGCACACGACGGTTGCCGAGGTGATCGATGTCATCGACCACGCCGCGACCGTTGCGGATCTCGGTGAGCGTGCGGATCACGTCGAGGATGTCGGACATCTCCGGGCCGCAGGCGTTGCGCAGGCGGGCGGATTCGTCGTCCTTGCGCTCGGAGAAGTATTTGTAGTCGTACAGCACGGGGCTGCCTTCCACTTCCTTGCGGCCGATGCGGCGGTTGAACTTCATCCGGCCCACGCCCGACAGGTCGTAGCGTTCGAAGGTGAAGAACAAATTGTGGAACAGGTTCTGCGCGGCGTCCTTGGTCGGCGGCTCGCCGGGACGCATCATGCGGTAGATCTCGACCAGCGCTTCAAGCTGGGTCTTGGTCGGGTCGATGCGCAGGGTGTTGGAGATGTACGGCCCGCGATCCAGGTCGTTCACCCACAGCGTGCCCACGGCATCGATACCGAACTTGCGGAACTTGTTGAGATGATCGTCGCCGATCTCGTCGTTCGCGGTGGCAATCAGCTCGCCGGTATTGGCGTCGATCACATCGTGCGACAGGATCCGGCCGACCAGATAATTGTCCGGCACCGCCAGCGCAACCACACCGGCCTGTTCGAGCTGCTTGACGTGGCGCGCGGTGATGCGTTTTCCGGCTTCGACGATGACCTTGTCGCCATCGGCGAGGTCGAAGTCGAGCGTTTCGCCGCGCAGGCGCTCGGGCACAAGCTCAAGCTGCACGCCTTCGGGCAGGATGTGGAAGGTGTTGATCTCGAAAAACTGCTGCAGGATTTCCTCGTTCGAGTAACCCAGCGCGCGCAGCAGGATCGTGACCGGCAGCTTGCGGCGACGGTCGATACGGGTGAACACCGCGTCCTTCGGATCGAACTCGAAGTCCAGCCAGGAACCGCGATACGGAATGATGCGGGCGCTGTAAAGCAGCTTGCCCGAGCTGTGGGTCTTGCCGCGGTCGTGATCGAAGAACACGCCCGGCGAGCGGTGCAGCTGCGAGACGATGACGCGCTCGGTGCCGTTGACGATGAAGGTGCCGTTGTCGGTCATGAGCGGAATCTCGCCCATGTAGACTTCCTGCTCCTTCACGTACTTCACGGCCTTGCTCGACGATTCCTTGTCGTAGATCACCAGGCGCACGGTCACGCGCAGCGGGGCGCCGTAGCTGAGGCCGCGGTTGCGGCACTCACGCTCGTCGAACACCGGATCGCCGAGCTTGTAGCCGACGTATTCCAGCGCTGCGTAGCCGTTGTAGCTGGTGATGGGGAACACCGACTTGAGCGCGGCATGCAGGCCGCGGTCTTCGCGTCGGGTCGGCTCGGCATCAGCCTGGAGGAATTCGCGATACGAATCCACCTGGATGGCGAGCAGGAACGGCACCTCGAGAATCGAGCGGCGCTTGCCGAAGTTCTTGCGGATGCGCTTCTTCTCGGTGAACGAATAGTTCGTCGAATGAGCTGTGGTCATGGGAGATAAGGCCTCTCAGCTTGAATGTCGTTGTCCCGGCGCGGCGCATGACGATGCATGGCTGCGGCCGGATGGAACGGGGCTCGTGGGGAACCGTCGTCCCGGTTAAATCGCCAGTGGGAAGTCGCTGGTATTGCCGGCACCAGCACGCCTTCTCCCGCTACTTCCGACTGTCGACTCGCTTTGCTTGCAGTTGTTGCCTGTTTGAATTCTGTCAGCTATCGGAACGGACGAAGGCCGGGAGCTTTCGCCCCCAGCCCTGGTCTGCGGTCATTCCCGCCGAAGCGGAAATCCAAGTGCTTCCGTTCCGAAGCCCTTGGACCCCGAAACACCGCACGACCGTGCGATGTCCAGGATGACTGCGTGAGGCTTACTTGACTTCGACCTGTGCGCCAGCGGCTTCCAGATCTTTCTTGAACTTCGCGGCATCGTCCTTCGACACGGCATCCTTGACGGTCTGCGGGGCGCCTTCGACGAGGTCCTTCGCTTCCTTCAGGCCCAGGCCAGTGATAGCGCGAACGGCCTTGATGACCTCGACCTTCTTCTCGCCGACGGCCTTCAGGACGACGGTGAATTCGGTCTGCTCTTCGACCGGGGCTGCGTCGGCAGCCGGACCGGCCATCATCACGGGGGCCGCAGCGGTGACGCCGAACTTTTCTTCGATGGCCTTGACCAGCTCCATCACTTCCATCAGGGTCTTGCCGGCAACGGCGTCGACGATCTGTTCGTTGGTAAGAGACATTGTTGATTACCTCTGGATTTGATTTTCGGTATTGGGTTTCGCAGGCATCAGCGCTGCGGAACCGTCAGGACATCGAACTCAGGCTTCAGCCGGGGCTTCGGCAGCCGCCGCTTCAGGGGCAGCCTCGGCCGGAGCGGCGTCGCCGCCACCCTGCTTGTCGGCTACCGCCTTGATGGCGCGGGCAAACATGCTCGCCGGCTCGGCCAGGACGCGGGCCAGCATGGCGAGCGCCTGATCACGGGTCGGCAGCGATGCCAGCACTTCGACGTGGCTGCCGGGATAGAGCTGGCCGCCGACGGCGACCACCTTTGCCTGCAGCTTGTCGTTGCCCTTGGCGAACTCCTTGATCAGGCGACCGGCAGCGCCGGGCTCCTCCATCGAAAACGCGTACAGCAGCGGACCGACGAGTTTGTCTTGGACAACTTCGTATTCGGTACCCGCCACAGCGCGCGAAGCCAGCGTGTTCTTGACGACTTTCAAGTACACGCCGCTCTCGCGCGCCTTCTTGCGCATCGCGGTCATCTGCGAGACCGTGGTGCCTGCGTATTCGGCTGCGATCAACGAGTGCGCTTTCGCGGCGATTTCCGCCACTTCGGCCACTACGTCCTGCTTCTGGGTGAGATTCAGAGCCATGTGCACTCCTCATGTGAACTCCGCTTACGGCTCCTGCCGCTTGCGGTCCCGGACGGCATCGATCCTTCGACGCCGGGGACGCGGGATGCGTCCCGGTGGCGGCCCTTCACAGAGTTTCAAATCGCGAAACATCCAGAGGGGGCGGCACCATCTGCGCAGGTCGACTCTGTGACGAGTGCGATTAAGCGACCCCGCTTGCGACACCACGATTCCTTGCTGTGCGGATGACCACCGGATTGCTCCGGCGGAACGAGCTTCCCTGCCCGTGGGTATCGCGCGCTGACCGCGCCTGCGGTCTTTGACGGCGATCGCTTCGGAGCGGACCCCTCGGCGATGCCCTCAAAATTTGGTTTCTCGGGACTGAAATCCCTCCTACACAACGATGTAGGAGCGGCTTCAGCCGCGAATCATTTATTTCAACGTAAGCGACGACTGGTCGACAGTGACACCGGCGCCCATCGTCGAACTGACCGACACCTTCTGCAGGTAAGTACCCTTTGAGGTTGCCGGCTTGGCCTTGATCAGGTCGAGCAACAACGCCTGCAGGTTTTCCTTCAGCTTGTCGCTGTCGAAGTCGGCCTTGCCGATGGTGCAATGGATGATGCCGGCCTTGTCGGTGCGGTAACGCACCTGACCGCCCTTGGCATTCTTCACGGCTTCACCCGGGTTCGGGGACACGGTGCCGACCTTCGGGTTCGGCATCAGGCCGCGCGGGCCGAGCACCTGACCTAGCTTGCCGACAACGCGCATGGCGTCCGGGGTCGCGATCACGACGTCATAGTTCAGATCGCCTGCCTGCATCTTCTCGGCGAGATCGTCCATGCCGACGATATCGGCACCGGCAGCCAAGGCCTCATCGGCCTTCGCGCCTGCAGGGCAGAACACCGCCACGCGCACCGACTTGCCGGTGCCGGCGGGCAGCACGGTCGAACCGCGCACCTGCTGGTCGGACTTCTTGGCATCGACGCCGAGACGCACGGCCACGTCGATCGATTCGACGAACTTTGCCTTCGTCGAGGTCTTGACGATCTTGATCGCATCGTCGAAGGGATAGGTTTTGCCCGGCTGGACGGCCGCAAGGATCGCTTTCTGTCGCTTGTTCATCGCCATGATCTCAGCCCTCCACCACGAGACCCATCGAACGGGCGGAGCCCGCGATGGTCTTCACTGCCGCATCCAGATCGGCCGCCGTCAGATCCGCTTCTTTCGCCTTTGCGATGTCTTCAAGCTGCTTGCGGGTGACCTTGCCCACCTTTTCGGTGTTCGGACGCTTCGAGCCGGACTGAATGCCGGCGGCCTTCTTCAGCAGCACCGATGCCGGCGTGCTCTTGGTGACGAAGGTGAAGGTACGATCGGAATAAGCGGTGATGATAACTGGCGTCGGCAGACCCGGTTCCAGCTTGGAGGTCGCGGCGTTGAACGCTTTGCAGAACTCCATGATGTTCAGGCCACGCTGACCGAGCGCGGGACCGACCGGCGGCGAGGGGTTGGCCTGACCGGCCTTCACCTGCAGCTTGATGTAACCGACAACTTTCTTTGCCATTTGGAG
>JBIITV010000219.1:0-4973 GCA_044340325.1 Lysobacteraceae bacterium
GGCGATACGGGTAATCTGCATGGCGGACTCCTCCTGCTTCGTGACTGGTGGATAACGCCTTCCAGTCTGGCACCTAGATGCCGAAGAAGTGGGAGGAGTCCATTCCATTGGGCTTTATGCCCACCATGGCGATTCCACCTTCACCGCAGACAATCATCGAAGCCTTGCCATGCGAGCAAACCGATTGTCTTCATCGTTAGAGCATCGCAATGGTGGGCATAAAGCCCACCCTACACCGGGATCGACTGCGGATAGCGGAACAGGTCGGTCGGGTCGTAGCTGCGCTTCGCCGCCTGTAGGCGCGGCAGATTCTTGCCGTAGTACGCATGCAGATAGTCGCGCTGGCTCGGGTCGATGAAATTCTGGTAGCAATACGCCGACGTGTATTTTTCCATGCGGTCGTGGAAGCGCGAGAGCCACTGCTGGTTCTTCGCCAGCACCTCCGGCGAATCGGCGGGCGTCCATTCCAGTTCGATGCTGGAAATCATCGAATAGCCGCGATGCACGAAGGCCATGTCGGTGGGCGCATGGTCGTCGATCGCGCCGCCCATCAGGAAGAACTTCCAGGTACCCGCGACGGTGGTGCCCGGCCATTCGCGCAGATTCATCAGGATGGTCTGGATGGCCTCGCCCGACAGCGCGCCGTGCGCGAAGCGCGAACGCTCATGCGAATACTCGGGCGTGCCGTCTTCGGACAGGAACTCCTGCGCATCCCAGTACGGCAGCTCTTCGACCTTGGACTTGTCGGGCCGGTAGACCGACAACACCGGCGCCAGCAGCGCCATCAACTCGGCCTGCGGACCGGCGAGTTGGCCGAGGATCGACAGCGTCAGTCCCGACGCGCCCGCCTCGGCCTTCACACTGAGCTTCATGCCCAGCGCGTTCGGCGCGGCCAGCGCCATCGTCTGCAGCGCCGCGAACACCTCGGCGATGCGATCGGTCCAGGTCATCTCGAACACCGTGAACAGGCCGACCGGAAACGTCTGGAACGTGAACGATGTGTGGATGCCGAAGTTGCCGCCGCCCGCGCCGCGAATCGCCCAGAACAGGTCGGCATTCTCGGCGACGCTGCAGTTCAATGCGCGACCGTCGGCCAGCACGATCCGCGTGGCGACGAGACCATCGCAGGTCAAACCATGCGCACGCATGTTGAAGCCGATGCCGCCGCCCAATACCAGCCCGGCCACGCCGACATCGCGACAGCGCCCATGCGTCACCGCGCGGTTGTACGGGCGGCACGCGGCATAGACGTGCTTGTTGCGCGCGCCGCCCTGCACCTTGGCGATGCCGGTCGCACCGTCGATATCGACCGTGTTCATCGACGACACATCGATCATCAGCCCGGTGGTCGTCGAATACCCCGCATACGAATGCCCACCGCTGCGCGCGACCAGCGGCACCCGGTTCGCCTGCGCCCAGCGCAGACACGCCTGCACATCCGCCTCACCCGCGCACTGCGCGATGCCCTGCGGCAGCGTCGACGCATATTGCAGCGCCCAAGGCCGCGCGCGCGCCGCGAACTCCGGCGACCCCGGCATCAACACCGGCCCCTGCATGGAGCGCGCCAACTCCGACCACGGTAACGCGCGCGAATCCGGCAACGATGTGCAGCCGGTCAGCCATCCCAGCGACGGCAGGCCCAGGCCGAAAGCCGCTGCGGTGCCGGCGCGCAGGAATTGGCGGCGCGATGGCGAGAATGATTGCGTCTGATCGATCGATGAATCCTGCATCGTTGAATCCTCCCTGTTGGTGTTGTGTCAGTCCGTCACCCGCCACGATGTTTCACATGCAAACCCGTAGGGCGGGTTTTAACCCGCCATTGCCGGCGCATCACGCTGCGTCGCAGCCCCGTAATTCCTGCCGCATTGAAAACCCACATCGCCCACGGTTTGCTGCTCCGTTCGTGGCGGGTTAAAACCCGCCTTACGAGTTGATCACATATGCAGCAATCGGTTGTCGATGTCCAATATGCTTTCTCGATCTCTCATGGCAGGTGGGCATCGCTGCGCTCAGCCCACCCTACTCGCTATGCATGTTCGATGACAATGGTCGAGTGCGCATTCGGCGCCGCATGACCGACCTTGGACGCCGGACCTCGGATCATCGTCGCTGCCAGCATGTTGCGAAGCTGATCTTCCAGCTCCGGGCAGTCGAGCAGATCGGAATCTTCCATCACGGCAGACCACAATACGCACGTCAGCGACCGCGACAGCACGAACCGGCAGACTGGAGACAGCACCGAGTCATCGTTTCCAGACAACTCGGCGAGACTCTGCCCGATGTACTGGTCCAGGACGCGCATCGCATCGAGCATCCTTGCGGCCATCTCTTTTCTGACCGCCGCGCGGGCGACCGCCCGGAGCATTTTCCGATTGCTGCGGGCATCGGCGACGATCACCGCCACCAGGCGCGATATGGCATCACGGGAGTGCTGGTCGCGAGATGCCGCCAGCGTCGTTTTCAATCGTTCGATCAATCTGTCGCGATGTGCGATCGCCATCGCCATCAGCAGGGAGTCTCGATCGCGGAAATACTGATAGAGCGTACCGATGCTGAAACCGGACACCTCGGAGATACGGTTCGTGGTGATCGCCTCGGCGCCTTCGCGCTCGATGAGCTGCAGCGTCGCCTCGTAGATCGCATCGACTGTACTTCGGGATCTCGCCTGTTTGGGACGACGCCTGAGGACTGCCGCGGCTTTCATGACAGCCCCTCGGGCCAACCGGCCATCGGGTATTCGCGACAACAGCAGGGACCCCCGCAGATCGATCGATGACCGCGTTGCGACAGGAATGGCGCCGTTGACCATGGCGTCAGTGGTCGTGGCGTCGATGGCCAGAACATGAGAAAAAACCGAGCACTGTCGCGGGCGATACCATTTCCACTGAACCTATTTCCATTGTTATCAAACACTTGATCGCAATCCTTTTGCGTATGGAAACATGATCATAACGCGACTTGTCGCGCACCCGAAAGCTGACGAAACTTGCGGCGCCATGCATCAGAAGACGGCGTGACAGGATTCACGACCAACGATGGCCGTCTGCTTGGACTAGGCACTTCCGGAATCCGGAAGCAACTGAAGACGACCTTCCACACATATCAAGGAAAATCATGAACAAGCATCTCAGTTCAATCAAGCTCGGCCTCCTGGCGGCGGGCATCGCGGCAAGCACACTGGTTGCGGCCGGCAACAGCAGCATCGCGACACAAGCGGTCGGTTCTGACCAGAATCGAAACACGCCGATCGTTCAGAGCGATCGCATGCCGGTCGTGTCGTTGACCCGGACGATGGGCGATGTGGGTTTCGAGATTTTCGATGGGCAAACGCAGCGCTACAGTCTCTCGACGCTGCCGAAAAATGCCACCGATGCCATCGTCTACATCGATGTCGACAGCATCGAATGGAACAGGAAGAAGATGCAGGCCGTGCTCGATCTCGCCCGGGACCTGAACTGGGTCGTGATGGCGGAGAGCGGTACATGGAACGTGCCGCGCCTGCACGCCTTCCTCGCCACGTACTACCCGCGCACGAATACGAAGGATCTCCAGAACGTCGCGGTACGGATCTCCTGGGACAACGGGCGCGCCGTCGCGACCGATCTCGCTCCGGCCGAAGCAGCGGTCGAAGTAGGCATCGATTATCTGCAGACCACTGCAGGAAAAGCATTGCTTGCCAATGTGATGACAACCAGGGCCGTGGCGCCGGGCAGCAACTACGCATGGTTCGCCAACAACGCCTACCAGGCCACCGCCAGCAATGGACAGATCGGTAGCCGGTTCTACTCGGTGGCGCTGAACCGCGATGTCGTTAAAGTCTGGAAAAGCACCAGCAATGGCACAACGGACTGCATCGTCTCCTGGCGGGGCAGCGCGTCCACCGGCGACTGGCTCACGAACATCGAAAGCCAGTTCGGGTCATCGGTTGCCGTACCGGGAGAGCCGGCGAACGCCGCAAGGATCGGCAGTGGCTATGCCAGCAGGCTCAACAGCTACAAAGCCGCAGTCGATGCCGTGGCCTGCAACAACGCATACAGCGTGACGGGCCACAGCCTGGGCGGCGGCATGGCCGAAGCGTATTCGTTCACCATCCGCAGCAAACAACCGAACCTGGAAGCCTACAACCCGGCGCGCGTCGGCAACGCCAGCTTCCGCACGCAGCTGGTGTCTGCCCTGGGCAGCGCGAAAGTCGAAGTGTTCTGCAGGAACCTGGACCCGGTCTGGGCCGTTCCGGTGGGATTGGAGCACGTCGGCAGCAACAACGGCTGCACCTACTGGGGCAGCTCGGTGTCCTGGATCAACCTCGTCGCGAATCACGCCATGACGCTGTGGCTGTAAGCATCCGCCGCTCCCGCTGAGTCTTCGAAGATCGGCAAGCAGCAGACGTGGCGGACTCCGGTCCGCCACGTCGTCCAATGACCACCCGGATCGCATCCCCACGCGGGGAATTCGTAGGGCGGGTCTTGCACCCGCCGATTGTCGAACGATGGCTTCCTTATCGACAATGTCGCGAGCGCTGAACACTTGGCTGATGCGAAGCCATCGCTTGATTCGATAGGCGGGTGCAAGACCCGCCTTACGGGTTACGGGTTATTGGAGATTCTTAAGTGACTCACGCAAATCTGCTACTGCTTTTTGGTTTGGAGCCAATCTGAATAGGCTAAGTATTATGTCGAATGCAGAAGAAAAATAAGAATGTTCATCACGAAAATCAGCATATACCCGACCAAGCAATAAGTCAGGGAAAGAAGTTTCATCCGTGCCCGCTCGCAATATTGGGAGAATTCTCGACTTATCCTCTTCCGACCCAATGAGTCGCTTTCCAATCAAATCACCCTCTGCAGCAACAACGTAACTCCGCATGGGGTCGTTGTTATGGTACTTGGTGCGGTATGTAGGGGTTCCAACCACAATCACGAAATCACATTCAATGACGCGCTCAACGAATCTAGAAACGCTCGATCCAATGTGAT
>JBIITV010000088.1:0-18585 GCA_044340325.1 Lysobacteraceae bacterium
AGGAGGCACGGTCTCGCCGAAATCGGTGGGACTACAGACGCTGCCCGCAACGGCAGTGTCGACGATATCGGCATGCACAGTGTTGGCGGTTTCGACGACCGCCATCGGTTTGAGGCCGAGGCGCGCGAAGAGGGCGAGGTCGCGCTCGGTGTCCGGATTGCCGGTGGTCAGCAGTTTTTCGCCGTAGAAGATCGAATTCGCGCCGGCGAGGAAACACAGCGCCTGCAATTCGTCGCTCATGGTCTCGCGGCCGGCCGACAGCCGCACCATCGACTTGGGCATCATGATCCGCGCAGTCGCGATCGTGCGGACGAATTCGAACGGATCCAGCTCGGTCGTGCCGTGCAGCGGCGTGCCTTCCACCTGCACCAGCCGGTTGATCGGCACCGAATCCGGGTGCGCCGGCAGATTGGCGAGCGACTGCAGCAGGCCCGCACGCTGGGCGCGCGATTCGCCCATGCCGACGATGCCGCCGCAGCAGGTTTTCATACCGGCGTCGCGGACATTGCCGAGCGTGTCGAGCCTGTCCTGGTAGTCGCGGGTCTGGATGACCTCGCCGTAGAACTCGGGCGCGGTGTCCAGATTATGGTTGTAGTAGTCGAGGCCAGCGGCCTTCAGCGCCGTGGCCTGTTCGCCGCTGAGCATGCCGAGTGTGGCGCAGGTCTCCAGCCCCAGCGCCTTCACCTCGCGGATCATCTCGGCGACCTTGGGGATGTCGCGGTCTTTCGGCGAGCGCCACGCGGCGCCCATGCAGAAGCGCGAGGCGCCGGCGGCCCTGGCCTGTCTGGCCTTTTCGACCACAGCATCGGTGTCCATCAGCTTCGTCGCTTCGACCCCGGTGTGATAACGCTGGGCCTGCGGGCAATAAGCGCAGTCCTCGGGGCAGCCGCCGGTCTTGACCGACAGCAGGGTGCTCACCTGGACCTCACTGGCATCGAAGTGCCGCCGATGGACCTCGCCGGCCTGGCGCAGCAGCTCCGGGAACGGCAGCGCGAGCAGCGCTTCGACCTCGGCGCGGTGCCAATCGTGCCGCAGCGAGGCGTGTCGCAGGGAGCCGGAAGAACTGACAGCGGGCATCGGGGTTTCCTGACAGACAGGGCACAGCGGGACGGGCAGTCTGGAAAGCATGTCCAGCCCTGTCAACCTTCGCGACATCCTGCGGGACGCCGCAGCCCATGCCGCCCCAACAGCGGGGGCGGCATGGCGCGGCTCGTCGCATCGACGGTCGCGGCAGTTACTTCGTCGCAGGCGGTTCTTCCCAGCCTTTGGCGCGGGCGAGCGTATTGGCGACCGAGGCCGCCGCTTCGTCGGACATCTCCTCGATGCCCTTCATGGCGCCGACGATGCCACCCCAGGCCCAGAGTTTGTCGAAGGGTGCGGACAGCAGGGACTGGCCGCTGGCCGCATCGGTCACCTTGACGCTGCCTTCCAGACTCGCCGGTCCAAGGCCGATGAGGATCGCCCGGGCGATGCGGCTGCCGGGTTTGTACTTGGTGATCTCGCCGCCGACCAGACACTCGCCTTCAAGGCCGCGCGCCGCGCTGCCGCCTTCGACCGAAGCGAAGATCGGGCCGTAGTCCAGACGCAGACGCGCCCGCACATCGTTGGCGAATTTGGCGCCGGTCGAAGCATCGGCCTTGCCGCGGGGCGGCACGCCGAACGGTGCGACCGTGATGTGCTGGCAGTCGGCCAGCGTTTTCTGCGTCGTTTTGGCCTCGATCAGCGGCCGCGCCTTGGTCGAACTGGTGGAGGCGCAGCCGGTCATGCCGGCGGCAGCGCCGATCATGAGCACGACGGCCGCCCGTTTTGCGGTGGAAGTCATTCGATGGTGTCCCCTGTCATGGATGGTGTTTGCGGTTGGAGGCGGGTGCCCGGCGATCCCGTCCGGTACATCTGCGACAGCCGGCCGTTCGATCCCCTCGACGGCCGGTGTCCGGATCTTATGCCATCGCCGGCCCGGTGCAGGGCGCTCATATGCAGGACTTCAATTTGCATGGCATCCGTATGCAGGAAATCCGCATGATCGGCTGGTTCCGGGCCCTGGATCGGCTTCGCTGCGCGCGGATCTGGCCCGCGCACTGTCTGGCCTGCGGAGAAGCGGGCGCTGCCGAAGGTCTGTGCCCGGCCTGTCGCCATGCACTGCCCTGGAACCGCAGCGCCTGCCTGCAGTGCGCACTGCCGTTGCCGGTTCCCGCTGCCGCCTGCGGGCATTGCCAGCGCAGGCCACCGCCGCTCACCGTCGCCCATGCCGCCTTCCGCTACGAGGCACCGCTGGACCGGTTGCTGCCGCGACTGAAATTCCACGACGATCTCGCCGCCGGGCATCTGCTCGGCGGACTGATGGCCGAAACCCTGGCCGGCGCCGAACGCCCCGACGCCCTGATCCCGCTGCCCCTGCACCGCAGCCGTCTGCGCAGCCGCGGCTTCGATCAGACGCTTGAACTGGCGAAACCGCTGGCCCGCGCATTGCGCATACCGCTGCAGGACGATGCCCTCATCCGGGTGCGCGAAACCGCGCCGCAGTCGCGACTGGATGCCCCCGCGCGGCGCCGTAATCTGCGGCGCGCGTTCGCGGTGAATCCGCACATCGCTCTGCCTTCGCATGTCGCGCTGATCGACGATGTGATGACCACGGGCGCCACGCTGCACGCGGCGGCCGATGCGCTGCTGCGCGCGGGTGTGGCGCGGGTGGATGCCTGGGTGTGCGCGCGGGTGGCATGAGTGCGACGGACTATGCGGCGAGGATCCGTTCCCGCAGCACCGGCGCGACCGCATCGATGAACGCACGCAGCTTCACCGGCAAACGGCCCTGTCGTGCATAGACCAATTGCACCGGCCACGGCGGCGGTTCGTACGCCTGCAGCACGACCTGCAGCGCGCCGCTGCGCTGCGCCTCGGCGATCTGATACGACAGCACCCGGGTCACGCCGAGGCCGGCGATCGCCGCATCGATCGCCGCATTCGCTGTGTTCACGGTCAGGCGCGAACGGATCGGGACCATGATCTCGGCGCGATCGACGCGGAACGCCCATGACAACGACGACGGCAAGCCGTCGAAGATCACACCGTCATGCTCGACCAGATCATTGGGATGCATGGGCACGCCGCGTTCGGCGAAGTAACCAGGACTGGCGCAGACCACGCGCCGCACCTCGCCGACCCGGACCGCAATCAGACTGCTGTCCGGCAATGCGCCGATCCGCACCGCCAGATCGACGTGCTCGTCGAGCAGATTCAGCGAACGGTCGCCCAGCACCAGGCGCACGTGGACATCGGGGTACTGGCGCAGGAAATCGGTGATCAGCGGCAGGACGTGCATGCGGCCGAACACGACCGGCGCGGTGATCACCAGTTCACCGCGCGGCGCGCTGTATTCGCCCGCCGCTTCGCGCTCGGCATCGCTGACTTCTTCCAGGATGCGTCGGCAGGCGACGAGATAGGCCTGGCCAGCGTCGGTCAGCGCGAGTTGCCGGGTGCTTCGCGTGAGCAGACGCGTGCCGATGTGCGCCTCCAGCTCGGAGAGCCGGCGGCTGACCGTGGCCAGCGGCAGCCCCAGCGCGCGGCCCGCAGCGGACAGGCTGCCCTGGTCCACGGCCTCGACAAACACCGTCATCGCGGCAAGGCGGTCCATGATTGTTCCAATTTCCGGAAGGATGATTACAAATTATCACGCCTAGTGCCGTTATCTGGTAGGCCCTACGCTGTTTCCACACCGGCAGCCGCCGGACCTCCCCAAGGAAACTGCCATGTCCCGCTTCCAGATTCCCACTTCGATCGACACCGCTCCCGCCGCCTCGCAGCCGCTGCTTCAGGGCGTGCAGAAGATGCTCGGCAGCGTGCCGAACCTGTTCCGCCTCGTCTCCAACAGCCCGGCCGCACTCGAGGGTTACCTCGGCATGTCCGGCGTACTCGCCAAGGGCGCGCTGCCGGCGCCGACCCGCGAACGCATCGCCCTGGCCGTGGCCGAAATCAACGGCTGCGACTACTGCCTGTCCGCGCACACCTATCTGGGCACCAATCTCGCCAAGCTCGACGCAGATGAAATCGCCGCCAACCGCGACGGCCGCTCGAACGACGCCAAGGCCGATGCTGCGGTCCGATTCGCCGCCAATGTCGCCAACCAGCGCGGCAAGGTGTCGCCGGCCGAGCTGCAGGCGGTGCGCGACGCCGGCTACAGCGACGCGCAGATCATCGAGATCGTGCAGCACGTCGCGCTGAACGTCTGGACGAATTACCTCAACAACGTCGCCGAGACGGAGGTCGATTTTCCGGTGGTAATGGCGCGCAAGGCGGCCTGATCGTTTCCCTCGCTCGGCCGTCGGCGATATGCGGATATCGCCAGCGGCCGAGCTTTTTTGCACGAACCTTCGCGAACGGAGCCGCCATGTCCCGCCCACCCCTGCCGCAGTTCGACCACGACACCGCCACACGCAAAGTCCGTCTGGCCGAAAACGCCTGGAACACGCGCAGTCCCGCTGCGATCGCGCAGGCGTATTCCGTCGACAGCCGATGGCGGAACCGCAGCGAGTTCCTGCAGGGGCGTGAGGCAATCGAACGGTTCCTGCAAAGAAAATGGCAGCGCGAACTCGAGTATCGACTGATCAAGTCGCTCTGGGCCTTCAACGAAGACCGCATCGCCGTGCGCTTCGCCTACGAATGGCACGACCACAGCGGCCAATGGTTCCGCAGCTACGGCAACGAAAACTGGGCCTTCGACGAACACAGGCTGATGAGGAAACGCATCGCCAGCATCAACGATCTGGCAATCGCCGATGGCGCGCGCCTGCTCCGCTGGCCGCAGGGCCGCCGTCCGGATGACCATCCCTCGCTCGAAGAACTGGGCTTGTAGATGTCGCCATGACCGCCGCCTATCCCAGCGATATCGCCTTCACCGACAGCGTGAAAGCGCTGCAGACCCGCAAGGGCTCGCGCCGCGCCTACGCGAACATGGAAACAGGGCTCGGCTGGCAGACAAGAATCACGCCGGATCTGAAGGTCCTCATCGAAGCGCAGATCAGCGTATTCCTGGCGACCGCGAACACAGCGGGCCAGCCGTATATCCAGCATCGCGGCGGCCCGCCGGGGTTTCTGCGCGTGCTCGACGAGACCACGCTCGGCTTCGTCGACTACAGCGGCAACCGTCAATACATCAGCAGCGGCAACCTGCTGGAAAACCCGAAGGCGCATCTGTTCCTGATCGACTACGCGCACCGCCGCCGGGTCAAGATCTGGGGCACCGCGCGCTTCGTCGAACACGACGCGGCGCTGATCGAACGGCTGATGCCCGATGGCTACGATGCGCGCCCGGAACAGGTGCTGCTGTTCGATGTCCACGCATGGGACGCCAACTGCCCGCAGCATATTCCGCAGCGGTTCGAGATCGCTGACGTCGCCGATCTGCTCGCTGAGCGCGATGCGCGGATCGCGGCGTTGGAAGCGGAGCTGCGCGCGCTGCGTTGAAGCCATGCGCCGGGGGCGTTAGCGGTTCCTGCAGACCAGCGGGGCACGGGCATCAGTACACCGCGCTCGAATGACTGACCGGTGTAATCGTCGATGCCACAGAGGAACGCAACCCGCACACAACGCTGCACACAGTGGAACGTGCTTGCGGTGTCCGTCTGAACCAGTTGGGATCGTGGCTGAGACATGACGGGCATCGTTGGACGGCGGCAGGGGATCCGCTGTCGGGACATGGCGCAGGTGGCTGTAGGGGATTTCTGATTTGTGGGTGTCCTTGTTGTTGGTGGGTGTCCTTGTTGTTGCTTGTTGTTGTAACTGAAGCACGCGTTCATGGAACTGTGGCATCCGTCTAACGGTCGTCGCAATGCCACGCCCCGCTGATCAGCTGTTCTAGGCCAACATGGACCCTGCTCCAGCCGCTGAAGTATCCTCACCCTGACCTCACCTGCCACGAATTCCGTGGCGGCGACGTTCCGCTCAGGGGGCAGGGATGGCAAGGAAAAAGTCCAACGCAGGACTGTGGTGGATCGTTGGGATCATCGTTGTTATCGCCATGGTGCCTCGGGAAGTCTGGATTGGGCTTGGCGTTCTGGGTGTGATCGCGATCGCGGCCTATGTGGTCATCAAGTGGCAAGCGGGTTCAAAAGCTGCCTCGAAGGCTGAGCCGACCGACCAGCCGACGCTCGCGGAGCTCATGTCGAGCCAAACCCCATCACGCGACAGGACTCAGCAGCAGCCTCCACGGCCTACTGCCAATCCAGGCAGGAGCGCGCCTCCGGCGCAGCCAGCTGCCCCGACCTTATCCAAGCCCGCGCTACCAGTCGATCGAGCCATCACTCCTCCGCCCGCTCCCAAACTCCTTGCCGCCGAGCAAAAGCCACGGCCGAGCAGTATCTTTTCGTACGGTTCTGGCACACCCCGCGCCACTCCCAGCCAGCCGGCTACCCCGCCCACGCCCATGCTACCGGTCGACCGAGCCACCCCTCCTCCGCCCGCTTCCAAGCCCGCGACCGCGCATAAGCCACAGCCGAACAGCACGTTTTCTTACGGTTCTGGCACGCCCACCGCAACAACAAGTCCTTCCCATATCCAACGGTCCCCCGCCGAGCCGGAGTTCTACTCAGCACGGATGGGCACCCAGGCCACATCTGAACCAATCTTCCCGATCCCCAAGCCTGCGGCCGATTCGGGAGAAGCCCACTGGGTGCTTCCAGGCGAGACGGTCAGCATCGCAGGCCTCGATCTGCCCGGCGGGATGCTTTACGTCGGCGCTCGGCTGAAAGCAGCCAACGGCGCTGGCTCGGAGCCGAGTCTGATCAGCGGGCTGCTTCATGTTGCAGGCACGGGAGATTTCCGCGATCAGCACACCGGCTATTGGCCGAGCTATGGCGACATCTCTCCTCAGGCTAGACGCGCTTATCTGAACTGGTTGGCGGAAGGACGATCGCATCCGGAATGCGACATCGGGTTGGTCTTTCTCTTCTTTTACGGCTTGGAACGCCGAATCATTCTCGACACATCGAAGGACCCTTCGATCAAGTGCGAGTGGTCCGTGATCGCCGACGAACTTCGCCGCTTGCTGGCCATATACGGCGAGCGTTCCGGTTCGTTCCTTCGCTACGCAGGGGAACTGCTCAACTGGATCGAACTGGATGGTGCCTCCTCCAATACCAAACTGTATCTGGAGCCTATCCCCTCCTTCCCTCGCGGCTACGAGCTTCCGGCTTACCTCAAATTGGTGCTGGGGCAGTCGTCGTTGGATCGTGCTCCCATTCCTGCCGAACTTGCCCTCGCGTGGGTTCAATTGAATCCGGAGACTTCTCTGCGCACCGCAGCGACACGCTGCCCCGAAGAGTTCGAGCGCTTATTCGTTCAGCGCTACCGCGAAGTGCTAGGGCGCGGATTGGTCTTGCCGAAGAACCGGACAAAGCTGAAGTTCGTCTACCGCGCAGCGTCCTCCGGCTTTCAGGGCGCCACGGCAAGCATGGGGTTCAGCGACGTTCCGGATGTCACAGCGCTGACCGCGCCCATCCGGACGCTGATGGAAATCGCCAACCAATGCACCGATGAACTCGGTGCATTCAGTAGGTTGGTCGGCAAAGACCCCGCAGCACGCACATCCCTCGATGGCCTGCTTCAATTACCGGCAACGCTTTGGCCGGCAAAAGCACAGGCGCGGATCGAAACGCTCAAGAGCACGATGCAGGCTGGAGCACTGACCCGCCGATTGGACGAAGTGATTGAGGTTCTCGGTGGCTCCAGCCAGTCCGTGAGTCGCGACAGGGTGCGGGCGTTGGCCCGTGCGCTCCAGGACGTCGGCATCGGGATGGAGCCCGATGTGTTGACAGGAGCGCGAGCGCCCAACGCCAACGATCGCGTTGTGCTCTTTACGATGTCGCCAGGCGAAGGCGCGATGTCCGATACCGATGCTTACCGCACTGCGGCACTGACGCTTCAATTGGCATCGGCGGTGGCGCACGCGGATGGCGAGATCAGCGAGCAAGAGGCATCGCATCTGCGCAGGGAAATCGAGCTCTGGAGCCACCTGACGCCACGGAGCCGGGAGCGGCTGCATGCCCACCTCACCTGGCTCACAGTCGCTCCCATGATGCTCGCAAGTCTGAAGAAGAAGCTTGAACCGCTGGAACACCAAGCGAAACAATCGGTCGCCACCTTCATGGCCACGCTCGCGCAGGCCGACGGGATGGTTTCACCGGACGAGGTGAAGTTTCTCGAAAAGGTCTACAAAGCGCTGGGCGTCGAACCCAAGCAGGTGTTCAGCGACATTCACGCTGTCGGCGCCGGCAACGCCCCGACAGCCCGGACCGCGACCACAGGCTTCCGGCTCGATGCCGCACGCATTGCCGAGCTCGAAAAAGACACGGCTCGCGTGTCTGCGCTGCTCTCCGAGATCTTTACCGAAGAGGCCGTCCCCGCTCCTGCGCCGCCGGTCGAAACCGAGCCGACGAAAGCAGCTGGGCTGCTCGGCCTGGATGAGGCTCACAGCGCACTTATGCGCTTGATGCTTTCCCGCCCTCAGTGGACGCGGCTTGAACTCGAAGATGCCGCTACAGATCTTGAGCTGATGCTCGACGGCGCCTTGGAACAAGTGAACGAAGCATGCTTTGACGCCCATGACATCCCGCTCAGTGAAGGCGAGGATCCGATCGACATCAATCCGGAAGCTGTAGGGAAAATCGAATCATGACCGCCCCCATTCGAGCCAAGGACCGCGATGCGGTCATCCAGTCCCTTCGTGCTGGCGTGGTCCCCCGCGCTGGTCAGCACTTGATCCAGGTCGGCCGCGGCCGAGAAGTTGAAACCTTGGTCGGCGACATCGATCGCGTCGCAGACGGTGGCTCCTCGTTCCGTTTCGTGATCGGCGAGTATGGGGCGGGCAAAACCTTCTTCCTCAACCTGATTCGTGCTGTGGCGATGGAGCGCAAACTCGTCGTTGCCAGCGCGGACCTCAACCCTGATCGCCGGCTGCATGCGTCCGGTGGGCAGGCACGCTCCATGTATGCGGAACTCATTCGCAACATGGCCACGCGCACCAAGCCCGAAGGCGGTGCGCTAGCTGGTGTGGTCGAAAAGTTCATCGCAACGGCCAAGTCCGAAGCCAAGTCTTCCGGCCATTCGACCGAGACCGTCATTCGCTCCAAGCTTGAGCAACTGACCGAACTCGTCAACGGCTACGATTTTGCGGATGTGATCGCAGCCTATTGTCGCGGCGCCGAGGAAGGGCAGGATCAACTGAAGTCGGACGCCATTTGCTGGCTCCGCGGCGAGTTTTCCACGCGCACCGATGCTCGGGCGGCACTGGGCGTTCGGGCCATCGTCGACGATTCGTCGGTCTACGATCAACTCAAGCTGATGGCGCGCTTCGTGCGCCTCGCAGGGTTTGGAGGGCTTCTTGTCAGCCTCGACGAACTGGTCAACCTCTACAAACTGGCAAACTCGCAAGCGCGCAACGCCAACTACGAGCAATTGCTCCGCATGCTCAACGACTCCCTCCAAGGAACAGCGGTGGGCCTGGGTTTCATGCTTGGTGGAACCCCCGAGTTTTTGATGGATACCCGACGCGGTGTTTACAGCTACTCGGCACTGCAGAGCCGCTTGGCGCAGAACACCTTCGCGGTCGATGGCCTGGTCGATTTCAGTGGGCCCGTGGTGCGCCTGTCTGCGCTCACGGCCGAAGACTTCTACCTGCTCCTCGGCAAAATCCGCCATGTCTACGCCAGCGGGGACCCCGAGCGCTACCTGCTGCCTGACCCCGCCATCGCAGGCTTCATGGAGCACTGCGCCAATCGGATCGGTGACAGCTTCTTCCGCACGCCTCGGACCACGATCACGTCCTTCATCAACCTGTTGGCCGTTCTCGAACAGAACCCTGGGGCAGACTGGAAGAGCATGCTCGGCCAAGTCGACATCGCCCCAGACAGTGGGGGTAGCGACGAACTCGCTGTTGAACCAGACGACGAACTCGCTTCTTTCAAGCTGTAACCCGCATGAGCGCTTCGTCGGCCTTCCTGCAACTCAATCCTCGGATCCAGCACTATCTGTGGTCCGAAGGCTGGGGCGCACTTCGCGCCGTGCAAGAACTGGCTATCCCAAAGATCTTGTCGGCTGATCGCGATGTCATCGTGGCGGCGAGCACGGCCTCGGGCAAGACCGAGGCCGCGTTCCTGCCCGCCTTGACCTATTTGCTGGGTCAGGAGCGCCCAGGCCTGATCATCTATATAAGTCCACTCAAAGCCCTGATCAACGATCAGTTCGAACGGCTTGATCGCCTGTGCGAGAACCTGGAGGTGCCGGTGTGGCCGTGGCACGGCGATATCAGCGCATCGAGCAAGACGCGTTTTCTGCGCGATCCCTGGGGTGTCTTGTTGATCACACCCGAGTCGCTGGAAGCACTGTTATGCAACCGCGGCACGGCCGTTGCCGGCCTGTTCGAGCGCACGGCCTACCTGATCGTCGATGAGCTGCACGCCTTCATCGGTTCAGAACGGGGAAAACAACTGCAATCACTCATGCATCGCATCGAAACCGTGCTCGGACGAAAACTTCCGCGCATCGGTCTGTCGGCAACGCTGGGCGACATGAACTTGGCCGCGCATTTTCTGCGTAGAGGCAGCTCAGTAGAGATCGTTGATGCTCCCTCAGGCGGGTCGGAGCTGAAGGTGCTGGTCAAAGGCTACGAGGAGCCCATTCCCGATCCGGATGCCGTTGACGAGTCCGAAGAGGAGCGCGCGCCGCCATTGATCGCAAAGCATCTCTTCGCTGCATTGCGAGGCACCAACAACCTCGTGTTTCCGAACAGCCGCCGCGAGGTGGAACGCTACACCCACCTCCTGAGCAGCTTGTGCGAAGGCGCCCGCGTCCCAAATGAGTTCTGGCCGCACCACGGCAACCTGTCGAAGGAAATCCGCTACGAAACCGAAGCGGTCCTGAAACAAAAGGAACGCCCAGCGACGGCAGTCTGCACCAGCACATTGGAACTTGGCATCGACATCGGGGCGGTCAAGAGCGTGTGTCAGATCGGCACGCCGCCGTCAGTGGCTAGTCTGCGCCAACGGCTGGGGCGATCGGGTCGACGTCCGGGAGAGCCGGCCATCCTGCGCGGCTATGTGATCGAGGATGCCATCGACAAGCAATCGGGTCTCGCCACTCGCTTGCGGCTCGATACGATTCAGATCGCCGCAGCAATTTCGTTGCTGTTGGAGAACTGGTTCGAGCCACCGGTTGTTCACGGCGCGCATTTCTCGACGCTGATCCAGCAACTGCTTTCGGGCATCGCGCAATATGGGGGCCTTCAGGCGGCACAGGCCTATCAGCTCCTCTGCTCGCCCGGCGCACCGTTCGACGGCGTCTCCAAGGAGTCATTCGGTGAGCTGCTGCGCCATCTGGGCCAACAGGAAATTCTGACCCAGGACGGTTCTGGCCTGCTGCTTCATGGCCGCGTGGGCGACAAACTCGTCAACCACTACTCGTTCTACGCGGCTTTCGCATCGGAAGAAGAGTTTCGGGTGATTTCCGGCGGCAAGACACTGGGCACGCTCCCCGTCGATCAGATGCTCACGGTCGGTCAACGCATCTTGTTCGGTGGACGGACATGGCTGGTAGAAGACATCGACGAAGAACAGAAAGCGATTCACGTCTCACCGGCGAAAGGTGGAGCGCCGCCTTTGTTCAACGGCGGCATCGGACGGGTCCACACCAAGGTTCGGCAGCGCATGCGCGACATCTACGAAGGGAACTCGCCCGCGCCGTTCTTGGATGCGACTGCGAAGCGCTTCGTGTCCGAGGGGCAACACGCCTACGCGCAGCTTGAGCTGGGTCAACGCCTTCTGCTCGACCAGGGAAGCACAGCCCTCGTGCTGACATGGCTCGGTGACAGCGCCAACGAGGCGCTTGCGTGTCTGATGATGTTCTGCGGATTCCAGGCTGCGGCCGGAAGGTTGGGCGTTGAGATCACCAAGGGCGGCAGATCGCTTGAGGAAATCGAAAACGCACTTGCGGATGCTGCCTCAGAACCAGCTCCGCCTGTCAACGAGATGTTGGCCAATGTCGGAAATCTTGCGCGACAGAAATGGGACGGTCTTTTGTCGCCGCAATTGCTGCGGATTTCATATGCGAGCTTGAACTTAGATTTGGGTGAGGCGATGGAATGGTTTTCCCGTCAATTTGATGTTCGCAGAGATCGTGGCTAAGGCGATTTTAGGACTGCCATTTGCGGATGATAGTGCTGGCAGACTTAACTCTGATTTGCAAATAACACCATAGCATCGGATGCAGGAGGCACGATGGCACGCAACGCAACCCCATTGGTGGCCCTAAGGCGCGCGCTGCATGTGCAGCTCGATCCCCGCGCATGGCCCGTCAGAGGACTCTCACCGCTTAACGCAGCGCTGGTCTGCGCGATCCTGGTAGGCACCTTGGCGGCCATCGTGGAGACCGAGCCTTTGGTATCCGACGCATACCGCAACGCATTCGTCGCGCTGGAGCTGGGATTCGGTGCGTTGTTTGCCGCCGAATATGTGGCACGCTTCTGGAGCGTGGCCGAGGATCTGCGCGCTGGCGAGCCGGCTTGGCGACGCCGACTCCGATTCGCGCTCTCGCCAGCGGCGTTATTCGACCTCTTCGCTATCGCCGTCACGTTCGCGCCGTTTTTGGGAATCAACGCATTGGCGTTTCGATTGGTGCGATTGTTGCGCATCTTGCGCTTGGCGAAGCTGGGACGGATGTCGACCGCGCTGGTGCTCCTGCTGGAAACCGTGCGCAGCCGGCGCTACGAACTCACAGTAACGCTGGCGCTCGCGCTGACCATGCTCGTGCTTGGCGCCACCGCGCTGTATTGGCTCGAGGGCGACGTGCAGCCGGAGCAGTTCGGTAGCATTCCGCGCGCACTGTGGTGGGCAGTGATAACGCTCACCACCATCGGCTACGGCGACGCGTATCCGATCACCGCGGCAGGAAAAGTGATGGCCGCAATCGTCGCTTTCGCGGGCATCGGCTTGATCGCGATGCCGACCGGTATCCTCGCATCGAGCTTTAGCGAAGCGGTCCGAAAGCATCCAAAGCCCTAAACCAGGACACCCACTATTCACCAAACCAGCACCAAACCAGGACACCCACTATTCGCTTTGGAATCCCAGAGTGAATCAACTCAACGCAAATCAAGCCCCGACTTCATGCACTATGTGCCTGAGGTCGGGGCTAGGCGGACGTCACCCGCACGGCATTCTCCCTCGCGGGCCACGAGACCTGCATTCTGGATCAAGCGGGCAGCGCAATCTTCTTCGCCAACCCGAGCCCCTTGACCCATCGCTGACCGATGCGCTGTGCGACAGCGATCAGATCGTGCGCTTCGCCAACGACGCGCCAGTAACCCGAGCCGATCGCATTAACCCGCATGGCCCAGCGCTGACCCGTTGGATCCAACGACTGCAAAATTGGCGGCGCATTCTTGCGAATTGCGCCGCGTTTGCCGTCACGCAGTTGTCGCCCGGTCCAATCGACCAGTTCCAGATAATCACCGGCGCGAATCGGCAGGCAGCGCAACAGCGATCCCGATGTCGGCAACAACGATTGTTTCAAGACGCTTGCATCGCGTTTGGCGTGATCGAGGCGCTGCTGCGCGCTGGTGTGGTCGGAGTCTTCCAGCCGTATCGACATCCCGGCGCGGATCGGGTTCAGATCGACATAGGTCATCGCGGCCAATACGGCGCGCGTATCGCACAAAAGTTGACACTTGTAGCGGCCTTCCCAGAACCGCCCTTTGCAGCGATCCTCGGCATTCGCGCGCCTGGCGATCGGTTCGGCCAAACAGCGCATCAACCACGACAGATCGCCCAGCCGCCGGCGCAGCTCGGCCAGATACGGCAAATCCTGCAGAGTACGTAGCCGCTTGTGCTCGCGGGCATCATGGCTGTCGGTTCGGGGCGGGAACAGCGTCAGCCAGCGCCCGACGACAGTTTCGTCGTCCCATGTGCCGACATGCGTCGGGTCGATGTGCACGACGAGATGCAAGTGGTTGCTCATCACCGCATAGGCGAGCACATCGGCTGCGAAGCAGGATGCGATGAGCGCGATCCTGGACTGCACCCAGTGCTTGCGGTGCTCGAACGACTGACCGGTGTAATCTTCGATGCCGCAGAGGAACGCGCGCCGCACGCAGCGCTGCACGCAATGGAATGTGCATGCGGTATCGGTTGGAACGAGCTGTGATCGCGGCTGGGCCATGACTGGCATCGTAGGGCGGCGGCAGGGGAGCCGCCGTCAGGAAATGGCGCAGGTAGCCGTAGGGGATTTCTGGTTTGTGGGTGTCCTTGTTTGCTTTTGGTGTCCTTGTTTGCTTTTGGCCCAGGCTCAATCCCCAGCTTAAGGTTCCATCACCGGGCCGGTGAGACTGATGCGCAGGAACTCGGTGGGATCCGACATGCCGGACACGCGTCCACCCGTGCCGGGAAAATTATTATCGTTGACCACCAGCAGCGTATGGCTGTCCAAAACCAGCACGCTCTCGATCGTGACATACGGGAAGGTGAACACCGGATTGCCGTCGCCGTTCAGGTCGTTGGGGTCGGCGATGTTCATCAGGTCGACGATCTCGGTCTTTTCCAGGCGGCCGTCTGCATCGCGCTGCGTCAAGTCCACCTTGAAGATCTTCTTGAACGGGGTGTCGCCATTGGTGGTCGTGGCGGTGGCGCCGTTGCGCTCGATCACCAGGAATGCGGTGTCGCTGATGGCGGTCATTTCGCCGATGGCCGTGCCTTGCGCGTCCAGCGCATAGACCCATTGCGCGCCGGTGAAGGCGCCGGTGTCGATATTCAATTCGTTGATACGCAGTGTGCGCGCCGCATCGCCGGCGACGGTGCCTTCCAGCAGCGTGTACAAGCGGTCGCCTGCCGCGTTGATCGCCATGCCTTCAAAGCCGCGCGACGTTTCCAGCGTGGGCGTTCCGCCGGCCAAGTAAGGGCTTTGCGGGGACTGCACGTCAGGCAATCGGACTTCGCGCATCAGCACCTTGCCGGCGGCATCCGTCTTCACCAGGAAAGGGCCGAACTCGTCGCCGAACCAGATGTTGCCGTACTTGTCGCGGCGCGCCGATTCAATGTCCAGGTCGGCACCCGTCAACAGCCTGCCTGCGATGATGCTCGGGTCCACTGCCGGGTTGATGGCGTTGTCGTAGTAGTGCGTCAGATCGGCCTGAATCGTGTAGCCCAGCTTGCGGTCTGGGTCGGACAGGGTGATGCGGCTGGCCGCACTGTAATCGGTCAGCGGCGCGCCGGTGGTGAAGTTCACCGGGGACACCGTGCCCGTGCCGCCGCTGGACGTCTTCCAGTCGGGC
Source organism: Lysobacteraceae bacterium (assembly GCA_044340325.1). GTDB lineage: Bacteria > Pseudomonadota > Gammaproteobacteria > Xanthomonadales > Xanthomonadaceae > Lysobacter_I. The sequence continues at coordinate 15,311 of JBIITV010000088.1, forward strand.
ATGAGCGTGTACATGCGCAGCAGGGCGTCAGCGGAATTGTTCTGTGTGCCGAAACCGTTGTCCATCATCACCGTATACGTGCCGGCAACAGGACCAGACAGGACGGTCGAGAACCCTTGCACCGGCTGCATGTTCGACAGCGGGAGCGCGTTGCCGCCATCGCCGTCGCCTGCAAACTGGCCGGACGTGGGGCCGTCGCTGAAGGTGGAGGGCGGCATCACGGCGAAGCCTGTCAATGTGGACTGGGCGCCGGCGGCGCCGGCCAGGCATGCCGACAGGATAGCCAGGGCCAGCGGCGGCAGTGGGTGGCCGTTCTTCATGGCATTCCTTTTTTTGGTTGGGTATCGGCGCATACCTTTGCAACGTACAGGCGCCACATCGTCGACATCATGGCGACCGCATGACCGAAAGCCCCCGTCGAACCGGACGGCAGGCGCTCGAGTCTCACCACTCGAACAATTTGAAAAACACCGGCGAGATGTTGTCGCCGTCCGGCCTACCGTCGCCATTGCGGTCGTAGAGGTAATACGCCGGGCCGCGCTTGGGTTGCACTTTGACGACCCGGAGTTGGCCGGCGACGCGGTATTCGGTGACTTCGTCGCCGTTGGGCGCGATCTTGGTGGCGGCGACCGCGTCGGGCGGGATCTCGGCGGAGGCCTGACGGCCGCCGGACGTGGCGCAGGCGGTCAGTGCAAGTAGCAGGGGCAGCGCGAACAGATGCGGGCAGCGCATGGCGATCTCCTACGTGGGGGAGCCTCGATTATGCGCCGCTGCGGGCTGCCCTGCCGGCGGTCGCAGTTCGGACCACGAGGACGCGGGGTAGAATCCGCGTATGACACGACTCGTACTGATCGACGGTTCTTCCTATCTGTTCCGCGCATTCCACGCGCTGCCGCCGCTGAGCAACGCCCAGGGCGAGCCCACCGGCGCCCTGTTCGGCATCGTCAACATGCTGCGCGGGCATATCAAGGAAAAGCCGGAGTACATCGCCTTCGTGGTCGATGCCTCCGGCCCCACCTTCCGCGACGACCTCGACCCGCAATACAAGGCGCACCGCCCGCCGATGCCGGACGAATTGCGGGCGCAGATCGAACCGATGATGGAGATCGTCGCCGCATTGGGGCTGCCGATCCTGCGGGTGCCGGGCGTGGAAGCCGATGACGTGATCGGCACGCTCGCGGTACAGGGCGCCGCCGAAGGTCTCGACGTGACCATTTCAACCAGCGACAAGGACTTCGCCCAGCTCGTCCGCCCGCATCTGGCGCTGGTGAATACGATGAGCGGCAGCCGGCTCGACAGCGACGCGGCTGTCATCGACAAGTTCGGCGTGCGTGCCGATCAGATCATCGATTTCCTCGCCCTGATGGGCGACAGCGTCGACAACATTCCCGGCGTCGAGAAATGCGGGCCGAAGACGGCGGCGAAATGGCTGGCCGAGTACGGCACGCTGGAGAACGTCATCGCCAATGCCGGTGCGATCAAGGGCAAGATCGGCGATAACCTGCGCGCGGCGCTGCCACGGCTGCCGCTGAACCGCCAGCTGACCACGATCAAACTCGACGTCGCGCTGGACGTCGGTCCGACCACGCTCGCGCTGCGCGAACCTCACGTCGAGGATCTGCGTATGCTGTACGCGCGCTACGGTTTCAATCAGGCGCTGAAGGATCTCGACGGCGCTGCGGCTGCCGCAGGCGACGACCGCACCAGCCTGCGCAGCACCCAAGCCGGCTACGCGCGCAGCACGACGGTGGCTGTCGAGGAGAGCCTCGATCCCGCACTGGCCGCGAAAGGCAGCTACGACTGCTTGCAGACCCGCGAGCAGCTCGACGCGTGGATCGCGAGACTCGATGCCGCCACCGAGTTCGCCTTCGACACCGAAACCGATGCGCTCGACGCGATGCAGGCGAATCTGGTCGGGCTGAGTTTTTCCGCCGAACCCGGTCATGGTTGTTACATCCCGGTCGGCCACACCTATCCAGGTGCGCCAGCGCAGCTGGATATGCGCGAAACGCTCGATGCGCTGCGGCCGCTGCTCGAAAGCAAACAGCACCGCAAGCTCGGTCAGCACGGCAAGTACGACATCCACGTGCTGCGTCGTCACGGCGTGGACATCGATGATTACGCCGACGACACCATGCTCGAAAGCTTCATCTGGAATTCCAGCGCGACCCGGCACGACATGGACTCGCTGGCCAAGCGCTATCTCGGCTACGACACCATCAAGTTCGAGGACGTGGCCGGCAAGGGCGCGAAGCAGATTCCGTTTTCGGAGGTCGCGATCGACGACGCCACGACCTACGCCGCCGAAGACGCCGACATCACCCTGCGCCTGCACCGCGTGCTGTCGGCGAAGCTGGCGACCATTCCGGCACTGGAGAAGGTCTATCGCGAGATCGAAATTCCGCTGGTGCCGGTGCTGGCGCGGATGGAGGCCAACGGCATCCTGATCGACGCCGACGAACTGCGCCGGCAAAGCGCGGATCTGTCGCGACGGATGCTGGCCGCACAGCAGAAAGCGACCGAACTGGCTGGTCGCACCTTCAATCTGGATTCGCCGAAGCAGCTGCAGGCGCTGTTATTCGACGAACTCAAACTGCCGGCGCTGGTGAAAACACCGACCGGGCAGCCGTCGACGAACGAGGAAGCGCTGGAAGCGATCGCCGACCGGCACGAACTGCCGCGCATCATTCTGGAGTACCGCAGTCTGGCGAAACTCCGCAGCACCTACACCGACAAGCTGCCGGAGATGATCAATCCCGACACCGGCCGCGTACACACCAGTTATCACCAGGCCGGTGCCGCCACCGGCCGCCTGTCGTCCACCGATCCGAATCTGCAGAACATCCCGATCCGCACCGACGACGGCCGCCGCATCCGCAAGGCCTTCATCGCGCCCGAAGGCCGCAAGCTGGTGGCCTGCGACTACTCGCAGATCGAACTGCGGATCATGGCGCATCTGTCCGAAGACGCCGGCCTGCTGCGCGCCTTTGCGGCGGGTGCGGACATCCACCGCGCCACGGCCGCAGAAGTGTTCGGCAAGCCGCTGGATGAGGTGAGCGGCAACGAGCGCCGCGCCGCCAAGGCGATCAACTTCGGCCTGATGTACGGCATGAGCGCGTTCGGGCTGGCGAAGCAACTCGGGATCGGCCGCGGCGAGGCCCAGGACTACATCGCGCTGTACTTCGACCGCTATCCCGGCGTGCGCGCGTTCATGGAGCGCACCCGCAAGGAAGCGCACGAGCGCGGCTACGTCGAAACCGTGTTCGGCCGTCGCC
>JBIITV010000089.1:0-18444 GCA_044340325.1 Lysobacteraceae bacterium
AGTCGCGGGCGGCCCGGCCGATGCGTTCTGCGCGCTTGCCGCGCATTCGCAGCCTGAATACCCGGGAGTACACTGCCCGCATGAGCGACGCGCCATCGCCCCGCATGACCAGTCACCGCCCGTATCTGTTGCGGGCCCTGTATGCGTGGATCGCCGACAACGACATGACACCGCATCTGCTGGTGGACGCGACGCGTCCCGGCGTGCAGGTCCCGGCCTTCGCGGTGAACGACGGTAAAGTCGTGCTCAACGTAGCTGCGCGCGCGGTTTCGGCGCTGGAATTGGGCAACGACACGATTGCGTTCACCGCCCGCTTCGGTGGAGTCAGTCAGCCGGTGCGGGTACCGGTCACCGCAGTGCTGGCGATCTACGCGCGCGAAACCGGACAGGGAATGGCGCTGCCGGAGGACATCGGCGGTGCGGGGGCGGATCAGTCCGGGATTGTGGGCGATGATGTCGGCGACGACGATGGCGGAGACGATCAGACGCCGCCGCCGAAGCGTGGTGGGCATCTGCGCATCGTCAAATAGCGACAGACGGTATCCACCGCGCGACGCACCGCGCAGCGGAATGAATCGCAGACTGCAGGGGGCGGTCCGATGACATCGACAATCACGAACACCGTTTCAGAACCGCCTGCGTTTGCCGGGCGCGCTCCAGTGCCGCGCGCTTCAAGCCAGCGGCGCTTCAATCGAGCATGCTTCAACCCAACATGCTTCAATCCAGCGTGCTTCAATCCAACATGATCCGGCTCGCAGCCTGCACCGGTCCGCTGAACGACACCAGCCGATCGCCGCGCAATACCAGACGAGCGACATGGCGATCGCTGCCGTCCTCGGAATACTCGAACCGGAAGCTGCGCTCGAAGCCCAGCCGGCCGTCCTCGCCGCGACGCAGCCGCAGACCGGTCGCGTGCACGGTCTGGTCGATCAGCTGTACGCCGGCGCTGCGGCAGGCATCGCCACCGAGCACGGTCGCCTGTTCGGCGGCCGCGCGCGAGGCGCTCCAGAATGCGAACACCATCGCACCCAGAATCATCAGGATCAGTAAAGTCGGCATTCCCGTAATTTGCGGCCGACCGGCCGCAGATGCAATCCCCGTCACCGGAGTCAGATCGCCATGAAGCTCGTGTTCGCCGCCGGCGAATTTCCGCCCACCCTGCTGCAGCAGGGTGTCAAACGCATCGGCTCGGCGGTCGATTCCGACATCGCCCTGCGCGATCCCGAGATTCTGCCGCAGCACTGCGAACTCCAGGTGACGCCGCAGGGCGTGATGCTGAGGGTCGTGCGCGGCGCGGCGGTGACCGTCAACCAGCGTCCGGTCGATGGTCTGATTTCGCTGCGTGCGGGCGATGTGATCGGATTCGGCAGCGTGCAGGCGTCGATTCTGGCGCTGGATGCGCCGCGTCCGGCGGGCGCGGTTCCGGTGCTGCCCGAGCTGGACGATGTCGGCGCCACCACCGTACGCGCGGCGCTGCCGAAATACGCGCTTCGCGCGCAGACCGGACGCATGCTCGGGCGCAGCTATCCGCTGACCGGCGCCACGTTCGTCGGGCGCGCGCCGGATTGCCAACTGCGACTCGACGATTCCAATCTCTCGCGCAAACACGCCAAGTTGATTCCGACCAACGAGGGCGTTGTGATCGAGGATCTCGGCTCGACCAACGGCAGTTTCCATAACGGCAAACGCGTGCAGCGCGCGGTGGCGCAGGCGGGCGATGAGATCGGCTTCGATACGCTGCGTTTCCGCCTGCTCGAACTGGGCGCGGAGGGTGCGCAGATGGCGGACAGCGCTGCCGGATTGCGTTCGGGGCCGCCGCGCTGGGTGTGGGTGGCCGTTGCGGTAATTGCGATCGCATTGGCGATCTTTGCCCTGCGCTGAGCCAGCTACAGAGGCAGTGCTGCGCGCCGCTGCCGACCGCTCATTCCGGCGGCGGCCCCAGCTTCAACGACAGATCGATCGCGCGGATATGTTTGGTCAGACCGCCGATGGAAATGCAGTCCACGCCGTCCTCGGCGATCCCGCGCAGCGTGGTCAGGTCCACGCCGCCGGAGACTTCCAGTGGAATGCGGCCGTCGTAGGGCGCGGATTTCGCGATCCGTACCGCTTCGCGCCGCGTCGACGCGTCGAAATCGTCGATCAGGATCCGCGTGCTGCCCTCGCGCAGCGCTTCTTCCAGCTGCGCCAGCGTCTCCACTTCGACGATCAGCGGCAGTGCCGGATGCATCTCGCGTGCTGCGTGGATCGCAGCGGTGAGCGAGCCCGCCGCGCGGATGTGGTTTTCCTTGAGCATCACCGTGTCGTACAGGCCGATGCGATGATTGGCGCCGCCGCCCACGCGCACCGCGTATTTCTGCGCGAGGCGCAGGCCGGGAATGGTCTTGCGGGTATCGAGGATCTTCGCGCCGGTGCCGCGCACCGCTTCGACATGGTTCGCGGTGACGGTCGCGGTGCCGCTGAGCGTCTGCAGGAAATTCAGCGAGGCGCGTTCGGCGCTGACCAACGCGCGGCTGCGCCCGGCGAGTGTGGCGATCACAGTGCCCTTGGCGACGCGGTCGCCTTCGGCGATGCGCCAGTCGATGCGCACATCGGGATCGAGCGCGTGATGGCAGGCGTCGAACCATGGCCGTCCGCAGATCACGGCATCTTCCTTGCACAGCAGATAAGCGATGTCGGGGCCGTCGGGCAGCAACGCAGCGGTCACGTCGCCGCTGCCGATATCTTCCGCCAGCGCAGCCGCCACATTGGCGGCGATGGTATCGGCCGGCGGCGGCTGCACACCGGTCATGTCCGTCGCGGCGCTCACAGACCTTCCACAGCCGCGACCGGAATGCCCTCCTCGATCAGCAGCACCGGGATGCCATCGTCCACGCGATAGAGGGTCTTGCGATCGCGGGTGATGAGCGCTTCGCGCACCGGTTCGGTCTGCGGCGTGTCGTCGGTACGCGCCACGCTGCCCGCAGCGATGGCGCGGTTCAGCGCTTCAAGACCGGGTTTGTCTAGCAGCGCCAGCGGTTGGCGGGTGGCGGGGCAGACGAGAAGATCGAGCAACTTGCGGTCCATACGATGAAGCCAAGGGTGAACTGTCGCTAGAATACCGTTTTGCAGCAGGCGTGACGCCGCAGGGTGGGGCCATGGCAGACACTGGGAACCGGCCTCTGGTCGGCGTGGTGATGGGGTCGCGCAACGATTGGGAGACGATGCAGCACGCAGTCGCCAGACTCGAAGCGCTGGGCGTGCCGCACGAAGTGCGCGTGGTGTCGGCGCACCGCACGCCCGATGTCCTGTTCGAATACGCCGCGACGGCGTGCGAACGCGGCCTGCGCGCGATCATCGCCGGTGCCGGCGGCGCAGCGCATCTGCCGGGCATGCTCGCCTCGAAAACCGCAGTGCCGGTGCTTGGCGTCCCCGTGCAGAGCAAAGCCTTCAACGGTGTGGACTCGCTGCTGTCGATCGTGCAGATGCCGGCCGGCGTGCCGGTCGCGACTTTCGCGATCGGCCATGCGGGCGCGGCGAATGCCGGTCTGTTTGCCGCTGCGATGCTTGCTGCCGACCATCCGCGGATTCGCGACGCGCTCGACGCGTTCCGGGCGAAGCAGACGCAGGATGTGATCGACCACGACGACCCTCGCGCATGACCACCGTCGGCATTCTCGGCGGCGGCCAACTCGCCCGCATGCTGGCGCTGTCGGGCGCACCGCTGGGCCTGCGCTTCCGGGTGCTCGACACCGTCGGCGACGCCTGTGCGGGCCAGTTCGTTCCGCTGATCGTCGGCGATTATCGCGACGAGGCCGCGCTGGCGGAGTTCGCGTCGCAGATCGATGTTGCGACCTTCGATTTCGAGAATGTGCCGGCCGAATCCGCGCAGTGGTTGAGCGGGCGCGTGCCGGTGTTTCCGAATCCGCGCGCGCTGTCGATCGCACAGGATCGACTCGCCGAGAAAACCCTGTTTCGCGAACTCGGCATTCCGGTGCCGCAATTCGCCGACGTGCCCGATCGCGATGCGCTCGACGTCGCCATCGCCCGCATCGGTACGCCCTGCATTCTGAAAACGCGTCGCCTCGGCTACGACGGCAAGGGCCAGTTCCGGATCAGGTCGTTTGACGATATCGATGTCGCTTGGAATGCGCTCGGTGCGCAGGCGGCGAGCGTGGGGCTGATCCTTGAGGCGTTCGTGCCGTTCGAGCGCGAGCTGAGCGTGGTGGCGGTGCGTGGTCGCGATGGCGCATTCCGCAGTTGGCCGCTGACCGAGAACTGGCACGTCGACGGCGTGCTGTCCGCCAGCCTCGCCCCCGCGCGCGTGACCGATGCGCTCGCCGATACGGCGTTTGCGCATGCGCGCGCATTGGCCGAATCGCTGGACTACGTCGGCGTGTTCGCGCTGGAGCTGTTCTGCAAAGGCGGCGAGCTGCTCGCCAACGAGCTCGCGCCACGCGTGCACAATTCCGGCCACTGGACCATCGAAGGCAGCGAGACCTCCCAGTTCGAGAATCATCTGCGCGCCGTGCTCGGTCTGCCGCTGGGCGATACGCGCATGATCGGTCATGCGTGCATGCTCAACTGGATCGGTGCGATGCCCGATGCCGATGCGGTGCTGGGCGAACCCGGCGGACATTGGCACGATTACGGCAAGGAGCCGCGTGTGGGCCGCAAAGTCGGGCATGCCACGGTGCGCGCGGATTCGAGATCGGAATTGGTTGATGCGCTGTGTCGTGTCGCTCTCGCCCTGGGGCGAGAGGCGCAGGTAGCGCCAGCGATGAGAGCGCTGTCGGTTCAGGAAAGCACCTTGTAAATCGAGATGGGCTGAAGGGGCGGATTCCCACTGTCGATCGCGCCAGCTGTGCGCACGCATCGGTCGCGTCGATGTTCTTACGTGGTCGCGGAGCATGCCGACACGAGATCCGCGACTTCAACGCTGCGGGCACGACGTACCCGCAGCGGTGTCGCGTCGGCTCAGCGACAACGCCCGTAGCGGTCCGGCGACGCACCGGGCCCGCCTTTGCGACCCGGCGGATTTTCCCAGTTGGTGCCGCGCCCGCCCGCTCGCCCCGGCGGGTTGTTGTCGTTGTCGTACCAGCAGCGTTTCGCCTGGTTCCAGAAACCATAGCGCGGATGCCAATAGCCGAAATTCGAATTGAAGTAGTAGCCGCCATCGACGATGGTGAACGTGTAGCGCGTGTTCCGGTGGCGGTAGTAGCGATGGTCCGGCGATGCGCCAGGACCACCTCGCCAGCCCTGCGGATTTTCCCAGTTGGTCCCGGGACCGCCGGCGGGCCCCGGGGGATTATTGTCGCGGTCGTGCGGATGCGCGCATGCGGTGCCGGAGAAGGCGAGGGCAAGGGTCAGTGCGAATGCGCAAGGCAGGGGTTTGGACGGCGTCATCGGAGGCTCCAGTGCGTGGAAGACCACCGGGTAATGCGCGGAAGCGGCGATCGGTTGACCTTGCGGCCGGTCGCGTTCATCGCGCGGTCGGATTGATGACACCTGCATCTAGCCGACAGACAAACGGCCGGGGGTTTCCCGGCCGTTCGATTTGTCATCCCGAGCGTAGTGAGGGACCTGCTTGTTCGCACGTAAAAAGCAGTGCCGTGAATTCGACTCGGGATCACAGACGAAAAATCACTTCATCTGCGCAGCGACGAAATCCCAGTTCACCAGATTCCAGAACGCCTCGACGTACTTCGGCCGCGCATTGCGGTAATCGACGTAGTAGGCGTGTTCCCATACGTCGCAGGTGAGCAGCGGGGTGTCGTCGCCGGTCAGCGGCGTTGCGGCATTGGACGTGCTCACCAGCGCGAGCGAACCGTCCGGACGCTGCACCAGCCAGCCCCAGCCCGAGCCGAAGGTGCCGACGGTGGTCTTGGTGAACTCTTCCTTGAATTTGGCGAAGTCGCCGAAGGACTTGTTGATGGCCTCGGCCAGCTTGCCGGTGGGCTCGCCGCCGCCAGGGCTCGAGCCGGATGCCGGTTTGAGGCAATTCCAGTAGAACGTGTGGTTCCAGATCTGGGCAGCGTTGTTGAACATGCCGCCCTGCGACTTGCGCACGATCTCTTCCAGAGACATGTCCGCGAATTCGGTGCCCGGGATCATGTTGTTGAGGTTGGTGACATACGTCTGGTGGTGCTTGCCGTAGTGGAAATCGATGGTTTCCGCGGAGATGTGCGGTTCAAGGGCAGTGCGGTCGTAGGGCAGGGCTGGCAGCTCGATGGCCATGGGCGGGCTCCTTGGGGGGTAAGGGTGATGCGGGCGCGGGACCGACAGATCCTGGGCCGCGCGAACGATTACAATGCGTGATTCAAGCGACATGATTCTAACCCCACCTTGGTCGCAGCGCCCCAACGTTGCCGGCCCCATCCCGCAGGAGACTCCCATGCCGGTGTTGGAACGCATCCAGTCCGAGCTCGAAACCCACCCGATCGTGTTGTTCATGAAGGGCACCCCGCAATTCCCGATGTGCGGTTTTTCCAGCCGCACCTCGCAGGCGCTGAAGGCCGCCGGCGCCAGCAACTACCACACCATCAACGTGCTGGAAGATCCCGAGATCCGCGCAAATCTGCCGCGCTTCTCTAACTGGCCGACTTTCCCGCAGCTGTTCATCAATGGTGAACTCATCGGCGGCTGCGACATCACGCTCGAGTTGTACGAATCGGGCGAACTGGCGCGGATGATCGCCGAGGCGCAGAAGGCCTGATGCCGGAGAGTGCCATGTCAGTCATGGCCGAGCCCCTTGCCCGCGCGCTCCAAAGCCGCGTCGTGCTGGTGGTCGGCGCACACGGCGCGCTTGGCCAAGCATCGGCACTTGCCTGCGCCGATGCGGGTGCCACGGTCGTACTGCTCGGTCGCAAAGTGCCCAAGCTCAACCGTGTGTACGACGCGGTGCTCAGGCAGGGTGGCGAAGCATTGCTCTATCCCCTCGACCTCGAAGGTGCGACGCCCGACGATTACGCCCAGATGGCCGAACGGATCGAATCAGGCCTGGGTCGCATCGACGGCATCCTGCATTGCGCGGCCGATTTCCCCGGGCTGACGCCGCTGGAAAATACCGATCCCGCCGCGTTCGCCCGCGCTCTGCACGTGAATCTCACTGCGCGCTGGTGGCTGACGCAGGCCTGCCTGCCTTTGTTGCGCCGGGCTGAGGACAGCGCCGTCGTCTTCGCCGTCGATACGGCTGCAGGCCGCGGGCTGCCTTATTGGGGCGGTTACGGCATCGCCCAGTCCGCGTTGGCGACGCTGATCCAGACACTGCACGCCGAGCTGATGCATTCCAGCGTGCGCGTCGCCGGTCTGGCGCCGGGGCCGATGCGCACGCCGCTGCGTGCGAAAGTCTTTGTCGAGGAAGACAGCACGATCGCACGCGAAGCCGCCGCCTTGGCGCCGGCCTGCGTGCATCTGTTGTCCGCTGCCGGCGCGGACCAGCGCGGAAGCCTCTGGGCGCCGACGGCATGACCATCGCGTCCGCCGCGCTGCTGCTGTTCTTGATTCTCGATCCGCTCGGAAACATTCCGGTCTTCCTCAGCCTGCTCCGCAGTTTGCCGCCGCGTCGGCAGCGGATTGTGCTGGCGCGCGAACTGTTGATCGCGCTGGTCGTGCTGATGCTGTTTCTGTGGTGCGGCAAGTACGCACTGGAGCTGATGCATCTGCGCCAGGAATCGGTCTCGATCGCGGGCGGCATCGTGCTGTTCCTGATCGGTATCCGCATGATCTTCCCGCCGCCGGAAGGCCTGATGGGCGAGATCCCCGATGGTGAGCCTTTCATCGTCCCCATGGCCATTCCGCTTGTCGCCGGGCCATCCGGTATGGCGGCAGTGCTGCTGATGGGCAGCAACGACCCCGCGCGCCTGGGCGACTGGAGTCTCGCGCTGGTGATCGCGTGGGCGGCCACTGCGGCGATCCTGTTCTCGGCCACCTACCTCTACAAATGGCTTGGCCAGCGCGTACTCGTCGCGGTTGAACGGTTGATGGGGATGCTGCTGGTCGCGATCTCGGTGCAGATGCTGATGGACGGCATTACCGCCTATCTGCAGATCAAGAGCGCCTGATCTTTTGTGACGGAAGCACGCATCATTCAGCTTAAGTTTGTGAACAGGTTGCGACGTAACATTCGAGTGAAACCTCATAACCGTTCAGCCAATGATTTCAATGACTTAGGCGCTTTGACGCGGTCATTCCACTGTCATCTTCGCCGTTTAGCATGTTAACCTCTAGTTAACCCGAGCCTATCGGCTGCACTGGTAGCGGGTTTCATTACAGTCCCGCTGATCGGATCGCGGCGCTCAGGCGCACGCGATCCTTCTTTACGTTACGACCCATCGCATCGTTCTCCATCGAGGCCAAGAGCAATGAACCATACGAATCGTCTCCGACTTTCGAAACTGTCGATCGGACTCATCGTCGCACTCGCAGCGGCACCTGCGTTCGCGCAGAACACCACCGCTGCCCTCGGCGGTCAGGTCGTCGGGGCCGATGGCCAACCGGTCGCCGGTGCGGAAGTCACCATCGTGCATACCGAGTCGGGCACAGTCAGCCGCGTCGTGACCGATGCCAACGGCCGCTACAACGCGCGTGGCCTTCGCGTCGGCGGTCCGTACCAGATCACCGCCAACAAGGAAGGCGCGGGCAACCGCAGCGAAGATGGCGTTTTTCTCGCGCTGGACCAAGTGTCACAGGTCAATCTCTCGATCGGCGCGCAGGATCTGGACGCCATCACCGTCACCGGCGCCGCCGGCCCGGTGATCTTCAGTGCCGACAAGATGGGCGCCGGCAGCAACATCACCCGCGACCAGATCGACTCGTTCGCCTCGATCCGTCGCGACCTGCAGGACTACGCGCGCCTTGATCCGCGCATTTCGCAGACCGACAAGGAGCGCGGCGAAATTTCCGCCGGCGGCCAGAACACCCGCTACAACTCGGTGACCATCGACGGCGTCAACACCAGCGACACCTTCGGTCTGGAGTCGAACAACCTGCCGACCGCGAAGCAGCCGATTTCGATCGACGCGATCCAGGAAGTCAATCTCAACATCGCCAACTACGACGTGACCCAGAAGGGTTATACCGGCGCCAACATCAACGCCGTTACCAAGTCGGGCACCAACAAGTTCCGCGGCAGCCTGACCTACGTCTACCGCGACGACAGCTCCGTCGGCAGGCGCTTCAACCGTTCGACCAATACCTATACCGATTTCGGTCCGTTCGAAGAAGAGACTTGGGGTTTCACCGTCGGCGGTCCGATCATCAAGGACAAGCTGTTCTTCTTCGCCGCGTACGAAGATTTCACCCAGACCAAGACCGCGCCTGATTTCGGCCCGATCGGCGCCAACGCCGGCAGCACGGTCAATCTGACCCAGACGCTCATCAACCAGTACAGCACGCTGGCCAATACTGCATACGGTATCGATGTCGGTTCGTCGCAGATCCCCAGCGGCTTCGAAACCCGCGTGAAGGACGCGTTGTTCAAGGTCGACTGGAACATCAGCGACACCCAGCGCGCCAGCCTGCGTTACAACAAGACCAAACAGGACGAGCCTTTCCTACCCGGCTTCGGCATCCGCAGCTTGTCGCTGTCTTCGCAGTGGTACAACCAGGGCAAGGAATTCGAGACCTGGGTCGGCGAGTGGTTCGCCGACTGGTCCGACAGCTTCTCGACTGAAGCCAAAGTCTCTTATCGCACCTACGACAGCCTGCCGCAGAATAACGCCGACCTGCCGCAGATCTCGCTGAGTTTCCCGCGTCCTACCGCCGCCGCCGGCTTGCTGACCGGCAACACCAGCCTGGTTTCCGGCACCGAGCGCAGCCGTCACTTCAACGAGCTCGACACCAAGACCACCAACGTGTTCCTGGCCGGTAACTGGTACGTGGGCGACCACACCCTGAAGTTCGGTGCCGACTACGACAAAAACGAAGTCTTCAACGCCTTCCTGCAGGACACCAAGGGCAATTACACCTTCGGTTGCGTCAACAGCTCGGCCACAATCACGTACGTCGACCCCGCGATCCCCGGCGGTACCGTCAACTGTTCGACTTCGGCGCAATCCGTACTTGACGCCGCTGTGCTCTACAATTTCCGCATCGGCCGTCCCACCAACTATCAGGTACAGGTCGGCGCGCCCGGCTTCACCATCGATGATGGTGCCGCCAACTGGACGCTGAAGAATCTCGGCCTGTTCCTGCAGGACACTTGGGTCGTCAACGACAAGCTGACCCTGACTTATGGCGTTCGCGTCGATATGCCCAGCGTCGGCGACAAGCCTGCATTCAACGCAGTCGCTTCCGCGCCGGTAGGCCCGATCGTCGCCGGTCGTCGTACCGGCGGTTTCGGCGTCCGCAATGACGTGACCATCGACGGCAAGGAGCTGGTGCAGCCTCGTTTCGGCTTCAACTACACCTTCGCCAGCGAACGTCAGACCCAACTGCGCGGTGGCGTCGGTCTGTTCCAGGGCGCCGCAGCCAACGTATGGCTGTCCAATCCGTACTCCAACACCGGTATCGCCACTCGCATCATCGGCTGCGGCGGTTCGTTCGGCATCGTCTGCCCGGCTGGCACCTTCAGTGCCAATCCGAACAGCCAGCCGGCCCTCGCCGGCACGCCGCCGACCGCGAACGTCGACTTCATTTCCTCCGATCTGCGTCAGCCGTCGGTGTGGAAGGCGAACATCGCGTTCGAGCATGAGCTGCCGTGGTGGGACATGGTGTTCAGCGCCGAATACGTGCAGACCCAGGTCAAGGACGCGATCAACTACCGCTTCCTCAACCTCGGCGACGCCACCCGCATCGGCCCCGATGGCCGCCAGCTGTTCTACACCACGCAGGGTTACAACCCGGCATGCTGGACCACCACTGGCGGCACCATCACTACCGGTGCGGCCTGTACCGGCTTCCGCACCCGTGGCGGCAGCAACGCCGCGTTCAACAACGTGATCATCGCCGACAACACCAGCAAGGGTCGCGGCGACAACCTCACCATCGGCCTGCAGCGTCCGATGATCAACGACTGGGCGTGGTCGCTGGCCTACAGCTACACCGAAGCCACCGACGTCAATCCGCTGACCTCGTCGACCTCGAACTCGAACTGGCTCAACCGCGCCTCGTTCGATCCGAACGAAGACGTGGCCTCGCGTTCGAACTACGTCAACCGCGATCGTTTCATCGCCAGCCTGCAGTGGCAGCACGCGTTCTTCGGCGAGAACAAGACCTCGGTCGGTCTGTTCTATGAAGGCCGCAAGGGCAAGCCCTACAGCTGGACCTACATCAACGATATCAACGGCGACGGCGTCGGCGGCAACGATCTGATGTACATCCCGAAGCCGGGCGACAACACCGTGAGCTTCCGAGACCTCAACGCCAACGGTTCGGCCGACGAAGAGGCCGCGTTCTGGGCCGTCGTCAACGCCAACCCCGAGCTGCGCCGCAACATCGGCGGTGTGGTCAAGCGCAACGAAGCTTTCTCGCGCTTCGTCAACACCTTCGACCTACGCGTGAGCCAGGAACTGCCGGGCTTCTTCGACGACAACAAGTTCATCGTCACGCTCGACGTGCTGAACGTCGGCAACCTGTTGAACAAGAAGTGGGGCCGGACCGACGAGATCGGCTTCCCGCTCAACCGCAGTTTCGTCAACAACGGCGGTATCGATGCCTCGGGTCGTTATGTGTACGTCATCGGCTCGACCGAAGACTTCGTGACCCGTCAGGAGCGCGCCGAATCGCAGTGGGCCGCCCAGTTGACGCTGAAGTACACCTTCTGATCCAAAGCCTCAACGCGCAACAAGACGACGGCCGGGGCGACCCGGCCGTCGTCGTTTGCGGTGCGGTTGATGGCTGGCTGTCAATCGATAGTTTCCTGCGATAAAGTCGGCCGGACACACAACGACGAAAACCGAAGCGCAATGAACGATTCCACTGTCTCCATTCTTCCCACCGTCGACGCGCACATCTATCCGCGCGGCGGTCTCGATATCCTCTCCCGCGACGAGGTCGCGCGTCTGCGCGATGCGTCCATCGGCGGTATGCACGATCTGTTGCGCCGCTGCGCACTGGCTGTGCTGACCAGCGGCAGCGCCTCCGACGACCCGCGCGCGGCGGCCGAGCTGTATCCCGATTTCGACATCCAGGTGCTGCAGCAGGACCGCGGCGTGCGCATCGATCTGGTCAAGGCGCCGGCGATGGCTTTCGTCGACGGCGACATCATCCGCGGCGTCGCCGAGCTGCTGTTCGCTGTGGTGCGCGATCTGGCCTATACCGCGATCGAACTGCGCGAGGACGGGCACGGCAGTCGCGATCTGTCGACGTCCGACGGCATCACCGATGCAGTGTTCGGGCTGTTGCGCAATGCGCGCATCCTCAATCCGATCGATCCCAATCTGGTGGTCTGCTGGGGCGGCCACTCGATCAACCGCGACGAGTATCTCTACACCAAACAGGTCGGCTACGAGTTGGGCCTGCGTGGACTGGACATCTGCACCGGCTGCGGCCCGGGCGCGATGAAAGGGCCGATGAAAGGCGCGACGATCGCGCATGCCAAACAGCGTCATCGCCGCATGCGCTACATCGGCATCACCGAGCCGGGCATCATCGCCGCCGAATCGCCCAATCCGATCGTGAACCATCTGGTGATCATGCCGGACATCGAAAAGCGTCTCGAAGCGTTCGTGCGCATGGGGCACGGCATCATCGTGTTCCCCGGGGGCGTCGGCACGGCCGAGGAAATCCTCTATCTGCTCGGCATCCTGCTGCGCGAAGAGAACGCATCGCTGCCGTTTCCGCTGATCCTGACCGGACCTGCCGCGTCGGCGCCGTATTTCGAGCAGATCGACAAGTTCCTGCGCCTGACCCTGGGCGATGCCGCGACGTCGCGCTACGAGATCATCGTCAACGATCCGGCGAAGGTCTCCAAGCGTATGGCGGCGGGCATCCGCAAAGTGCGCGAATACCGTATCGCCGAGAAGGATTCGTTCTTTTTCAACTGGTCGCTGGAAATTCCGCTCGCATTCCAGCAACCGTTCATCCCGACCCACGAGGCGATGGCCGCACTGGATCTGCACCACGGGCGCAAGCCGCACGAGCTCGCGGCCGATCTGCGTCGGGCATTCTCCGGCATCGTCGCGGGCAACGTGAAGGAAGACGGTCTGCGTCGCATCGAACAGCATGGGCCGTTCAAGATCCACGGCGACACCGACATGATGCAATCGCTCGATGCGCTGCTGCGCGCGTTCGTCGAACAGCGCCGGATGAAGATTTCCGGTTCGTATCGTCCGTGTTACGAGGTCATCGCCTGATCAGGCCCAGTGCGGAGGTCAATCCTTCGCCGGCAGTTTCACCGTCACGGTGAATCTCCCATCGGCAGCGCTCGCCACGACGCTGCCGCGACCCTCGGTGTAAGCCTCGATCTGCGCCAGTGATGCCGGCAGGCCGACGTTGTGACCGGTCGATGCCCCGGCAGGTTCGGCGGGTATCGGATTCGAAATCACGATCACCACACCGTGTTCGTCGCTGTCGATGCGCAGGTCGATCTCGCCCCCGCCGGGGATCCGTTCGATGCCGTGCTTGATCGCGTTCTCGACGAGTGGCTGCAGCGACAGCGCTGGCACCAGCGCGTCGGGCAGCGGGTCGGGCCGCGTCCAGCGCACGCGCAGGCGTTCGCGGAAGCGCAGCGATTCGATTTCCAGATAGCGCTCGATCAGCGCGATTTCCTCAGCCAGCGGAATCTCGCGTGCGCCGCCGAGCGCGGCGCGGAACAGGTCGGCGAGATCCAGGAGCAAGTGCTCCGCTTCGTCGGGCCGGTGATGGACCAGCGCCGCGCCGGTGTTGAGCGTGTTGAACAGGAAATGCGGGCGCACCCGGGCCTGCAGCGCGGCGAGTTCGGCCTGTTTGGCGCGGACCGCGAGCTGCCGCAGGCGCCAATGATTCTGGAATGCGGCCAGTGCCAGCCAGCCGACCACCAGCACGATGCCGGTGACGCGCAGGAACACATCGAATCGCGCACTTGCGGGAATGCGCCATAGTTCGCCCAACAACAGATCGCTGACGGCGAAGACCGACCAACTGCTGAGCAGCAGCAGAGCGAGGGCGATATAGGAGATGCGCTGCGGCCTGGCGTCGCGCAGACGTTCGCGCAGCAGATACAGGCCGCCGAGCGTCAGCAGCGCGGCCCACTGGACCACCAGCGACAGCAGCCCGAAACGAATCCAGCGTCCCTCCGGCGCTTCCCCGGCGAGGGTGAGCACCGCTGCGACCCCTTCGGCCGCGAGCACTACCCAGATCACCACCCGGCCTTGCCAGAGGCTGTCCAGCGGCGCTCCGGCCGTGACAGGGATGGTCGATGAGGATGAGACAGGTGGCGGCTTCGTCATCGCGCCATGATGCCTCGGTAGCGCTCCGACAGGGTGTTGAAAAATGCACATGCTTTGCGTTTTTCAAGTGAAGGGTCCGGTACGCGTCCAGACTCGTTCCCGACGGGTCAATCGCCTGCGCGCTTGCTTCGCCGTTCCGCCATCCATGGCAGCCCTGGTCAGCCTGCCAAGGGGCAGTGCCGCCGCTCATGCGCCCGCGCGGGCCGCCCATCGGGCATCGTTTGGTGGGTCCTGGGGCGCACTCTATGCTGCATACCATTGATCATTGGAGGCGAAATGCGACTGACCCGCCCAAGCAGCCCCCGATACGTACGCCCGCAGGCCATTGCCGCGGGCGGCTTCACGCTGGTTGAACTGGCTATCACCTTGGTTGTCCTGTCGGTACTGATGGCAATGGCCGCGCCGCTGTTCACCGGCGTGACCAATGGCAATCGACTGACCTCCAACGCCAACGAGATTGTCGCGGCGCTGCAGATCGCCCGCTCCGAGGCCCTCCGTCGCAATGCTCGTACCCTGTTCTGCCAGAGCAGCAACGGCACGTCATGCAGCAATGATGCGGGCTGGGAAGGTTGGCTGGTGTACGCGGACGCGAATGGCGACAACGTCGTCGACCCGGAAGAGATCGTACGTTCCGGGGTCATCGAACAGCCGATCCAGATCGTCCCCAGCAGCAACATCACCCTTTCCCGCGTCACCTTCCGTGCCGATGGCCTTGCCTACAACGGCAATACGCTGCTGGAAGCGAGCGTACGGATCTGTCTGCCGGTGAGCAACCCCGCCCTCAATGCGCGCGACGTCAGTATCGCCGTCGGTGGACGTATTGCGGTAAGAGCCCCGGTGAATGCCGCAGGGGCTTGCCCAGCTCCGGGGAATACCTGATGTCAGTCGCTGCCCATACCTTGTCCCATCATTCCCGCCGGCGCGCGCCGAAGTCGGGTCTCCATGTCCGCGGCGTCGGTTTGATCGAAGTGCTGGTCGCTGTTTTGGTGCTGGCGATCGGCCTGCTTGGCGTTGCCGCGATGCAGGCCATGGCGCTGCGCAACAGCCAGAGTTCGCTCGAGCGCAGCCAGGGCGTGATCCACGCCTATACCATCCTCGATGCGATGCGCGCCAACCCGGGAGCCGCGCGCGCTGGCGCTTACAACATGGGCCTGACTTGTGCCGTGCCCAGCGCCGGCAATCTTGTCGCCAACGACAAGCGCGCCTGGATCGACATGCTCCAGCAGAATCTCGGTAATACCGCCTGTGGTCAGGTAGCCTGCGCGGGTGCGCTTTGCACGATCACGGTGCAGTGGGACGACTCGCGCGGCAGTTCGGGATCCACCACGCAGACCTTTAGCACGACGACACGCATATGATCCCGATGACCATTTCGCAGCGCCGTCATGCACCTGTTGGTCGGCACGCGGCGCGCGCGCGGATGCGCGGCCTAACCTTGGTCGAGCTGATGATCTCGATGATGCTTGGTCTGCTGGTAGTCGGCAGCGCAAGCGCGATCTTCATCTCCAATCGTCAGACCTACCGTGCGACCGAAGGGCTGGGTCGCGTGCAGGAAAACGGACGCATGGCCTTCGAAATGATGGCCCGCGACCTGCGCGAAGCCGGTGGCAGTCCCTGTGGCAACGCCAGGCGCAACGAGAATAAACCGTTGCGACTGGTGAACCTGATCAACGCATCAACGACACGCTGGTGGACCAACTGGAACAATGGCATCAGCGGCTACGACGGCGCGATTCCGCTGGGAAGCCCCGCGAACCGCGTGGCGGCCACCGATGCGCTTGACCTGATGGCTGGCGATAGCTCCAGCGCCGCGACCATCGCTCAACACACCACCGGGTCCGCAAGCATCCAGCTCAATACGGCCGACCACGGCTTCAGCCCTGCGGACCTCGCGATCGCCTGCGATTGGCGTCATGCCTCGATGTTCCAAGTGACCAGCGTCGCTGGCGACGTCATCCAGCATCAGGCGTCGGGCACGCCCGGTAACTGCTCTGCGGGTCTGGGTTATGCGAATGCTGCTGTGGCATGCGTTGGGCCTCCCAGAATCAAGCAATTCGGTCCGAATCCGGCCGATGTGCGGGCCAGTGCCACCCTTGTCCGCATGCAACCAGTGCGCTGGTACATCGGCACCAGCGCGGCCGGGCGTTCACTGTTCCGCAGTGCGGTAGTGAACGACGGCGGCGTCCTCAGCGTGCGCAACCAGGAAATCGCCGAAGGCGTCAACAACATGCAGTTGCAATACTTGCTGGATGGTGCGGCCGCCTATGTGGACGCCGCTGCCGTCCCGGCCAACCGCTGGCAGGAAGTCGTTGCCGTCCGCGTCACGCTCGACCTGCTCAGTGCCGACCGCGCGGGCGTCGGTGGCGCACAGCTGCAGCGTCGCCTTGCCCACACCGTCGCACTCCGGAATCGCATGGAATGAAGACACAACCGCGCCACCCCGTCGCCAGCCACCGCCAGCGCGGCGCTACCCTTGTGGTGGTATTGATTCTGCTGCTGGTGATGACGCTGCTGGGTTTGGCCAGCCTGCGCAGCACTATCCTCGAAGAGCGCATGACATCCAATCTGCTCGACCGCAGTCTGGGTTTCCAAGTGGCAGAGTCCGGGCTGCGCGAGGCCGAGGCGACGCTCACGCCCAATCCCACATTTCCCGGTGTCGGCTGCAACGCCAATGGTCTGTGCGCTCGCCCGGAGCCGACGGCCACCGATCGTTGGCTCGATCCCGGGTTCGACGGCTGGCGCACGGCTTCGGTGTCCGATCCCAATACCGAAGCGCCGCAATATATCGTCGAAGAAATGGGTGAAGGTCCTAATTGGGACGACTGCGACAAACTCTTGCCGATCCATCCCCTGTGCCTGACGCCGCGTTACCGCGTCACCGTGCGCAGTCAGCAGGCCGGACGCGCGTCCGTTCTGCTGCAAACCGTTTTTGCCGGCAAATAACTTCGAGGCAACCGTGAATACTCCTCCCCGCATTTCTCCCGCGTGCAGTGTGCGAAAGTCCAGCTTCGCACCGGTGCTCGCCTGTCTCGTCACCATGTTGGGTCTGCCCGTGCACGCGGCCGTTTCGCTGCCCGACACGCCGATGCAGACCAACAACGGCGTGCCGCCGAATCTTCTGTTCATCCTCGATGATTCCGGATCGATGGGCGACAATTTCATGCCCGATACGATCCCGAACACCACGCCGAATCCCAATATCAATCGGCTGACCTATACGCTGAACACGATCTACTACAACCCTGCGACCACATATCGTACCTGGCAGCAGGCGAACGGCGCGTTCATGCCCACGGTTCCCTATACAGCGGCATACAACAACGCGACGCAGACCACGGACCCCATCGATCTGGGCAATGGGGCCGATCGCGATTTCTATACCCCCATCACCGGCATTGCCAGTCTTACCGACACGCGCCAGTATGTCCGCCACCGTTTCCATCGCAATGGCGCGACCTTCGCCGGCGGTGGCGGATTGATCGTATCGTCCTGTGCATGGAATCCGTTGACCAACAACTTTGCCGACCCCACGCTGGCGGTCACACTCTGCACCCGCAACTTCGCCAATTTCACCTGGCCCGGCGGTATCGTTCGCTCGGTTGCCCAGGAAAAACAGAACTACGCAACGTGGTACTCCTTCGGCCGCACTCGCATGAAAGTTGCGAAGAGCAGCGCAAGCTATGCATTCAACGACACCACGATCTTCAACGCGGACAACGAGTTCCGCGTCGGCTACAAGACCATCCATAACCGCAACAATTTCCTGATCCCGGTCGGTACCAACAACGGCGTATTCACCGGCGCCAACCGCACGACGTGGTTCAATCGCCTGTTCGCCGCGACCGCGAATGGCAATACGCCGACGAACCGAGCATTGTTTGATGCTGGCGAATACTTTCGCAGGACCGATGCTACAGGCCCTTGGGGGCCGCAGGCGACTGCATCGCAGTATGAGTGCCGTCAGAATTTTTCGATCCTGACCACCGACGGTTACCGTAACGAAGGCGGCTTGCCGAACGTGGGCAATGTCGACAACACCGCTGGCCCTGTGATCACCCGTCCCAGTGGCCCCTCCTATCAATACACACCTGCGAGGCCC
>JBIITV010000090.1:0-18381 GCA_044340325.1 Lysobacteraceae bacterium
GACTTTTTTCCGCACCGGCAGATTAGATACGACACTTTGATCGCATTGTTAATTGTGGTGGGCCTATTCGCATTTCTTGAATTGTGGCCCCAAAGGGAGATCATTTTCCGTGTATCACTCTTGATGCTGATGATGCTTCCAGCGCTATTTTTGACATTTCGTCACGGCTGGTGCGGCGCGGCGATCGGCGTGACTCTGGCCAACCTTGGTATTGCGCAAAACATGAAAGGACCGGGCATTCATGCCTACTACGATGAGATTGTTTTTATTGTGCAGTTGGGGCTGACCTTCTTCGGCAGTTTCGGGTTCTTGCTACTAGGGCGATTGATCTCTGAACGCTATGAGCAGGCACGCAAGGCAGGCATCTCCGAGCAGAAGGCCCTCACACTGGCCCGCACCAGTCTGCTGTCGACCGAGCCGATCCTGCGCGACCAGCTGCTGTGCATGGCGCAGTTGCAGGTACTGATGGACGACGAGCGCGGGCAATTGGCGAAGACCCTGCGCGCGAACGGCCTGCACCGCGAAGCCCTGGAACTCAATACCCAGGGCATGTGGCACCGGCAGTTCTTCGAAGAGCAGGCGCTGGCGCTGTATCCCATCGGCATCGAAGTCGACGGCCTGTTCGCCGTGGTCGACTCGCAGCGGTTCATGGATTCGCGCGCCACCGGCGTCGAAGTCACGCTGCGCTTCTGCAACGGAGACCCGCGAACGTTATCCGTGGACCTGCAGGTGCTGGCCTACCGCTGCCTGTGCCACGCAATCGAGCTGTTGTCCGACTGGGAGCCGGCCGCGCACCGCATCCGCATGCGCATCTGGCACGGGCGCAGCCGCCGCAGCATCTACCTGCGCGTGACCACGGTGCCGACCGGGCCATTGCAGCGCACGCCGACAGGCGAGATCGCAGCCATGCTGCTGGATGCACGGGTGACGGCGCACGGCGGCGTGCTTCAGCGGGCGCAGAACCAAATCGCGGTGCTGTTGTCGGAGTCGAACACCATCGCCTCCGCACGGCAGGAGGCCATTGTGATCGGACCGACTTGAATGCGATTGAATGCATCAATTGCCGCGCATGGCTCTGAGCGCGGGGAGCAATGTGCGAAGCAAAGCTCTGCGTATCGAGTATCGCAGTGCAGTGCGACGCAACTGGCTCCAATGTCCCGGGGAGCCAGCACTTACCGGCCATGCGTCTGGCGCCGCCGCAACCCCGCCCAAGCCCCGATACTCGGGAAGTCTTGGGGCGGGACGTATTGCACTGTAAACTCGCGGGTGGCCGGGGATTTGACGCGCCCTCGCTTTTATGCGAATACCGCTACGGGGACATCGGGTCGAGCACGATGACTTGATCGGGGACTAGGGACTGAGGGGACCGCAATGGAAGATGCCAAATTGAGCAATACCGCCAAAGGCCTGCTGCTCAGCGCGTCTTATTGCGCGGCGTTTCTGGGGGCATGGTGCCTGTCGTTCGACCAGTGGTATCTGCCCGCCGGCCTCCGCGCGGTCTCGCTGCTGTTCGTGCCGTATCGGTATTGGCCCTATCTGTTCGCGGGCGATGCCGCCGCGCTGCTGGTGATCCGGGTACCCAAAGCCGAACATTACGGCATGCTTTGGGCCTACCTCAGCCCGTTCCTGCTGATGCCAATGGTGGCGGGGCTGGTCGTGGCGCTGCGCAGCAAGCTGAAGACCGATCAGGACAAGATGCGTTGGCTGCCGCTGGTTGCGATCTCGATAGCGCTGTGGTCATCCATCTCCAACATGACGCTCTTTCACTTCCTGTGTGGCCAAGAAAACACCACGCTATTTGTCGATATCTATAAATTCTCTGTAGGCGACTATCTCGGCATTCTTATGGTGGCGTTGCCGGTGCTGCTAGTACTTAGACGACGCATAGAGCAGGTCGCTCCAAAACACTTGGTACGCGACACAATTGTCGCCGCAGGTGCCAGCGCCGCCGTTTATTTCATTGCGGCCATCCCGGCGCTGGAAGCTGCATTCCACCAAGGCTTGCTGATGCTGATGATTTTGCCAGTGGTCGGATTGACCTTCCGGCACGGCTGGCGAGGCGCAGCAATGGGCATTCTGGCTGTGAATCTCGTCACTGCCATGAAGATCCCTTACCTGCACTCACCCGGCACCTATGACGCAGAAATCTTCGTGATCCAGCAGGCGCTGGTGATCGCGTCGGCGGCATTGCTGACACTAGGCACGGTCATCTCCGACCTGTTCGACCGGGCCCGCCGGTCCGGCTTGGCCGAAAAGGAAGCGCTGCTGCTGGCGCAGAACAGCTTCATGTCGAGCGAGAGCAAGCTGCGCGACCAAGTAGTCTATATGGCGCAGATGCAGCTGCGTCTGGACGATTATCGCGACGAACTGGTGACTTGGCTGAAGCAGCATCGGCATTTCGATGCCGCGATGGATTTGAACAACCAGGGTGTGGCGCATGCCCGGCTGTTCGACCAGCATGCGCTGGCGCTGTATCCGATGCGCATCGAAGCGCAGGGGCTGTATGCGGTGCTCAACGCGGAAGCGTTCACCGAGCTCTGGGCGCACGAGGCAGCGGTGCGGTACCAGCTGCGCGGTCAGCCGACACAGTTGACCGTGGAACTGCAGCTGGCCGCCTATCGCTGCGTCTGCAGCGCCTTCGCGCTGCTGTCGGAATGCAACCCCGAGCAGTACACGTTGAAAACGCGAGTATGGCAAAGCGGCGGCAAGCGCGGTATCGCCGTGTATGTGACCGCAAAAGCGACTACCGCCCTGCACCACAGCCGCGGTGGGCTATTGGCTGCATTGGAGCTGGAAGGCCGGGTCAAGGCGCATGGCGGCGCCGTTCGGCGCCGCCATCTCGATCGCATCGTCATGCTGCTGTCGGAGCCCGTCGACCTGAAGCCATCGCCTTACTGAGATGCATCAGGCTGACGGATGATCCAGCGATCCTGGTTGTCGATGCGGTACAGTACGATTTCAAGATCGTTCGACCGATAGATCAACCGGCTGCTGGTACCAGTGGGCTGCGCTGCCGAGGTCGACACGTGGTTCGCGTCGCTGCCGATCGGCAACACCCACAGGGTGTCCTCGATCCGCCCGACCGCCGCCCGCACCTGACCGGCACTGTCGTTGACCTGCACATAGCGGATGCCTTCGCGTTCGAACTGATAGACCTGCCACGCCGGATCCGGCGCCACATCTTCAGTCACCGGGAACGATTCGCCCAGACCCGATCCTCCCATGATCGGTGCGCCATGCTTATCGTCCGGGCAGCCACAAATGGCCATCGCGCTTGGGGCCGCGATAAGCCCGCAAACCAGAACAGCCGCATAGAGACACACTTGGTGGGATGAATGTTTCTGTTTCAACATGATCTTTCTCCTTGATGTATTGGCATTAGCAACGCTGCGCAATTCTGCGCAGCAAGGCTAATGATTTTGATACCCGTATCAGGATTCCCCCTCGGGCGATTCGACGGTAACACTGGAATCGAACGGGATCGCACGTGATCGCGGGAAATCAGGGGGATTCGCAGCAAAACGGGCAATCCATGCGCTTTCGACCGTCGGCATATGACAAGCATGGCGTATCGATGCTGCACCGCATCGTGAGCGATGCCGGCCGAAAAGCGTTCGCGGGCGCGCCTTGACCGCTTTGATCACGACGCTTGGGCATCGGCTGCGGATCGCGCGGGCATGACTGCCCATTGCTCAGGAGCAGGCGGCGTCGAATCCTTGAACGAAGACTGCGCTGCGCAGGGGCGCAGGCGGTTATTGCCGCACCTGTCCCGGTCCGCCCTTGCGTGGGCCCGGGCGCACCGTCACCACGAAGCCCTCGGCGGTCGCGGATTCCACTTTCACCCGGAAGGCATAGTCCGGCGAGATCCAGGTTTCCCCGACCTTGAACATGCTGCCTTCATTGTTGGCGCGGTTGGCGGGCGGCTTATCGGCATCCATGCTCCATGCGGGCTCTTTCCGCGAGGTCTGCACCTCATGGATGATCACGGCATCGCCGGCAAGGCGGTTCTCGTAATTGCCACCACGTTTGCGTACTTCGAGCGTGTAGTAGCGCGTGGTTTGATCCGGATAGTTCAGGATCAGCATCTGCCGGTTGGGCGAGCCCGGCAGGCTGGCGCGGTCGACTGCGATCGAACGAGCCGGGGAGCCGGCGGTCACCGTCAGTTTGCGTGCGCTGGCGACCCAACCCAGCCGGTTACGCGAATAGATATTGATGTGCTTCGGCAGCGAACCATAGGTGGTATTGCCGACGGCGTTGCTCCACGCATCGCTCATCACATCCCATGGGTTGTCGTAGGGGTCGGTGTCGGCGTCGGCATTGTTGGCATGCGGCAAGCCGTAGGCATGGCCCATTTCGTGCGACAGCGGCGCCAGATTGCCGAACGACCACGGCGGGTTCCAGGTGGTGCTCCAGCATTTGTTGACGCCATCAAGCGTCGCGCAGCGCCCACCGCCCCACGCGTAGCCGTCCAGATCGCCGTTGAACATCATGTTGACGCCCTGCACGCCGCCGTTGACCGCGAAATTCACGTTCGCATCATGCGTTGCGGTGCAGTCCTCGAACAGCTTGCCGAGATCGGCCTTGTCTTTATTGGTGGTGGCATCCAGCGTGACGTAATACGAACGCGGCTGCGGGAGCGTAGCCCAGCCATAGGCATTGCTGCCGGCGAGATTGATCTGGCCGTACGAGACTTCCTGCCAGTAATGATCCAACTGCCCGATAGCGGTGCCGTACTGCGAGCGGAAGAAATCGAGGTTCTTCTGTTCGGTGGCGATGTCGTTGAACTTGCACATCAGCGTCACCCAACTGGTGACTCCGGTAATCTTGGTCGGAAAGTCCTTGGTCGGAAATCTGCCGGCCTTCGACGGCGAAGACAGATCGCCGATGGGAACGATGGCATCGATCCGGCGCGCGCGGTTCGCGGCACCCCGCAGACCGGTCGATTTCGCCGCCACCGGCACGGTGGACACCGCGATCCGCTTGCCGTAGAGCGCATACAGATCCTCTGCAGCGCGCAACGCCTGATCGGGATCCAGCGCGCGGCGCACGCCGGCATCGTCCACCAGCGTTGCCCGGAAATGCCCGTCGTCGCCATCGCCGGCCTTGGCCTGGATGCTTGGGTCGCCCCACTGCAGCTCCAGGCGACCGACCATCAGCTGCGGTGCATTGGCGGCCAACCTGGCGGAAGACCCATCCATGCGACGTGCCGCATCGGCCTGCATGCCGCAGGCGAGGGCGAGAACAGTCAGCAGACCTGCGCGAACGATTCGCATGGGCGACTCTCCGGATTCAATCGTTCGGATCGTAGCACCGCCGTTCCCGACGGGACGGGACCGATGCCCGGTTCCGGGCTCCGGTAAGCTGTCGGGCACGACCGTTCGTCGACCGACCGCCTGCCGCCATGCCTTACCTGGAACTTTCCCTCCGCTGCCGCGAATCCGAACAGCCACGCTACGAGCACGCGCTGGAGGATGTCGGCGCGCTTGCGGTCACGCTGCTGGATGCCGACGCCGAAACGCCGAACGAGCGCGCGATCCTCGAACCTGGCGTGGGCGAAATGCCGATCTGGGGCGAAGTGGCGCTGTCGGCGCTGTTCGATGCCGACGCCGATCCGCTGATGCTGCTGGCGGCGCTGGAGGCGTTCGATCCGGGTCTGGACTGGACCCAAGCCGGCTTCCGCAGGGTCGAAGACCAGGACTGGGAGCGAGCGTGGATGGACCAGTATGTGCCGCTGCATTTCGGGGCGCGCACCTGGATCGTCCCATGGAACCAGGACCTGCCGGACGGCGCCGACGCGACCGACGCGGCGGTGATCCGGCTCGACCCCGGTCTGGCCTTCGGCTCGGGCACGCACCCGACCACGTCGCTCTGCCTGCAGTGGCTGGACGATCTTGCTTCACGTGGCGAACTGCAGGGTCGCACCGTTCTGGATTTCGGCTGCGGCAGCGGCATTCTCGCGCTGGCGGCGTTGAAACTCGGCGCCGGCCATGCGGTCGGCGTGGACAACGATCCGCAGGCGATTCTTGCCACGCGCGACAACGCCGATCGCAACGACGTCGGCGACCGGATCACGGTGCATCTGCCCGGAGACGAGCCCGCCGCGACAACCTACCCGATCGTCGTCGCCAACATTCTGGCCTCGGCGCTCGACGCGCTGGCCGCCACGCTGTCCGCGCACGTGGCGCCGGGCGGCCGCATCGCGCTGTCGGGCATTCTCGTAGGCCAGGAAGACGAACTGCTCCTGCGCTACGGTGCATGGTTCGACGACCTGCGCGTGACCCGCGAAGACGACTGGGTGCGGATCGATGGGGTCAGAATCGATGAGGTCAGTATTGATGACATCGGAACCGATGGCGCCGGACTCGACGATGACCGCACCGGCGGCAACCGTGCTGCGTCGTGATTCAATAAGCCATGTTCATCAATTGCCCCTACTGCCGCGCGCTGGTCTCCACCGACCCGGTCACCGATCTGCCGCCCACGCACTGCCCGCACTGCACCAGTCTGCTGCGTCGGGACGACACCGTCGAAGACGACGATGCCGCTGCGTCCGCGCCGATGGAGCTCGGCGATCTGCTGCAGCCGCACGCAATTGCGGCGTTTGAAGGTGGGGGACCAGAAGACGAACGCATTCACCGCGTCGACGACACCACGATCACGGAAGCCTTCACGACCGAGATGACCCCGCTCGAACACGCGCCCGCCGAAACCATGGATGACGCGACCGAACAGACTGCAGAGATCGCCATCGCTTCCTCGACCGTCGCTGCCGCCGCGAGCATTGCACCTGCAAGGCGCGGGCTTCGCACCGCACCGAGCTTCGCGCGCGGTTCCACTGTATCGAACGCTCCGCGCGAGCGCTGGGTGCCTGCGGTTGCCGCCGGGCTGGCGCTGCTGCTCGTGCTGCAACTGCTGCTCGCCGATCGTGGGCGTCTGGCCGCCAATCCGCATTGGCGGCCGCTGCTGACCGTCGTCTGCGACGTTCTGGCGTGCGATCTGCCGGCATGGCGCGAACCAGCCGCGTTCACACTGCTGCAGCGCGACGTGCGCCAGCACCCGGGCATTCCCGGCGCCCTGCGCGTGTCAGCGACCTTCCGCAACGATGCGCGCTGGCCGCAACCTTGGCCGCAACTCCGGCTGAGCCTGTCCGATGTCAATGGCCGTACTGCCGGTGAGCGCAGTTTCAGTGCCGAGGACTATCTCGGCGGGCCGCCGAGTCAGGCCGAACTGGCCAGCGGCGAGAGCGCAACGGTCGCGATGGACATCACCGAACCGGCCGCGCGTATCGTTGCTTACGATTTCAGTTTCCGCTGAGCGGTCCGCTATCGACGCTGAACGGACCCGGCCACGACTCATCGCATACAGACGAACTGATGCCATCCATTGATCCACGGCATCGCTGCGACGCTGCAAACGCGAAAGCAATCGATGTCCGGCCAAGACATTCGCCCGGACTGCCATTCATCGGGAAATACAGCAGAGGACGCAGGTATTTTCGCGATTCGGCATGGCAGCGGGCGACGACGCGCGCTAGACTCTCCCCCCCTCATCGCACAGCGGTGGGGATGCGGCCACGGATGGGGCCGATGCGAAACGCGCCACCAGAGAGACCGTGCTTGAACGCAGAACGCCACGACCCCGCCCGCCACGCACCCCGTACGCCGCTGCGCGACCATGTCGCGAACTCTGTGCGGCGCTATATCGGCGATCTCAACGGCTCGGGCACTTCCAATCTGTACGAAGTCGCGCTGCGCGAATTCGAGATTCCGCTTTTTTCCGAGGTCATGGAACATTGCGACGGCAACCAGAGCCGCGCCGCAGCGATGCTCGGCATTCACCGCGCGACGCTCCGCAAGAAACTGAAGGATTACGGGTTGGGCTGAGCCCTGCAGAATGTCGTGTGCCGCATCACTTCGGTGATGGCGATACTGCCAACACCAGAAGCGTGACGGCAGACAGCGGATATAATCGTCGTTTCCCGCCGTGCCCCCGGACCTCATGACCCAGCCCTCGCCCAGCGCCCCGGTGACGATCCGTCGCGCGCTGTTGTCCGTCTCCGACAAGACCGGTCTGCTCGAACTCGCGCGCGCCCTCGCGGCGCGCGATGTCGAGCTGCTCTCCACCGGCGGCACCGCCAAGGCCATCCGCGACGCCGGCCTGCCGGTGCGCGATGTCAGCGAAGTAACCGGCTTTCCGGAAATGATGGACGGCCGCGTCAAGACGCTGCATCCGCTGGTGCACGGCGGCCTGCTCGGTCGCGCAGGCATCGACGATGCAGTGATGGCCGAGCACGGCATCGGCGCGATCGATCTGCTGGTGCTCAACCTGTATCCGTTCGAAGCGGTATCGGCCAATCCCGACAGCACCATGGACGAGATCATCGAGAACATCGATATCGGCGGCCCGGCGATGTTGCGTTCAGCGGCGAAAAACTACGCACGCGTCGCGGTCGCCACCGACCCGACGCAGTACGCCGGTATCCTGGAAGAATTCAAGACGAACGACGGTGCACTGTCCGCCAGGACACGGTTCGCGCTGTCGGTGGCCGCATTCAATCGCGTCGCCCAGTACGACGCGTTCATCAGCAATTATCTGTCTTCGATCCAGGACGACGGCAGCCGCGCACTGTTTCCGGCGCAGAACAACAGCAATTTCGTCAAAGTGATGGATCTGCGCTACGGCGAAAATCCTCACCAGCAGGGCGCGTTCTATCGCGATCTGTGGCCGGTGCCCGGCACGCTGGCGACCTTCACGCAGCTGCAGGGCAAGGAACTCAGCTACAACAATCTCGCCGACGCCGATGCCGCATGGGAATGCGTGCGCCAGTTCGAAGCGCCCGCCTGCGTGATCGTCAAGCACGCCAACCCCTGCGGCGTAGCCGAAAGCACTGGCTGCGCACAGGCTTATGAACTCGCCTACGCCACCGACCCGACTTCGGCGTTCGGCGGCATCATCGCCTTCAACACGGTACTCGACGCGGCCACTGCGAAAACCATTCTGGATCGACAGTTCGTCGAGGTGCTGATCGCGCCCGACTACGACGACGACACACTCGACTATGCGAAGAAGAAAGCGAACGTCCGTGTGTTGCGCATCCCGCACGGCGACGGTCGCAACAACATCGACGTGAAGCGGGTCGGCTCAGGGCTGCTGATGCAGACCGCCGACATCCGCGAAGTCACCGCCGATGAGCTGAAAGTCGTGACCAGACTTGCGCCGACCACTGAACAGCTGGGCGATCTGCTGTTCGCCTGGCGGGTGGCGAAGTACGTGAAATCGAATGCGATCGTGTACGCGAAAGACAGGCGCACCATCGGCGTCGGCGCCGGCCAGATGAGCCGCGTGTATTCGGCGCGGATCGCTGGCATCAAGGCCGGCGATGCCGGTCTGGCTGTCCCCGACTCGGTGATGGCGAGCGATGCCTTTTTCCCGTTCCGGGATGGCATCGATGCTGCTGCAGAAGCCGGCATCAAGGCCGTGATCCAGCCCGGCGGCTCAATGCGCGACGCGGAAGTCATCGCTGCGGCCGACGAACACGGCATCGCGATGGTGTTCACCGGCGTACGGCATTTCAGGCATTGATGATTTTTTATCTCATCCGGGACTTTAGCGCAGCCGGATGATGGATCTTTGATGCAGCGCACAGACATATGGTGCAGTGCACAACGCGTCGTGGCACATTCACTATTATCGTCCTGTCTCGGCCCATGCCGGAACAGAAACAATGAAAACCAACCGCAAACTCGCGAAAAGGAATCTGAAAGGGCACCTTTCAGAGACGACAGAGCAGAACGAGCGCCTGCGTATCTGGCTGGTATTCGTTGGTAGTCTCGCAAGCGCGATTCTCGGAGCATTCTTCCGTTCATGAGCAACCGTACCCCATGAAACTCCTCGTCATCGGCGCCGGCGGCCGCGAACACGCCCTCGCCTGGAAGCTCGCGCAATCCAAGCGCGTCACTGAAGTGCTGGTCGCGCCGGGCAATGCCGGCACCGCCACCGAGGCGAAATGCCGCAATGTCGACGTGAAGGCGACCGACATCGATGGTCTCATCGCGCTCGTGCGCGCCGAGAATGTCGAAGTCACGGTCGTCGGCCCCGAAGCGCCGCTGGTCGCGGGCGTTGTCGACCGCTTCCGCAGCGAAGGCCTGCGGATCTTCGGACCGACCGCCGCCGCCGCGCAACTGGAAGGCAGCAAAGCCTTCGCGAAGGATTTTCTCGCGCGTCACGGCATCCCGACCGCTTATTACGCGGTGCATACCGATGTCGACGCCGCCATCGCCTACATCCGCAGCAAATCGATTGAAAGCGGAGGCGCGCCGATCGTCGTCAAGGCCGACGGCCTGGCCGCCGGCAAGGGCGTGATCGTGGCGATGACGCTGCACGAAGCCGAAGACGCGGTGCGCGACATGCTGTCCGGCAATGCCTTCGGCAGCGCCGGCTCACGGGTGGTGATCGAAGAATTCCTCGACGGCGAAGAAGCGAGCTTCATCTCGATGGTCGACGGCGCCACCGCGCTGCCGATGGCCACCTCGCAGGATCACAAGCGCGTCGGCGACGGCGACACCGGGCCCAACACCGGCGGCATGGGCGCGTACTCGCCCGCGCCGGTGGTCACCCCCGAGGTGCACGCGCGGGTGATGCGCGAAGTGGTCGAGCCGACCGTGCGCGGCATGGCCGCCGACGGCGTGCCGTTTACCGGTTTTCTTTATGCCGGGCTGATGATCGATGCCGACGGCGCACCCAAAGTGATCGAATTCAACGTGCGCTTCGGCGACCCGGAAACGCAGCCGGTGATGCTGCGGCTGGATTCGGATCTGCTGGATCTGGTCGAAGCGGCCATCGATGGTCGGCTTCACATGGTCGAAGCGCGCTGGAACCCGCGACCCTCACTGGGCGTGGTGATGGCGGCGGCGCATTATCCCGACGCGCCGAAAACCGGCGATGTCATCCGTGGCCTGCATGTACCGCAGGCGGTGGGCACCAAGATCTTCCATGCCGGGACGCAGCTCGACGACGACGGCAACGTGGTCACCAGCGGCGGCCGCGTGCTGTGCGTCTGCGCACTGGCCGCCACAGTGGCCGGGGCGCAGCATGCCGCCTACGCCGCGATGACGAACATCTCTTGGGAAGGCGAATTCCACCGCCACGACATCGGTTGGCGGGCGATCGCGCGCGAGACCTGAGCCCTGCGCCGACTCAACGACCGCGCTTGGCGGGCTTGGCCGGCACCTGGTGCTTCGCGAGCTCATCGATCAGGCTGCGGACCAGCTTGCGCTGCGGTGCCGACAGCTTGAGAAAGGTTTCGATGGCGAGCTGGTCGTGGGGATTCATCTTCCACTCGCCGCGGTTCTCGCGGATCCGCCTGTCATCGCCGTACTGCAACTGCTGCGGTTCGATCGACAGCATCTTCGCGAGCGCACGCAGGTTGGCCTGACGCGGCATGGCGCGGCCGTTGAGCCAGCCGGAGATCGCCTGCTGTGAGACAGGCTCGCCGCCGAAACGGGCCAGCAGTTTGACCAGCTCAGCCGGACTTTCGCTCATACCGGCCTGGCGCAATGCGGCGCGCAGGCGTTCGCTGAAGGCATCTTGTTCGGTTTTCATGCGCCGACGTTAGGTCGGCACCGGACAGGATGTGAAAGATGTGATTGCCCACAACACTCAATCTATGTTGCAGACAGGCAATGGCTCCGTCAGACCTCCGCTAACTCTTTTTGCCCGCCCCGCCGGACTTCACGAATTCCTCGATCACATGCCGCAACAGCTTGCGCTGCGCAGTAGGCAGTTGGAGAAAGGCTTCGATCGCTAGCTGATCGCGCGGATCCAGCCGCCACTCGCCGCGCGGCTCCCGTACGCGTTTGCCGTCGTCACCGTACTGGAGCTGCTGCGGCTCGACCGACAGCATCTTCGCCAGTGCCCGTAAATTGGCCTGCCTTGGCATGGCGCGCCCCTTCAGCCAGCCTGAAACGGCTTGCTGGGAAACGGGCTCCCCACCGAAACGCGCGAGCAGGCGGACGAGTTCGACGGGGCTCTCGACGAGACCCGCCCTTTGCAGGGCTGCGCGCAGCCGTTCGCTGAACGCGGTTTGTTCATTGCTCATCACCTGACGTTAGGCCGGTGCACGCCGGCGTTGGAAAGTTATGATTTGTACGGTATCAAACTTTTTGTTAGCGTGCACGTCGACAACGATCAGGGAGGGCGGCGATGACCGGCAAAGGGAGAACGACAGTTCACGGCGGCACGATCGCCGCCATGACCCGGCCCGACCAGGGCACCGTGAACGAGGACGTCATTCAGATGGGCGCCATGGAAACGGAGGCCCGCACGCCGCCGCTGCACGCCGCGCTCGACTACCGCGCACGCAGACTGCTGTCCGAACTGGATGGCGTACCGGGCACAGGGCGCGATCCAATGCTGGCAGAGCGTCTGACGCCCACCACCATCGCGCTGTTGCGATGGTGGTGTTCGGCCGAAAGGTGCGACGCGCGCGTCGACAATTTCCATCCTGGGCAGCGACAGGCGATCGTGCATACCGTGCTCGCATACGAGCTGCTCGGCACCGACGATCCGCAGCGGCTGCATCGCCTCGCTTGCGATCCGGCGGATGCGTCAACGGATGCGGCCCCCGTCATCTCGACATGCGCGCGGCCCGCCGTGTATCGGCTAAGGATGGCGCCGGGCAGCGGCCTGCGCTGGGTGCTGCAGGCGTTGCTGGTCTGGCAGTGGGCCAACCACGTCCAGGCGCGCGCGACCGGTCGCAGCGACGCACGATTCAGCAGCGATATCACCTTGCTCACTGCGGATACCGCCGTGCGGCAACGTCTGCAGGATGCGGTACTCGGCCCGCCCGACGCAGATGGCCGGCGCGACACGGCGCAAAGCAGCCTGATACGGCATGCGCGCCTGTTCTTACCGCCATCGCTGCGCGCCGGGTTGTTCGAATGGCTGGCATCGCAGGCGCGACCCGGAGACGGTGATGCATCGATGCTGCGTCTCGTCGATGACAGCATCGATAGCGTCGCCGGCGACGCAGAGGCCGCAACGGCGATGCGTATGCTCAGTGGGCACGGCGACACACTGCGGATCGATCTGGCGCTGTGCAAGGCACCGGACACGCAGATCTCCGACCGGCCGCCGATCGCCGAGTACGGCCTCGAACGGGCGATCCGCGACGGCGCGGTGAAGCTGCCGATGCTGGAGCCGACGCAGCTTCCGCGTCCGTCGCGGCTGCGACGGATGGCGCCAAGACGCATGGGCCTGCGCCCGCAGCTGTCGCGCATGCATCAACATCTGCTGAGGGTTGGACTGGAAGCGCTGTCGAGACGGGACGCAGCATTCGCCGCGCTGGATCCGCTGCGCCGCCCGAGAATGCTGGTGCTGTGCGAGACGCCTCAACTCATGCGCGGCGTGCGACGTTCGCTGATCGAATATGGCTTCGAGAAGGCTGGCTTCGACAGGGCTGGCTTCGACAGCGCAAGGATCGCGTCGCAAACGGTCATCGACACCCTGCCGGAATGCGCCACGTGGGCGGACGCGCGGATCTGCGTGATCGTGGTCCTCCGCATCTGTGCGATCGCACGCTTTCCCGTCGATGTCCTGGCGCCAGGGCTGTCTCTACTGTGGCCCGAGCCGGACTTCGCCGCGCTGCGCAGCGAAAACCGCGAGCGTGCGGTATCGGGGCGTGCGCCGGACAATCTGCTCGACGTATTGTCGATCGTCGATCATCCGCAGTGTCATGCCGAATACGCCGCCCTGCTACGGACGGGCCTGACGGCGCGAGCCGGGCGCGACCAGATGCCCGAGCCTGCCGGCGATCTGATCGCAGCGTCCCTGCGTGCGGACGCCGATGGCTTCGACATCGCGTGGCCGTGCTTTTGCGACGAGCGCGAAGACCGGTGCGGCGAACGGCTTTCGGATCTGTCCACGCGCCTGCTGCGTGCGCGGCAATCGATGCCCGTGCGCAAATGCGTCTACACCCACGCAGGCTGGAGCGCGCACGACAGCGGCCTGCGCAGGGCGTTCGTGGAATGCGCGGAAGACGACCCCCGCATCGAAAGCCATTGCCTGCTCGACCCTCGCCGGCACGGGATCCGCGACCGCGATGTCCTGCTGGCGCAGCACCTACCATCGCGGGGGCTGCCGGAGGCGCTTGTGCGTACCGACGAAGCGGTCTATCTGGTCGAATTCCTGCCGTTCTGTCCCGCGCGGCCGCCGACGCCCGGGCCGGGCGAGCGGGCGCTGACGCGCTGGTGCGATCGCACCAATGCGCTTCCTGCCGCACAGCGACAGCACCGGCGCTGGCATCGGGCGCAGCTGCAGGCGCCGTTGTTCTGGTCCTGGAAGCGCAGTGGAGGTGCGTTGTCGGAATTGCTCGCGGCACTCGCGGGCGCCGCATCGCCCGCACAGCGCAGCCCTGTGGTCGCTACCGATCGCTGAACGATCTTCGCGCTTCTCTGCTAGTCTCCGCCGGACCCTCGCCGGCAAGACCGGCACTGCGGAGCGCGCATGGCCTACAACCAGTTCGAACTGTTGCGGCAGCGCCGCTTCCTGCCGTTTTTCGTCGTACAGTCGCTGGGTGCGTTCAACGACAACGTCTATCGCCAGGCCATCATCGGCCTGCTGTTCTGGCTGGGCATCGACGATCAGCAAAAGACGCTTTACACCAATCTCGCGCCGGCGCTGTTCATCCTGCCGTTCTTCCTGTTTTCGGCCACTGCGGGGCAGATCGCCGAAAAACTCGAGAAGTCGCGGCTGATCCGCATCACCACCAGCATGGAAATCGCGATCATGTCGGTGGCCGCGGCCGGATTCATGCTGCAGAGCATGCCGATGCTGCTGGTGGCGCTGTTCGGCACCGGCGTACAGTCGGCGCTGTTCGGGCCGGTGAAGTATTCGATCCTGCCTTCGGTGCTGAAGCCCGAGGAGTTGACCGGCGGCAATGGGCTGGTCGAAATGGGCACCTCGGTCTCGATCCTGATGGGCATGATCGTGGGCGGCATGATCTTCAAACTCGCCGGCAGCTACGGTCCGGAGACCGCCGCCGCCGCGATCGTGCTGCTGGCGATCACCGGCAATCTCGTCAGTCGCCTCGTGCCGAAAGTCGATGCCGCCGCGCCGGAGCTGAAGATCCATCTCAATCCGATCCCGGAATCGCGTCGGGTGATCGCGCTGGCGCGCAAGCAGCCGGCGGTGCGCAACGCGATGCTGGGCGTGTCCTGGTTCTGGTTCGTCGGCACCGCGCTCACCGCGCAGCTTCCGAACTATGCCCAGAAGTATCTGGGCGGCGACGAAATCCTGTATCTGTTCGCGCTGGGCGTGTTCTCGGTCGGCACCGGCATCGGTTCGCTGCTGTGCGAAAAGCTGTCGGCGCGCACGGTCGAGATCGGCCTGGTGCCGCTGGGCGCATTCGGCATGAGCGCGTTCCTGTTCGATCTGTTCTTCGCGCGCAGCGGCGTTGCGACCGTTTCGGGGCTGGGCATCGGCGATTTCATGCGCCAGCCGGGCAGTTGGCGGGTCGCGCTGGATCTGTTCGGCGTCGGTATGTTCGCCGGTCTGTTCCTGGTGCCGCTGTTCGCGCTGATCCAGAGCCGCACGCCGAAACAGGAACTGTCGCGGGTGATCTCCGGGGTCAATATCCAGAACGCTTTCTTCATCGTACTCGCAGCAGTCCTGGGCATTGCGCTGCAGATGACGCAGTTCACGGTCGGCTCGACCACCATCCCGATGCCCGGTCTCGGCATCCCGCAGTTGTTCCTGTGTCTGGCCATCGCCAACACCCTGGTCGCGATCTGGATCTTTACGATCGTCCCTGAATTCCTGATGCGGTTTCTCAGTTGGATCTTCGTGCGCACGCTGTATCGGCTGCAGTTGCACGGAATCGAGAAGCATGTGCCGGACGAAGGTGCCGCGTTGATCGTCTGCAACCACGTCAGCTACATGGACGCGCTGATCCTCTCCGCCAGCATTCCCCGGCCGGTGCGCTTCGTCATGTACTACAAGATCTTCAACGTGCCGGTGATGCGCTGGATTTTCCGGACAGGCAAGGCGATTCCCATCGCCAGCGCGAAGGAGAATCCTGAGATCATGCGCAGCGCCTTCGACGAGATCGACGCGGCGCTGGCCGACGGCCAGCTTGTGTGCATCTTCCCGGAAGGCGCACTGACCCGCGACGGCGCCATCGCGCCGTTCAAGGCGGGCGTACAGCGCGCGCTCGAACGTCGTCCGGTGCCGGTGGTGCCGATGGCGCTCAAGAACATGTGGACCAGCATGTGGAGCAAGCGCGACGGCCGTATGCGCCAGATGCGCCTGCCGCGCCGCTTCCGGGCCCATGTGGAAGTGGTCGCCGGCCCGCCCATCGACGGGCGCGGGGTCGCAGTAGCGACGCTGGAAGCCCAGGTCCGGGCACTGCGCGGCGACGCGGCCTGAGCGACGGCCCGGTGCGGGACAATGCCTGCGGACCGATTGCGCCCGGCGGTGGAATCGGCACAATGGGCCATTGCCTGTTGCGCCAGCTCAAGGGAAGCAGGCGGGGGACGGCGCCAAACGCAAATGACGCCGCGCTTGCATTCACATCACCGACACCATCACAGGATCAGCCGTAATGAACATGAGCGTGAACCGCGTCCCGAACCACCTTGCCTGGGCCATCATCTCGACAATCATCAGTACCTGTACCTGTTGTGGATTCCTCGGGCTGTTCAGCGGCATCGTCGCGATCGTGTTCGCCGCCAAAGTCAACAGCGCAGTCGCCGCAGGCGATATCAACGGCGCTCAGGCCGCCTCCAATACCGCCAAGATCCTCTGCTGGGTCACGACGGTATTCGCGATCCTCGGCCTTCTTTACTGGGTCTGGGTATTCTCGACCGCCGGGGTGGCCGGTTTTGAAGACGCCCTGCGCCAAGGCATGGAAGCGGCAAAACAGAACCGCTGAAACGTGATCGACAAGCCTTCCAATGGGGTCATTGCGCTGCAGGCCACGGCGCTCGCCACCGCAGGCGCCGCCGGCTTCGCGATCCTGCATATCTTCGATCCGAATAGCCCAGGCAGCGTGTTTCCCAAGTGTCCCTTCTTGGCGTTGACCGGACACTGGTGCATCGGCTGCGGCATGACCCGTGCCGCGCACGCGCTCGCTCATGGCGATGTGGGTCTTGCGTTCTCGATGAATCCGCTTGTGGTCGTGCTGTTGGGGCTGAGCCCGATCCTGCTCGGCTGGTATTGGGGTTGGCGGCCGCGGATGTTTCGTCCGCTGATGTCGATCCTGAGGGAACCGAGGCTCTGGCTGATTCTACTGCCGACCTACTGGATCGCCCGAAATCTGCCTTGGCCACCGTTCACCTGGCTCGCGCCGGGTTGAACGGCGCGACGCCTGCCGCGATGCCCTCCCGGCATTCATTCCCCGGGTGCTAGCCTTCCGGCAATGTCTCTCCCAAGCCCCGCGCTGATGCTGCTCGTGTCGCTGTTCGCGGCCTGTTCGCTGCGGCCGGGCGATGCCCAGGCACAGCAGCCGCAACTCAACCGCTGCAATGGCCCGGGCGGCGACACCATCTACACCGATCGCCCCTGCGCCGCCGTGGGCGCCAGCGAACGATTGCCGCGCAGCGCCATCGCCGGCGCCTATGGCCTGCGTCGCGGCGG
Source organism: Lysobacteraceae bacterium (assembly GCA_044340325.1). GTDB lineage: Bacteria > Pseudomonadota > Gammaproteobacteria > Xanthomonadales > Xanthomonadaceae > Lysobacter_I. The sequence goes on from JBIITV010000090.1 coordinate 17,632, forward strand.
CTGCGCGCGCAATCTGCAGGATCTGATCTACGAGATCACGGCGGCGATCGACAACCGCGATGTGAACCGGCTGGGTGCGGTCTATCACTGGGTGGGGCTGGATGCAGCGAACGGCGATCGCGTGCTGGACCGCCTGCAGGCCATCGTCGACCGCCCGCTGGTCGACATCGTGGCGCTTCGCGGGGCAACCCCATCCATCGTTGCCGAGCAGGCGCTCATCGCGCCGGTCGCGCCCTTGGCGCCGATCGCGCCCTCGCCGCCGGTCGCCGCCGCTGCGATCACCGCAGCGACTCCCGAGACGGACGAAGCGGCCGCGGCCGCAGCTCAGCCTCACGCATTCGTACGGCGGCCAGCCGTGGGCCTGCGGCTGGAGCAGACCCTCGGCAAAGGCAGCACGCCGTCGCGCACGATCCTCGGCCTGCGCCGACACCTCGACTGCTGGTGGATCACGCTGTAGGCCGCGATCGCATCGCCGATTGCGATGTCGTCAATTCTGAGACCGTGTCCGCAACACATGCGTCGGATGCCGCATCGCACCTTGCGCACCGAGTCCGACCATGCAAAACATGCGGTCGGGGAAGGTGTCCGGGCCTCTTTCGACAACCCACTTCGTCCCGACATTGCATCCTTCGGCTCGGACGCCGCAATGAAAGGACCAGGGAGAGAGAAACCCATGAAGCGTTCCACGATGTTCATCGCCATCAGCACGATCGCGGCACTCGGTCTCGCCGCTTTCGCCAGTCAGGCAGC
>JBIITV010000091.1:0-18376 GCA_044340325.1 Lysobacteraceae bacterium
CGTCGAGCGGCGAGTGCGTACGCGAGCTTCGCGGGCATACGCGATGGGTGCGGAGCGTCGCGCTGAGCGCGGATGGCGGCCTTGTGGTGTCGGGTTCGTCTGACGGCACGGTGCGGGTGTGGGATGTGTCGAGCGGCGAGTGCGTACGCCAGTTGTACCCGAATGCGCGTACGGCGAACAGCGTCGCGCTGAGCGCGGATGGCGGGCGCGTGATGTCGGGTTCGTTTCACGGCACGGTGCGGGTGTGGGATGCGTCGAGTGGCAAATGCGTTCGCGAGCTTAAAAATAAAAGTGGTGTGCGGAGCGACGTGCTGAGTGCGGATGGCGGTCGAGTGGTGTCGGGTTCGGAAGACGGCACGGTGCGGGTGTGGGATGTGTTCAGTGGCGAATGCGTTCGTGAGCTTCGCGGGCATACGGATAGGGTGTGGAGCGTCGCGTTGAGCGCGGATGGCGGGCGGGTGGTGTCGGGTTCGGAAGACGGCACGGTGCGCTGTTTTGCAGCGGCGGGCGGGGGGGCGGCGACCGCTGCGGACCTGCACTGCGTGTGGGTGGCCGCCGTCGGCAGCCCCAATGGCATACCCAGCCATGCGAGTTGGCGGCCCGCTCAGGGCAGCGAAAGCGACACCTTGATCTCCGCCAGCGGCGACGCCTGGCGCTTCCTCAGCTGGGACGTGGCCGATCCCGCCGAACCCAGCGGCTGGCGGCGGGTGCCACTGCAGGGCTACGAATGACCGCAGACGTATTAGGAAAAGAACGGCGCTCCGTCTCCGTTTGGATGACAAAAAGCGCTTTTCGATCAATTGTTTTTCGAGGATTGCACAACACGATGTTTCAATTTGGCGTGTTGCGGCGCGCATGAAAGCAGGTCCCTCCGCCCGCTGCGCGGGCGTTCGGGATGACAGCGCACGGGTCTGGCGGCGACGCCCGGCACCTGTGGGAGGCGTTTCAGCGCCGACTGCTTCGTCGGGTCTGGTGTTCGTTCATAGGGTGCGCCTTGGCCTGAGGTATCCCCACATTTTCACCTTGAAATTGAGTCCGTTTTCATTCCTCTCGCAATCACGCCCCGTACCGCCTTCGCCAATGGAGGCGGCCAGACACACATCCGCAACCACTCAATCGCACGACGGAAGTCTGAGTATCGTCCGCGCAATTCTGGCCTTGCCGCCAGCGGGTCTTGTTTCATCGAGGTTCGCTTCAACGCCTGCACAAACAGCCAAGCCGCAAAGCCGGCCAGCATGTTCAGCAAGAACAGCACAGACAGCCGCTTCGAGCACCGCGTCCGACTGTCCTCGAACCCCATCCCGTAACGGTGACTCTTCAGGTCGCGAAACGATTCCTCGATCTGCATCCGTTTGCCGTACATCAGTGCAATCGACGCAGCACTGCACTGCGACGAGGTCAACGATGTCGCCAACAGCCATGGCTCACGGGCGCTCTTGCTATGCCTCAGTGCATCGGTTCCGCGTTGTGGTTTGCCCGCTCGCGTCAGTTGACCGCGTCCTTTGCGCTTGCGCCTGATCCGCATCAGACGACAGCTCCACGGCTGCCCTTTCACCATCTGATATTGCCCAAGATCTTCGGCCCGCCGTGTCGCCTTCTCATGAAGATCGCTGCATGAAAACCAAGGGTTTTCCGGTGATTGGCGCACTTTCACGTTGTTCCTCACCCGGCCCACGTAATCCCAACCGTGCGACGCCGCCGCGCGGAACCAGTCGCTGCGGAAGCCAGCATCCGTCACCAGGATCGGGCGTACATCCGCTGGAATCACCTGTGCCAATCCCACCAGAAATTCCCGCTGCGCTTGCGGAGCATTGATCTGCTTGATCGGATAAATCCGCTCGTACACCGTGACCGTCCGACCTTGCGTCGGCAGCGCGGCGCGCAATGCGCACCAACGACCATCCCGCTGCAAATCCACCCAGTCCACCACCAGCACGGGCCGCGAAACCGACAACAGCCATCGGGCCATCGCCTGACTCAACGGCACGATCGCCTGCTGCACGTGAGCATTGCTCAGCAACCGGTCGACCGCCTTCAGCGGCGCATGAGAAAAGGTGGCCCCCGGCCAGGAACGCGACAAGTCCGTCATGGTCAAACGACGGCCTTCGATCAATGCCTCCAGTGCTTGCAGCAACACCCAACGCCGCTTTGCATGCATGGGGGCTAGCACTGGGGCCAGAGATCGGAGCAACATCTCACTTGCGTGCATGACGTGGTCCTCAGGCGTCGACACCCCGAGGATGAAACTGCGTCATGCACGCGCTTTTTGCGAACCGTAAATGTTATCTGGTTGATTTTCAAGCAGATAATGTGGGGATACCTCAGGCCTTGGCGCACCGGCTTTTGTACCGGGTCCGTGGATCGGTGCGCTGAAGCGCACCCTATGGGGATCGACCGATGCTCTGGGGCTGCATCACTCCAACGCCTTCAACCGATACAACGCCTCCAATGCCTGCTTCGGCGTAAGTTCGTCCGGGTCGATCGCCGCCAGTGCATCCAACGCAGCGGACGACGACGCGAACAAACCGATCTGCTGCGGTGCATCCAAGGCCTGTGGTGTGAGCACCGGTGCGGGATCGCTGCGGCGTTGTTCCAGTTCCGCCAAGCGCCCACGCGCTTCGCGCACGACGCTCTTCGGCAAGCCAGCCAGCGCGGCGACCTGCAGGCCGAAGCTGCGGTCGGCGGGGCCGTCTTTCACGGCGTGCATGAAGACGAGCGTGTCGCCGCCGTGTTTGTCGTGGTGCTCCACCGCGTCCAGATGCACGTTGGCGATGCCGCTGCCGGGCTGGGCGAGGGCGGTGAGTTCGAAATAGTGCGTGGCGAACAGCGTGTACGCGCGATTGGTCGCGGCCAGATGCTTGGCGCAGGCTTCGGCGAGGGCGAGGCCGTCGTAGGTCGAAGTGCCGCGGCCGATTTCGTCCATCAGCACCAGTGACTGCGCGGTGGCGTGATGCAGGATGTAGCTGGTTTCGCTCATCTCGACCATGAAGGTCGATTGCCCACGCGCGAGGTCGTCGCCGGCGCCGATGCGGGTGAGGATGCGGTCGATCGGACCGATCTGCGCCTTCGATGCGGGCACGAAGCTGCCGATGTGCGCGAGCAGCACGATCAGCGCGTTCTGGCGCATGTAGGTGGACTTGCCGCCCATGTTCGGGCCGGTGATCACCAGCATGCGCCGTGCGGTGCCGCCGTCTTCGCCGTTGAGCGAGAGATCGTTCGGCTCGAACGGTTCGTCGCGCACCGCTTCGACGACCGGGTGACGACCGCGTTCGATGTGCAGCCGCGCGTCTTCGACCAGTTGCGGCTGCGACCAGTCGAGTTCGCGCGCGCGTTCGGCGAAACATGCGAGCACGTCGAGTTCGCTCAAGGCACCTGCAGCGCGCTTCAGCGGTTCGAGATCGCGATTGAGTTCGTCGAGGATGCCTTCGTACAGCAGCTTTTCGCGCGTTAGCGAGCGGTCTTTGGCCGACAGCACTTTGTCTTCGAACTGTTTCAGCTCTTCGGTGATGTAGCGCTCGGCGCCGGTCAGCGTCTGCCGGCGCGTGTAGTGGACGGGCGCCTTGTCGGCCTGGCCTTTGCTGATCTCGATGAAGTAGCCGTGGACGCGGTTGTAGCCGACCTTGAGCGTGGCGATGCCGCTGCTCGCGCGTTCGCGGGCTTCCAGATCGATCAGGAACTGGTCCGCATGCGTGCTGAGGGTGCGCAGTTCGTCGAGTTCGGCGTCGTAGCCTTCGGCGATCACGCCGCCGTCGCGGGCCAGCACTGGCGGCTGCGGCACGATCGCGCTGGCCATCCACGCCGCCTGCGCATCGTGTTCGCCCAGTTCGGCGCACAGCGCCTGCAGTCGCGGCGAATCGATGCCGGACAGCGCATCGCGCACTTTCGGCATCAGCAGCAGCGCGTCGCGCAGCGTCGACAGATCGCGTGGGCGCGCGCTGCGCAGGGCCACGCGGGAAAGAATGCGTTCGATGTCGCCGAGGCCACGGAACGCATCGCGCAAGGAGGTGTCGGCGCGCTGCGCAAACAGTTGCTGCACTGCGTCATGACGTTCGCTCACGGTCCGGCGGTCGCGCAGCGGCCGGTGCAGCCAGCGCCGCAGAAGGCGCCCGCCCATCGGGGTGACGGTGCTGTCGAGTACGCCGATCAGCGTATGCCGGGTGTCGCCGTCGACGCGGGTGTCGAGTTCGAGATGGCGCCGCGTCGCCGCGTTCATCGCGATCGCGCCATCGCTGGTTTCGATCCGGATCGCGGTGAGGTGTGGCAGGCGCTGTTTCTGGGTTTCCTCGACATAACCGAGCAATGCGCCGGCGGCGGCGATGGCCAGCGGTTTGCCGTCGATGCCGAAGCCGGTGAGGTCGAACAGGTTGAAGAACTGCAGCAATTGCCGGCGTCCGCTGTCGGTATCGAACAGCCACGGCGCGCGGCGGCGCACGCCGTGACGCGTGGTCAACAACACCGGCCAGCCGTCTTCGTCGGGGATCAGCAATTCGGCGGGATCGAGCCGCGCAAGTTCGGCTTCGAGCATGTCGTCGCTGCCGACTTCATTGACCAGGAAACGACCGCCGGCGAGATCGGCCCACGCGATGCCGTATCCGTTCTTTCCGCGCGCAACGGCCATCAACAGCGTGTCGCGGCGATCCTGCAGCAAGGCTTCGTCGGTGACGGTGCCGGGGGTGACGATGCGAACGACCTTGCGTTCGACCAGACCCTTCGCTAGCGCCGGGTCGCCGATCTGTTCGCAGATCGCGACCGATTCGCCCAGCGCGACCAGACGCGCGAGGTAGCCTTCGTAGGCATGCGCCGGCACGCCCGCCATCGGGATCGGTTGGCCGGCGGAACTGCCGCGCTGGGTGAGGGTGATATCGAGCAGGCGCGCGGCCTTGCGCGCATCGTCGTAGAACAGTTCGTAGAAATCGCCCATACGGAAGAACATCAAAACGTCCGGATGCTCCGCCTTGGCGGCGAAGAACTGGCGCATGAGCGGGGTGTGCTGGTCGCCGGACGTACGGACGGCGGATGCGGGAAGTGAGGACGATTCGGACACGTGGGGATTGGCGGTCTGGGCCGGCGCGCGGCTCGGGCGCCCGAGGGCAGTAGACGTAGTATGCCAGCGCGCCGGGAGGACGTTGGGCATGGTCAAACCATGTGAAACATGTGTTAACGTCCGCGGGCGGAGGCTACTGAGCGCGTGGGCGGGTCGGGCGAGTCGGGTTTGCCCGCTTGCCTAAGTCAGAAATGGCGCCTGTGCTGATGACGCGATGGACGCTTGGTAATGCGTCCGCCGATGGTCGATCAACGGCCACGTCAACGAATACGACAACCAACGACTATGGCGAGGGGGATACATGATTCATCGTGCACCGCAACATTCGAAGCTTACCCGGGCGCTCTTCATCGCACTCATCGGTTTTACCCAGGCACCGCTCGTACTGGCCCAGGAGGCCGGCACCGCAGACGAAGAACCAGCCACGCTTGACCAGATCACGGTCACCGCGCAGAAGCGCGAAGAAATACTGCAGAACGTGCCTATCGTGGTGACTGCGCTGTCTGAACAGGCGCTCGAAGAGAACGGTGTCCGCGACATCAAGGATCTGGCGCAGATCGTGCCCGGTCTGACCGTGACCAGCACCCAGAGCGAAGCGCAGACCACGGCCCGCATCCGCGGCGTCGGTACAGTCGGCGACAATGCGGGTCTCGAATCCTCGGTCGGTATCGTCATCGACGGTGTCTTCCGCCCCCGCAATGGCGTCGGCTTCACCGATCTGGGCGAGCTTGAGCGCATCGAAGTGCTGAAAGGCCCCCAAGGCACGCTCTTCGGCAAGAACACCTCCGCCGGCGTGATCAACGTGATCACCAAGCGCCCGAGCTATTCGCAGCGTGCCGAAGCCGAAGTGACCCTGGGCAACTACGGCATGTTCGGCGTCTCCGGGTCCTATAACGACTCCTTCAACGATATGGCCGCGTTCCGTCTGTACGCCGCCAAGCGCAAGCGCGACGGTTATCTGGATGTGGCCACCGGCTCCGGTCCGCGCCGTGAGACCGAAGATCAAAACCAGAACTTCCATACCTTCCGTGGCCAACTGCTGCTGGAGCCCAGCGATACGCTGGACATCCTGCTGACCGGCGATTTCAGCAATCGCGATGAAAGTTGCTGTGCCAGCGTCACCACCGTCCGTGGCCCGACCGCTCCGATCCTCGATGCCCTCTCATCGGATTCCGGCGTGATCCCGGTTGCCGACCCCTTCGGTCGTCGTGCCTTCGCCAATCGCAGCAGCGCGCAGTTCATCAAGGATCAGGGCGTGAGCGCCCAGGTCGACTGGCAGACGCCGTGGCTCGGTGAAGCAACGCTGACATCGGTTACCGCGCATCGCAAGTGGGAAAGCACCAACGGTATCGATTTCGATTACAGCACTGCGGACGTGCTGTACCGCAATCCGGTCAAAGACGACAACTTCACCGGCTTCGACACGTTCAGCCAAGAGATCCGGCTGACCGGCGCCACTGACAGCTTCGACTGGCTGGTTGGCGGTTTCTATGCCGACGAGTCTTTGACTCGCAACGAGGCTTACCGTGTGGGTTCGGCCTACGAACCGTACCTGTCGATCGCGCTGCTCTCGCAAATCAACCCGGCGCTCGGCGCCAGTCCGACTGCGCCGTTGTTCCTCTCGCAAGCCTCGGGCCGGCCGTTTGGCACGGCGTTCGCGGGTCTATCGGCCAACGATCGTTATAGGCAAGAGTCCAAGACTCTTGGGCTGTTCACGAACAACACCTGGCGCGCGACCGACGCACTCGACCTGACCTTCGGCCTGCGCTACACCCGCGAGAAGAAAGACCTGGAATCGCGCTACAGCAATCCGAACGGCGGCCTTGGCTGCGCTTCAATGCTGAGCAATCCGGCACAGGTCGTTGCGGCGCTGGTTGCCCGCGGTCTGAGCGTCGCCCAGGCATCGGCTGCGGCCCCGCAGGTCGTCGGCTTCGCCTGTCTGCCGTGGACCAACGTCCGTCACAACGGCCGCAGCACCGACCAGGAACGCGATGAGAAGGAATGGTCGGGTACGGTCAAGGCCGCTTACCGTTTCAACGATAATGTCATGGCGTATTTTTCGGCCGCGCGCGGCTATAAGGCCGGTGGTTTCAACCTCGATCGCGTCCAGTCGAACACCGGCCTCTCCAGCGGTACTGCCGGCATCGTCCCGGTGAACGACACCTCGTTCCCGGCCGAGTTCGTCAACAGCTTCGAGCTGGGAGCCAAGACCACATGGCTCGGCGGTAATCTGTTGCTCAACGCCACGTTGTTCCATCAGGAGTATTCCGACTTCCAGCTCAATAGCTTCCTTGGCACCAGCTTCGTGGTCCGTTCGATCCCGAAGGTGACCTCGCAGGGTCTCGACGCTGAGCTGCTCTGGCAGACCGGTGGCTGGATGGTGCAGAGCGGCCTGACGTACGCCGATACCAAGTACGGCGACGATCCGCTGCCCGACGCCGATCTGGCGCTGTTGCCCGGAAGCCGTCCGAGCTTCGCGCCGAAGTTGTCGCTCACCAGTTCGATCGGTTATGACTGGAGAATCGGCGAAAAGCTCAAGGCAAGTCTGCATCTCGGCGCCAAGTACATGTCCGAGTACAACACCGGCTCCGATCTCGATCCGCAGAAACAGCAAGATGGCTATACCGTCGGCAATGCGCGCTTCACGATCGGTTCGCGCGACAAGCGTTGGAATGTCGAACTGTGGTCGCAGAACATCACCGACGCCGATTACTTGCAGGTGGCGATTGATGCACCGCTGCAGCCCGGGACATACAACGCGTTCCTCGGTGCACCGCGGACCTACGGTGTGACCCTGCGTTTCAGCTACTGAGTCCATTCCACCGCTGCGTAAGGAACGGCCCGCCGCGTGCGGGCCGTTCTGTTTCCGGCTTCTTGGAAGCACTAGCACTGGTTCGCAAGCGCGTCCCGGACGCTTGTCTAGGCCGCTGCAAGGGTGCATGCTCGCTCTTGAAGTCACGGAATCGATGATCCGCCGCACAACAAGCGCGCATCATCCCGACAACATCGCACGGCGGCGCGGGGAGGCGTCGTTGATAAGGATCCATCGCGGGGCAGCCGTTTTAATCGACGCATCAGTGCTATTGGGGCAACCATCCCGAAGTTGCCGCATGTGTCGTATCGACTCGACCGTCCGGCCAAGTCCGGTCCCGTCAAGTATTTGACGGGTGTCGGTATGCATGAGTTTTGGTGCCGGGGGGGCACGGAACATCGTGATCGCCCCGGTCTTTTTGTAGCTGGAGTCGTTCAAGGAGAAATCGATGTCCGCGCATCTTCCGCATCACCGTTCCGTATCGCTGTCCCAACGCACACGGCCGCATCGTCTGCCGGGCTTGTCTGCGTTCGGCTCCGCACTGTCCCTCACCCTGGTCCTGGCGGCCTGCAACGGCTCGAATACCGGCGGGCAGGGCACGCCCAAGCCCGATGTCACACCTGCCCCGGTGATCGCCGCGTGCCAGGCCAATCAGAGCTGGATCACCAGCCCGCAGATGCCCACCGAAGTCGCTGCGACCGAGAGTTTCTGCGACTTCTACCAGTTCTCCTGGCAGTGGTTCCTGGCGCAGGTGTCGCCCTCCAATCCGGCCGATCCCAACAGCGAACGCGTCTTCGAGACCAACCGTTTGCATGTCCCCAACCCCGACGGCAAGAACAACGACCAGTGTCTGCTGCAGGCGATCACCGGCCGCGCGGCCGCAGCCAAGCTGCTGGCGATGCGCACCATCAAGCCGCAGGATTTCGAAGAGAAGGAAGCCGACGGCAACGCGCTCTACGACCAGAACGGCAACATCGTCTACTACAGCATCTGGTATTCGCAGGCGGAATGTTCCGCGACCCAGAACGGTTTTGCGCCCGGCACCGTTGAGATCAAGGTCGCCTGGAAAATCCTGCCGACACCCGATTCGACTTATTTCACGATGCCGGCGACCTTGCCGGGCAGCACCACGCCGGTCACCCTCGGTCTGGTCGGTTTTCACTTGGTGAACTGGACCTCGAAGCATCCGGAAATGATCTGGAGCACCTTCGAACACAAAGCCAACGCACCTCTGTGCGACGGCTCCAGCACCGCGCCGGCATCCGGCTGGTCGTTCACCAGCGCCGAAGCGGCCGCCTGTCTGGCAGCGAACAAGCAGGCCGCGCCGAATATCAGCGCACAGTGTTCGAACTACAACTTCAACAGCCCGCACACCAGCTTCACCGGGACGCCGCCGGTCACCACCCAGAATCCGGACGAAGTCTGCCGCCTCTATGCCAGCGGCAACGAGTTGGGGGCCACTGCCAGCAACGGCAACAGCAACGCCGAGAATCTCGCCGCCATCCAGCAGCTCAACGAACAGTTGGTTGGTCCGACCGGCATGCTGACTCAATTGCCGGCCAGTAATCCGATGTCGGTCTGGCAGAACTACCAGATGATCGGTGGCCTGTGGACCAAAGGCGGGGTGCAGTCCTGCGATCCGAACTTGCCCAACACCTGCAATCTACCGGTGACCAACACCTACTACGCCGCCGACGCCACCAATATGCAGCGCGGCTCTCTGCAGCTGACCAACATGACATTGGAGACGTTCCAGCAGGGCGCGACGTCGCAGATCCCCAACTGCTTCGGTTGCCACAACTACTACCCGGCAGGGACACCCAATCAGTCGCCGCTCTCGGTCAGCCATATCGCTGGCGACCTGTTCCCGTCGACCTGGTTCCCACCGCAGAGCCCGGCACCCGCACCCGCTGGTACGCAGCCTGCAGCGGCGCCAGCCACCGCGACTCCCGCCCCCGCCGGCGGGCAAGGCGGTCAGCGCTAACCTGCTCCTCAGTCAGTCATGTGCAGAAAACGACGGCCCGCTTTGTGCGGGCCGTCGTTCTCTGCCGCTATGATGCCGCCACTGGGCGTGTTTCCCGTCGCGCCGCACCGATATGGACCGCAGCATGAGCTCTCCCACCGACGCCGAACTTCGCGAACACGCGGAACGTCTCGGTGCGCGCTTCCGAACTTCCCGCCATACGCTTGTCACCGCCGAGAGCTGCACCGGCGGCTGGATCGCCAAGACCGTCACCGATATCGCCGGTTCGTCCGACTGGTTCGACTGCGGCATGGTGGCCTACAGCTACGAAGCCAAGCAGGCGATGCTGGGCGTACGCCCGGAAACCCTCGAAGTCCACGGCGCGGTCAGCCGCGAAACCGCGATCGAAATGGTCTCGGGGGCCCTAGTGCATGCGGGCGCGAGCATCGCGGTCGCCGTCACCGGTATCGCCGGACCCGGCGGTGGCGCGCCCGACAAACCGGTGGGCACGGTCTGGATCGGCTGGAAACGTCGCGGCGGTTACGCGCACGCGCAACTCTTCCATTTCGACGGTGATCGCGACGCGGTGCGACGACAGACCGTTGCCGCCTCGCTGCGCGGATTGGAAACGCTGATCGGCACGCCCTGAGGCCTCCGTCGGCGGCAAGCATCGGATCGTTGACGACAGGGGTTGTTAGTAGTAATACTACTAACCATGGACCTGACCGATACCCAACAAGCCATTCTCGCCCTCATCTCCGAGCGCATCGCCGCCGATGGCGTGCCGCCCTCGCAGACAGAGATCGCCCACGCCATGGGCTTCAAGGGCGTCCGCGCCGCGCAGTACCACATCGAAGCGCTCGAGCAGGCCGGCCTGATCCGCCGAGTGCCGGGGCAGGCGAGGGGTATCAGACTGGTGCATGACGCGGCGAACGACGCTCTCGACATGCCGCCTGTGCCCGCGCTGCCGGACGATGTACTGCGCCTGCCACTGCTGGGCCGGGTCGCCGCAGGCCTGCCGATCGGCGCCGACCTGAACTCCGACGATTACGTGCTGCTCGATCGTGCGCTGTTCTCGCCCGCGCCGAACTACCTGCTGAAAGTGCAGGGCGATTCGATGATCGACGAGGGGATCTTCGAAGGCGATCTGATCGGCGTCTTCCGCACCAGCGAAGCGCGCTCCGGCCAGATCGTGGTCGCGCGTATCGATGACGAGATCACCATCAAGTTGCTCAAGATCGGCAAGGACCGTATCCGCTTGATGCCGCGCAACCCGAGCTATGCGCCGATCGAAGTGCTGCCCGATCAGGATTTCGCGATCGAAGGCCTGTACTGCGGCCTCGTGCGGCCGAATCGCTGATGCCTGCGATGAGGTCAACCGATGAGGTCAACATCGAATCAGGATTCCCCTACACGCCACTGCGGCCAATCCCGATATTTCCCCATCGCGATGAAGCATACATTTCAGGTCGTCGCAGCCTGTGCGACGCACCATCCCTAATCTGCACCCACTCCAAGCATTCACCTATTCACTGACGAGGATTCCACGATGGACGAGAACAAAAAGCGCGCGCTGGCAGCAGCACTGAGCCAGATCGACAAGCAGTTCGGCAAGGGCTCGGTCATGCGCATGGGCGACCAGGCCATCGAAAAGGCCGAGGTCATCGGCACCGGTTCGCTGATGCTCGACATCGCGCTGGGCATCGGCGGTCTGCCGAAAGGCCGCGTCGTCGAAATCTACGGTCCGGAATCCTCAGGCAAGACCACGCTCACGCTGCAGACCATCGCCGAATGCCAGAAAGCCGGCGGTACCGCCGCGTTCATCGACGCCGAGCATGCGCTCGATCCGATCTACGCGCAGAAGCTCGGCGTCAACATCGACGAACTGTTGCTGTCGCAGCCGGATACCGGCGAACAGGCGCTCGAAATCGCCGACATGCTGGTGCGCTCCAATGCCGTCGACATCGTGGTGATCGACTCGGTCGCCGCGCTCACGCCGAAGGCGGAAATCGAAGGCGAAATGGGCGATCAGTTGCCTGGCCTGCAGGCGCGTCTGATGAGCCAGGCTCTTCGCAAGCTCACCGGCAACATCAAGCGCAGCAACTGCATGGTCATCTTCATCAACCAGCTGCGCATGAAGATCGGCGCGATGATGCCGGGCCAGAGCCCCGAGGTCACCACCGGCGGCCATGCGCTGAAGTTCTACGCCTCGATCCGCCTCGATATCCGCCGCATCGGCAGCATCAAGAAGGGCGAGGAGATCATCGGCAATCAGACGAAGATCAAAGTGGTCAAGAACAAGCTCGCGCCGCCGTTCAAACAGGTCGTCACCGAAATCCTCTACGGCGAAGGCATCAGCCGCGAGGGCGAGCTGATCGACATGGGCGTCGAGGCCAAGCTCGTCGAGAAATCGGGCGCTTGGTACAGCTACGACGGCGAGCGCATCGGCCAGGGCAAGGAAAACGCCCGCCAGTACATGAAGGAAAATCCCGCGATGGCCGTCAGACTCGAGGCCGCGCTGCGCGCCCAGTTCGTGCCTGCGGACGTGCCGCGCGGCGATCAGGCCGCGGTTGAGGACGACATCGAAGTCTGATGCAGCGGGGGCGGGTCGGATGGCCTCGTCAGCGGACGGCCCGCCCCCGACGCACTTTCGCTGACATCGTTTGTGTCGATTTCGCTGAATACGACAGGCCATGGACGGCAGGTCGGCGGACCGGAGCCCCAACTCCGATCCGCACGCGGCACCACTCGCCGGCGGTGCTGCATGCCGGGAGGCCTCAAGGATGGGGTTTCCCGGTGTTTTCAAGACATGAGGAGCATGCTTCAGCACGGACCCGCGCGAGCGCTGCGACAGGGATCTGCCGGCCGGTTCGAATGAAGCCATGATCTCTACCTTCGAGCGCACGTTCTTCGGGTGCACCCTCTGCGTGTCGTGAGTCGATTCGGTATTGGTAGGCTGGTGCCCGAACTGCAGCGGCATTTTCAGCGTCACATCCGATCCGTGCCCCCGGAGCCGCTCGCGCGGTACCTGCGTCAACGACGCGCGTGCGCAAGCGCGTCGGCGTGACAGGGTCGAAGAGGGGAAGCTGGCCGCGATGCGCGTCCTTGTGCGTTGGCTATGGAAAGCCGGACTTTGAGAACTGATACGTCCGATGGCTGCCGGTGCTGCCGCACATTCGCGGGGCTCGCGACCAGTTGGCTTGCGACCAACTGGTTTGCGACCAGCATGTTCAAGACGCGTCATCAAAGGGAGAAAGTGCGATGTCGAAGTGGCCGAATCAGAATGACGTGGATGCCTTCTACGGCAATCCACGCGGCAGGAACGGAAACCCAAGCCCCACATGGGAGGCCGGGAACATCGTCCGTATTGCGACGCCCTGGTCACTGGTGACTGCCTGGGACTTATCGCCGGTCCGCACGATCCGCGTGCATCGCAAGTGCAGCGACAGCCTGAATCGCGTGCTCGCGCTGATCTGGCAGGCGGCGCGGCAGAAGCAGAGTGCGATCGAAGCCTGGGGCATGCATCTGTATGGCGGCGGATACAACTTCCGGCTGATGCGCGGCAGCAACCGCTTGTCCATGCACAGTTGGGGCTGCGCGGTCGATTTCGATCCGGCGCGCAACGGTTATGGCGATAGCACTCCGCATTTCGCCAACGTGCCGGAAGTATTGGCGGCATTCGCGGGCGAAGAGTGGACCTGGGGCGGGGATTGGCGCAAGAAGGACGGCATGCATTGGCAGGCGGCGCAGGTCTGAACCGCCGCGCCGTGCCGGTGGCGTCGCATATCGGCGAACCGTCTGACAGCAAGCTTCGTCCGATACGGCCTACGCGTTACGGCACATCCACGGCCTGTCTGCCCAGCGCCGGATCGTCGGTGAAGAATGCGTCGATGCCCAACGCCAGATAGTCACGGATCTGCCGCACGGCCCCTGCCTCGTGCCGGCTTACGGGGCCGCCGCCATCGCGGTATTCGCCCTCGAGAAAATAGTTTTCCGGCCTGAACGTGTACACGATCACGCGCAGGCCAGCGCGATGCGCGTCGTCGACCAGCCGGCTGCGGCCGCGCTGCGGATCGAGATCACGATAAGCGGGGCCGATCGCATCCGCATATGTCGCGATCTCGCGCAAACCGTCTTGGCTCATCATGGTGCCATAGCTCGTCTGCTGGCCGGCGATGACGGTGTCGTAAGGGCTATCGTGCTTGCCGCCCAGCAATTGCAACAGCGAAAGATTCGATCGGTCGCCGATCTTGTCGCGCAGCGCACGCAGGTTGGCGGTTTCGAACGACTGGATGATCACCGGCACCGAGCGCGTGTGCGGGTGCGCACGCAGGGCGGCAAGCAGCTTGTCTTCCATCGCGAGGCCGATCGCGGCGAAATGACTCGGATGCTTGATTTCGGGCGCCAGTCCGATCATTCGACCGTGTTTTGCCGAAGCTTCGGCAACGAGCGCGATGACTTCGTCGAGCGTCGCGATATCGAACCGGCCGTCGAACGCGGTCGAACGCAGCTCGGGCAGCCGCTCCCGGGCGCGCAGGGTTTTCAGTTCGGCCAGACTGAAATCTTCGGTGAACCAGCCGCTGATCTGCTCGCCGTCGATGGTCTTCGTCGTTCTGCGCGATGCGAATTCCGGTCTCTGCGCGACATCGGTCGTGCCGGAAATTTCGTTCTCGTGCCGAGCCACCAGCACGCCGTCGCGCGTGCTGACCAGATCGGGCTCGATCATGTCGGCGCCGTCCTCGATCGCTTTGGCGTAGGCCGCCAGCGTGTGTTCCGGCCGCAGTGCGCTCGCGCCGCGATGGCCGATCACCAGGGCTTTGGAGGAGGGCATCGGTGAGGGCTCCTGCCGAACAGACGGCAAAACAGATGAGGATAAATCGGATGATGATGAATCGGATGAGGACACGCATCCTGCCACGGTCAACAGCAGGCAGAGGTATGCGGGCAGACAGTAGGCTTGGGAGTTGATCATGCAGGTTGGATCATGCCAGCCCAGTGTTTCAATGTCGTAACGGACACGGATGCCCGGTTACCATCCGCTCTACTTCCCGATTCGTGCAGGTCAGCCTTCACCATGTCCTATGTCCGCTGCCTCCGCGGCCTCGCTTCCGGCATCGAATACAGTGCCGACGTGCCGATGAATCTCGATCCCGCCGATGGCCGGCCTGTCGAAATGGTGCTCGATCTCGAACGTCTCGCCGCACAAAAACCCGATGCCGCGTGGTACGACCCGCATCGTCCCGACCTGTGGCGTTTCGGCGCATTGATGGCGTTGGATATCGCGAATCCGGACGACGCGCGGCATGTCGTCGCGCTGGGCGAAGGCTTTACTCCATTGCTCGATTATCGCGACCATCCGCTCGCCGAAGCTGCCGGCATCGCACTGCAAATGAAGGAGGAGGGCAAGGCGCATGCCGGCTATGGCGCCAATCCCACCCAGAGTTTCAAGGATCGCGGTATGGCGATGGTGGTCGCACAGGCGCGCCGCCTGGGCCTGACGAAACTGGCGGTACCGACGCAGGGCAACGCCGGGGATTCGCTGACCGGCTACGCCTTGGCCGCCGGACTGTCGGTGGTGGTGGCGATGCCCGACGATACGCCGATGCCGATCCTGGGTAATGTCGCCGCCGCCGCGAAGCGTTATCCGGAACAAGTGAAACTCGAACTGGTCGGTCCGACCATCCGTGAAGCCGGCGCCTACCTGAAAGCGCACTACATCCCGCAGGGCTACTTTTCGGTCGCCACATTCCAGGAGCCGGGCTGGCGTATCGAAGGCAAGAAATCGCTCGGTCTCGAACTTGCGGAGCCGTCGCCGGGCGAGACGAAGTGGTCGTTGCCCGACGCAGTGATCTATCCCACCGGCGGCGGCACCGGCGTTCTCGGCATGTGGAAAGCATGGGACGAACTGCAAGCACTGGGACTGATCGACGGCCGCCGCCCGCGCATGCTGTGCGTGCAGAGCGAGGTCACCCCACCGCTGGTGCGCGCCTTCGATGTGGGCGCCGATGACACCACGGTCGTCGCCGCAGGCAATACGATCAGCTTCGGTCTGAATGTGCCCGGCGGCGTCGGCCACTTCAAGGTGCTGCAGATCATCCGCGAGAGTGGCGGCGCCGCAGTCGCCGTGAGCGAAACCGACACCGCCGCCGAGCTGCAGCGCGTCTGGCGCGACAAGCGCTGGTGGATCTCGCCCGAGGGCGCTGCGTGCCTGGCGGCGATGCCGCAACTCCTCGATCGCGGCCTGTTGAAACGCGGTGAACGTGTTGTTGCGGTGAATACCGGCTCGGCCGAGAAATATCTGCCGGCGTTGCGGCATCTGCTGTGATTGAATGACAACGGGTAGCCCGGGTAAGCGCGCAGCGCGCACCCGGGAAAACGCAAGCAGCCACGTAGTCGCAAAGGTTCAAGACCAAAATCCCCGGGTGCGGCCTGTGGCCTTACCCGGGCTACTTGCTACTTGCTACTCGCTTCGGATCAACCCTGCGGATCAATACTTCGGAAACGCCAGCACGCCATTGATGGCGCCTGCATTTTCAGCGCCATGCCACATATCGCTCTGGACGTAGGTGTCCCAGGTCCAGAACAACGATCCCGCAAAGCCCATCGCATAGGCTGCGTCGCGGTGCGTTCTCATTCCGGTCGCCGCAGCGTTCAGGGTCGGGTACTTGGATTTGAACGCGCCGAACTCACCCATCAGCAATGGGCGGCTGGTTTTGTTCATGCCGGCGAATTCCGAACTGTTCAGATCGTTGCCGAGGCTGTAACCCGAGCCCAGTGGGTAGGTATGGATATCCGTGTAGTCGAGCGTGCTGTAGAGCCGCAGGATGATCGGGCGTGCCGGATAGCGCTTGTCGGGATTGCTGTCTGGGAGCAGCCCATTGGCGCCGGTACGGCCGACCGCAGCATAGGTGAACACACTCGCGGCGACCATCGCCTGCGGGTCGATCTGGCGGATCGACGCTGCGACGGAATTGGCCCACAACACGATATTCGCGTCAGCCGCCTGTTGGCGCTGGGCGGGTACCGCCATGTTGTAGGACACGCCGTCGGCAGCCACGACCATGCCGCTGCTGAGCGAGAAAGGCTTCTTGTCGCCGAGCAGGAAGACCTCGTTTTCCAGCTCCCAGGCGAAGATCGCGCTCAATAATTCTCCGCCCGCATAGCCGGAGAGCGCCTGCACGATGTCCCGTGCATAGCTGGCCTTGGCCTGGATCAGGCCGGGGGACATGAAGTACGAATTCAGATCCTCGATATTGGGCAGCGTCGATGCGTTGCCCATCCCGACATATTTCGCGTTCTGCGGAACGAAGCTGAGGACCGGGACCACATAGATGCCACGCGCCTTTGCTTTGGCGACGAAATCGGCGAAGTTCGCGACGTACGGCGTATACAGCGATAAAGAGGCTTTGGGACCGGCGATGCCGTACTGCCCGGAGGCTTCCTGGCACGACGCGCCGTAGTAACTGTCGCCGGGGTTGATGAAGACCCGGACGACGTTGTAGCCGTCGTACTGCATCTGCGCGAGGAAGCTGTCCGCGCCGGAAGCGCTGTAGAGGCCCACATTGAATGTGGTGTGTTGTTCTCCGCAGCTGCCGATATTGGCCAGTTTGACGTAGTTGTAACCGTGCGGAACGAAACGGGTGCCTGTTGTTGCGTTATAGAACTCGCCGGCGGGACTTGCGGCCCTGGCCTTGACCCTCGGCAATGGCGCTGACATCGCCGGAAGCGCCGTCAACAATGCGCAGACGACGAGGAAATGGCGGATCGCTGTGACGGTCTTCGAAATCATGATGACATCCTTGTGTGCTTGTAACGGTCTGGTGTCGGGGCCGTTCGCGGGAAAGTCAGACCCGGTAGAACTCACGATACCACTCCACGAATTTCTTCACCCCCACCTCCACCGACGTTGTCGGCGCATACCCGGTATCGCGGGCGAGGGCGCTGACATCCGCATACGTGTCCGGCACATCGCCGGGCTGCAGCGGCAGCAGGTTCTTCTCGGCTTTGCGGCCGAGGCACGCTTCCAGGACTTCGATGTAGCGCAGCAGCTCGACCGGGCTGTTGTTGCCGATGTTGTAGACGCGGTAGGGCGCGGATGAGGTGGCCGGGCTTGGGTTCAGCGGGTCGTGAAGCGGATCCGGGCCGGGCACGCGGTCGAGGCTGCGGAGCACGCCGTCGACAATGTCGTCGATGTAGGTGAAATCGCGGCTGTGCTTGCCGTGGTTGAAGACATCGATGGGTTCGCCGGCGAGAATCCTGCGCGTGAACAGGAACAGCGCCATGTCCGGGCGGCCCCACGGGCCGTAGACGGTGAAGAAGCGCAGGCCAGTGGTCGGCAGATTGAACAGATGACTGTAGGTATGCGCCATCAGCTCGTTGGCTTTCTTGCTCGCGGCATAGAGGCTGACCGGATGGTCGACGCTGTCTTCGACCGCGAACGGCAGTTTGCGGTTCGAGCCGTAGACAGAGCTGGACGAGGCGTAGACCAGATGTTCGATCTGTCGATGACGGCAGGCTTCGAGAACATTGAGGAAGCCGACGATATTGCTGTCGATAT
>JBIITV010000007.1:0-60805 GCA_044340325.1 Lysobacteraceae bacterium
CTCCATCATGGCCAGAAGCCGAAGCTTCACCAACAGGCCGGATATACGTTCGCAATCTCAACCCTGATCGAAAAAAGCGGTTGGCAATCGGGAGGAGTCCATATACATCCTACGTTTTGTCCATTGCGTTTCGCTCGCCAGCATCGGAAACATCACGTTCGCATGCCCAATCCGGAGGCAAATCGCCGCTTTTGATGTAACGGTGTATCGAAGAATGCGGCCAATCCGAAGCGCGCTTCACATGCCCGTGCTTCACGGGGTTGATGTGGATGTAATCCACATGCCGTTGCAGATCGTTTTCGTCACGGATTTGATGCTCCCAGTATCGCCGTTGCCAGATTCCGCGTTCATGTTTGGCAATGCGGCTGTCCGAACGCGCCTCGGTCGTCGGCAATGCGCGCGAAAAGCGCGTCTTGATCAAACGCCATCGCAAGGCATAGTCGGCATCATCCGGCGGCAATGTCCAGAGCGCATGGAGATGTTCTGGCAATACCACCATCGCATCGATAGTGAATGGATGCGCCGTCATGACCGCATGAAACGATTCACGCAGCAACCCGATATGTCGAACCAGTAGATCGCTGCGGCGATCGAGCAGATTGACCGTGAAAAAATAAGTGCTTCCGGGCGCCAAGCTGCGGCGGTAGTTGGTCATGCGTTCCGTACCGGATGCATCGCAGGATTTTTGTAGGATGGGTTGAGCGCAGCGATACCCATCAATCTCGGGAGTCAAGAGATGCCTGTCGTCCGCGAACAAAAAGCGATGGGTATCGCTACGCTCAACCCATCCTACTTCCTAAAGTCTGAGGTTATTGCGCATTCCCCGATCGTTTTCAATTGCTAGGCCGAGCTCTCCGACATCGCTGATCCAAGATGGTAGTCGGGTATCTGGCGTTCCATTCGCCGCAGAAAGTTTTGAGCTGCGCACTTGAATACAACCTATTCGGAGGCGGGTGATTCATCCCACACAATTGCCCCGCTTTCGGGATCTCTGGTGGCTTGAAATGTCTTGACTCGAGAATTAATGCCCTGAATTTCTTGCTCATGCCGTGTTAGCTGCTGTTCGGTCTCGTGAGCAAGATCGCGAAGATTCGTATTCAGCCGGTCTTGGCGTTCCTCCGAGCGGATCAGCGCGCTTTTCAGATCTTGATTTTCTTTCTCGAGTCGCATGGCGGAGCAACTGCCAATGCCTGCTATGACAAACACTGCCAGCCATAAGAACGCGATTCCGACATTCCTTTCGACAGTGCTCACGACAATTCGACCTCGCTGGGATCGGCAACAACAACTATTTTTCTGTCCGTAAATTGAAAGCGATCATTGCTGCGAATTCCTTTGCTATCGAATGCGGCAAGCCCTTCGACGGACTTGACTCCAGTGTGAGGCAAATCCTTCACAAGATGCGACAGGGAAATTTTCTTGTCAGGCTCTATTGAGACGTTTTTCAGGCCGATTTTTTCAATGCTGCCTGTCTCAACGTCTACAACTCTATATCCAAGATATACCTGCTCACGCTTAGCTGCAGTTCCCTGTTCGGTAGAGACTGTCAGGGATTGCTCAGCGCTGCCCGCGACCCAAATCTCAGAAGCGCCGTACTTTTCAAATGCGAATGCGACGCCTGATGAAACCGCCAAAATCCCGGATGCTCTCAGTCCGAGGGACGCGGTAGTAATCGCTTGCCGGGTTATCGTGGTCGTGACAGTGCGAGTGACACTCCCGCGTACAACCCCGCCCAGGATCAGGCGAAACACGAACGGGACAATAGCGTGCGACTCGTTCGGGGTGATAATGCCAGCTGCGCCAAGAGACAGTGCAGGGAGAGTGGCGATGAATTCTCTTCGTTTCATAACTATCCCCCTATGAATCAAAACAATATGACGCCTAATGCTTGATTAGGCTTCAAATTGAAGAATGCTTTTCAGCTTCTCATCGCCCGCGCGCTATCGTCAATATATGCAATGGTTGTTTTCATTGATTTTTTCTATAGATGTCGCAGCTTCTGAGACCCAGCCCCGCAACACTGGCCTCCACACCCACCGGATCGCCGCCATGTCCCAGCCTCATCCGTCGTCCGTCTCTGCAATCGAACAAGGTCTGCTCGGTATGGCCGCGCTTGCGCTGGTCGCGCTGCTGTCGCTGCCGGCAGCGCGCGGCGTGAGCGACACCTTCGGCTGGCTGCCGTTCTGGCTGCTGGCGTTGCCGCTGGCGGCGTGGGCGATGGCGCGGTTGCTGCGGCAGCGCAGCAACCATGGGCTGTCCCTGGCGACGGTGCATGTGATCCGCTCAGCGCATGCGCGTACGGGTATGACGGGCCAGCAGGCGTTGCGACGGGCCGCCTGAGCGGCCGCCCGGGTCCGGCTGCGTCGGGCAAACACGCGCAGCGGACAGCTGTGCTAGCGTGGCAGCCCCCGCCGTCCATGTTCCGGACTCCCACATGCTCAAGCTTTCGCATGTCTGTCTTGCCGTCGCCCTCGCGCTCGGCGCAGCTCCTTCCCTGGTCGCTCACGCCGCGACGCCCGCCCCTGCCGCCAAGCCGACCATGCCCAATACCGCCGCATCCGCCGACCCCTTCCTTTGGCTTGAGGGCGTGACCGACGAAAAGGCCCTGGACTGGGTCCGCGAGCGCAACGCCAAAGCCGAGGCCGAGATCGCCAGCACGCCCGAGTTCAAGACACTCGAAGCCGATCTCCGCGCGATCCTCGATTCCGATGCGCGCATCCCCGGCGTGCAGAAGATCGGCAACTATTACTACAACCTGTGGAAAGACAAACAGAACCCGCAGGGGCTGTGGCGGCGCACGACGCTGGTCGAATATCGAAAACCCAATCCGAAGTGGGAAACCGTGATCGATCTGGATGCGCTCAACGCCGCCGAGAAAGAGAACTGGGTGTGGCACGGCGCCGAATGCCTCAAGCCGCAGTACGAGCGCTGCCTGATCGCGCTGTCGCGCGGCGGCTCCGATGCCGACGTGACCCGCGAATTCGACCTCGACACCAAAACCTGGGTGCAGGACGGCTTCTTCCGCCCGGAAGCGAAAGGCGGCCTGCAGTGGATCGATCAGGACACGGTGTTCGTGTTCACCGATTTCGGCGCCGGGACGATGACCGGATCGGGCTATCCGCGCATCGTCAAGCAATGGACGCGCGGCACGCCGCTGGATTCGGCCGAAGTCGTCTACGAAGGCAAGCCGAACGACATGTACATCGCGGCCTTTCGCGATCTCACACCGGGCTACGAGCGCGAGTTCGTCAGCCGTACGATCGCGTTCTACAACGATGAGCTGTACCTGCGCGGCAAGGACGGCAAGCTGGTCAAGATCGACGTACCGAACTCGGTCAACAAGGCCGTGCACAACCAGTGGTTGACGCTCGAGCTGCGCGAGCCCTGGACAATCAAGAACACGACATACGCCGCCGGTTCGCTGCTGGTGATCGATTTCGACAGGTTCATGGCCGGCAGCCGCGAGTTCGATGTGGCGTTCACCCCGGACGACCACACCTCCTTGTCGGGCTATACCTGGACCAAGCGTCACCTCGTGCTGACCCTGCTCGACGACGTGAAGAGCAAGGTCCGGGTGATGACTCCCATCGGCGAGGGCAGCTGGCGGCAGAGTCTGCTGGTCGGCGCACCGGCGGTGGGCACGGTCAGCGTGGATGCGGTGGACGCCGACGGGAGCGACGCCCTGTGGATGACCACCACCGACTTCCTGACGCCGACCACGCTGTCCTTGGTGGAGATCGGCCAGCAGCCCCAGAAGCTCAAAGCGATGCCGGCGTTCTTCGAAGCCGAAGGGCTGGTCACCGAACAGCAGTTCGCCACTTCCAAGGACGGCACCAGAATTCCGTACTTCATCGTCCGTCCGAAGTTACTGCCGATGGACGGCAGCACGCCGACCCTGCTCTGGGGCTACGGCGGCTTCGAGGTGTCGTACACCGCAACCTACAGTGCCATGGCCGGCCGCGGCTGGCTGCAGAACGGTGGGGTGTACGTGTTGGCGAACATCCGCGGTGGCGGCGAATACGGCCCGCGCTGGCATCAGGCCGCGCTCAAGGCCAACCGCCACAAGGCTTACGAGGATTTCGCGGCGGTCGCCGAGGACCTGTTCGCACGCAAGATCACCTCGCCCGCGCGTCTGGGCGCGCAGGGCGGCAGCAACGGCGGTCTGCTGATGGGCAACATGATCGTCCAGTACCCGCAGCTGTTCGGTGCGATCGTCTGTCAGGTGCCGCTGCTGGACATGAAGCGTTACAGCCACCTGCTGGCCGGTGCGTCGTGGATGGCCGAATACGGCGACCCGGACACCAAGGACTGGGCGTTCATCAAAACCTTCTCCCCCTACCACCTGCTCAAGGAAGGCACGACCTATCCGCCGGTGCTGTTCACCACCTCCACCCGCGACGACCGCGTCCACCCCGGCCACGCGCGGAAGATGATGGCGAAGATGGAAGCGATGAACGCCGATGTGCGCTACTACGAGAACATCGAAGGCGGCCACGGCGGCGCGGCCAACAACCAGCAGGAAGCGCATATGCGTGCGCTGGCCTATACCTTCCTCTGGCAGCAGCTGAGGAAATGATCCGCTCGGGGCGGTTTGCCGCCCCGAACGTTTCCGCAGAACGCAGATGTCGGGCTCATCGCCGCCGGGCAGGGTCTTTGCGCGCATTCCGTGCCCACCCGCGCCATCAGGCACGCTTGCGAAGCCGCAAGACATCACAAAAAAATCGCAAAAACATCTCCCGTCCCGCAGCAGTCACTGTCAATTCAAGCCTTTAGGAGGCCGGTCCCGGATCTCGCGCAGAATGTGACGCATGCACGGCTTGGGACGCGCCGACGGCAGTGCTATCTGTTTCGCCACTGGATTCCCCTAGGCGAATGGAGCAAACCACAATGTCCGATATCGATAACGT
This sequence comes from Lysobacteraceae bacterium, assembly GCA_044340325.1. Lineage (GTDB taxonomy): Bacteria > Pseudomonadota > Gammaproteobacteria > Xanthomonadales > Xanthomonadaceae > Lysobacter_I. Next base: position 4,908 of record JBIITV010000007.1, read on the forward strand.
ATCCGCCGGCCTCAGACAGACCACCTCTGATGGTGGCTCCACCACTGTCGACGCCAACTTCAAGGACAACGGCAACGGCCTGCAGTTTTCCGGAGCCTCGGTCGGCATTGTCCGTCCCACCAGCCCCGATTCCCAGCTTTCGGTCAACGCCCAGGTCAATGCCAACAACGGCGTGATCGATGGCGGTCAAGTCAATGTGACCTTCGGCGCGCGGCCCGGTGGCGAAGTCCGGCAGACCACCACTACCCAGGATTTCCGTCTGATGGACGGGAGCGTTCGCAGTGTAGAACTGCCTGCGATCACCACCGACCGCCCCGACCCGGGCGTGGACCGCACTGCCGTCGGCGTCACCGTGACCGGCACACCGCAGCAGGTGGTCGGCGACCCGCTCAACGTCACCGCCACACCACAGGCGAGCCTCGCGGTCGGCGGCAACGCCAACGGCACCACCGTGATCACCGGCGATGTGCGCGCGCAGCTCGATTCCACCTTGGGCCAGCGCGACGTCGGCGTGCAGGCGCAGTTGAACAGCCAGAGCGGTCTGAGCGTCAAACCATTTCAGACCGACCGCGACGGCAACGCTGCGCTCGGCAACACCATGGACGCGCTGTATGCACCGTCGCGGCCGCAGCCCGCTACGCCGCCGGCTGCAGTCAATCCGGAGCAGGCTGCGACCGCGTTGCGCGAGGATCCGCTTTACAAGCAGGCGCTGGGAGCATTGCAGCAGCAGGGTTATCCGCTGAATCCCGCGCCCGACAGTGCCGCCGACAGGCTCGCCGCCGGCATCGCCATCGCCGCCAAGCAGCAGGGCGTGGATCGCATCGATGGTGTGACCGTCGGCAGCACGGTCGTCAACGCGCAGGGCAACGCGGATCGCAACGTGTTCTTCTACAAGGGCGAACCCAGCAGCGATCACCGGATCAGCGAACAGGCTGCGATCGGCACCCCGGTCGCCGACCAGGCGGTCAAGGCGCTGGCGCAGCAGGCGCAAACCCCGCAGGCGCCCCAGGCTGCCAATCCGCAGCTCGAAACGCAGACCCAGGAACCGAAGGCGCGAAGCATGCAGTAATCGTTCCAGAAGCAAACCAGGCCCCGCAAACAGAAACGCCCGATGCATGCGCATCGGGCGTTTTCATGAGCGGAAACACGGGTGCTTCAGCATCTTGCCGAAACGGGATCTTTACGCTGATTCATCCCCGGCATGCGGTCGCGCCATCGCAGAATCATGCGGCGCCGCAGCATGGCGTCTGCGTTTTCGCAAAGCCCAAGAAAAAATGCTACGTCGGCGATGCATCACCGGATGCAATGCCGGTATCAGGATTGAGATGGAATACCTGAAAAAAACCGTATGGCTGCGATCGGCAGTACGAATGATCCTGTCTTCAGTCCAGGTTTAGCGAACTTCGCATCGCTGTCATCCGATGCGTCTAGATTCTGCGCTCCATGGCGACGCTGGGCATCCAGGCCGGTTCGCATCGCACAGTCCGCAGCAGATCGTCTGCATTACGGCTGCGCATGACCGGCTTCGATCCACGGCAGGGGGCGTCGAGCAGACGGCCATGGGACTTCCCCCGACCTCCAAGGAGTCTTCCCATGATCGTTCAACGTCCGATGTTCCGTTCCATGATGCTCGCCGCTGCGCTCGCATTCACTGCGGGCTACGCGACCGCCGCGCCGACCGTGAGCACGCTCGGCGGCGACACCCGCGTCACCCTGTCCAGCACCTTCCTCGGCGCGCTCGACAGCCTCGGCGTATCCGCATCGCCCAGCTTTCCGGCATCGATCCGCAATGGCAACGCGCGTTTCCCCATCCCTACCGGCGAAATCGATGCCGCCAGCTTCAAAGGGGAGATCGTGCACGACGGCGGCCTCAACCTGCGCGCCGGCACGCTCACCGTGAATATCAGCAGCTTCGTCATCGACACCACCGGCAGCGCACCGGTGCTGACCGGTCTGGCGAAAGTCAACGACAGTCTGGTCGGCCGCATCGCGCTGTTCAATCTTGCGCTCAATGCCGCGCCGCAGGTCCAGTCGTTCGGTCGCTACGGCAGTCTGCGGATCAACGATGTCGCGGTTACGCTCAACGCAGAAGCCGCCACCACATTGAACACGGTCTTCGGCGTCACCGCGTTCACCGCAGGCATACCGATCGGCACCGCGCGCGTCAACACGTTCTTCTACGAGCCGGACGGTTCGCACTGAGTGCCGCACCACACATGACGCGCCAAAGGTGCTTCGGTACCTTTGGCGTTTCATGAGGTCCCAGACATGCGGTTGCCTGCCTTGAACCCGCTTTCTTTCACTCTACCCACGCACCACGGGCAGTTTTTTGCGTGAACCCGCGCAGGCGGCCACCGTGCCGGATCGATCGCCTTGCTTGCCCGATCCCGCTTCGACAGCAGGCTGTGCTCGGTCTGTAAGCTCGATCTGATAGGCTCAATCGCGAACAGTCTGTCGAAGAACGACCGTACGATCCGGAGCGATCCGGAGCGATCGGGTCGATCGCTCCGGCGCACTGTTCGCCGCATCGGCCGGCCGGTTTTCTTGCCGGTCGCATTCACATCGAACGCATTGGAGGCACCCATGAAGTTGTGTTCCATCACCGCAGGATTTTTCGCATTCCCCTCAGCGAAGGGCCTCACCATCCTCGCCCTGTTCGCATCGGCGCTGCTAGGCGGCAACGCGCAGGCTTATCCCCGCGCCGACTGCATCGGCGATGAAGGCGGCACCGTGATCACCCCGGGCACGGTGCTGCAGAACGCGGTGAACGCCGCCAACGGCGGCACCGTGGTCCTCTGCCAGAAAGCGCAATTCGAAGTCTCCGGCAGCATCCTGCTGCCGGCGTATACCAAACTGCAGACGCGCGCGCTGCCCACCGACGATGCGTTCAAGGCACGCATCTACTACAAACCCGGCAGCGGCCTGCAGCAGGGCCGCGCAGTGCTCGACGCCAACGGCCGCTCCGGCGTGGAATTGCGCAATCTGATCGTCGACGGCTCGCGCAGCAGCGTCGATGTCGAACGCACCACAGGCAACGCGACGAAATGGCGCGCATTGATCGCAATCTCCGGCCAGAACTCGCTGATGGACCGGGTGCGTGCGATCAACACCATCGGCGGCGCCACCATCGCTGCGGCCGACGACGTCAACTGCAGCAATCTGCGCATCACCAATTCGTTCATCGGCTACTCCGGCTTTCTCGAATCCGAGCAATGGGCCGACGGCATCGGCCTGTACTGCTCCAACGCCTACATCGCCAACAACGAGCTGCGCGATGTCACCGACGGCGCCATCACCTTCTACGGCGGCACCAATACCATCATCGAGGGCAATTGGGTCGCCAACAGCGGCCGTTCCGCAATCAGCGGCATCATTGCCGCTGGCGCGCAGAAACGTACTTTCGGCGCAGCCTTCGCCGGCTTCAATGGTTCGGTGTTCCGCAACAATCTGATCCAGACCGCAGGCGGGCAGCGCATCACCATCGCGCTGTCCGCAGGCTCGCGCATGTGGTGCGACGCGGTGCAAAACAATCTGGACTGCGAGATGGTCAGCGGTCTCAGCATCGTCTACAACCAGGGCAGCGGTACCTATGGCTACGGCATCGTGGTCGCCGGCATGAGCAACGCCACTGTCGTCGGCAACAATCTGATCATGACGCCATGGAACAACCCCGGCTGGACCGGCGCGCGTGCCCATTGCGCCGGCGTCAACTGGTACGTGGTCGAAAGCGGCTCCGGCGGCAACCTGCAGCCCGGATACACGCTGCGGCCGACCGTCGGTGGCTGCGCCTGGTTCTGAGTCCGAAGTCGCATCTGAATCCGCTGCCCGCATCCAGCCACGCCTGCTGTTCGGGCGCGGCGATGCGGGTGAGCGTGCGGCCTTGATGCGTAAACCATCGACCCGCCGAATCATGTCGCAATCCGCTTCGCATTTTTCATAAGGTACCGCCTCCGCGTACAGCCCGACGTACGCGTTCGCACCCAAAGCCGAAACAAAACACGGCATCCGATGGCGCTCCTATTAGCTTCAAGGGAAAAACGTCAGGCTTTGCCGGGGCCTTCTGAGGTTTGACCTTTGCGACGGCCGGCTTCGAGCCCCTCTCCCACCGGGAGAGGGGTTGGGGTGAGGGTACGGCGAAGTCCCAATGGATCGGGCTTGCGCGACTTCGTCGTACCCTCATCCGGCGCTGCGCGCCACCTTCTCCCGGTGGGAGAAGGGATCGAATCAAGCTGTGCCGTCTTCAGGCGGCACAGGGTGTTTTAGGCCCCTTTTGAGGGGCTTTCCCTATGTGGGAGCGGCGGGAGCCGCGATTCCCGCAGCGCATGCGTCATGACGATTTTCGCAATCAGGTGATTACCAGCGATGCACCGCAACAGGATGGCGATTGAAGCGGTCGTTGTGAAATTGCCGGCTTCGCGACTTCCGTCGCTCCCACAGCAGGCATAAGGTCGTTCCGAGGTCGTCGATCTGGACCCGAATTCAGAACCCCCCACCCGCATCCAGCCAATCCTGCTCCTCCACCGTGCTCGCTCGCGCCAACGCCCGATTGCGATGCGGAAACCGCCCGAAGCTGCGAATCACATCGCGATGCGCCTGCGCATACTTGAGATAGTTCGCATCGCCCAGCGTTTCGCAAAGCGCCACCGCGCGATCCTGGTCCGCAAGCGCTTCGGAATGCTCGAACGGCAGATAGAAGAAAATCCGCAGCGCGGGATCGATTTTGATATCAAAACCCGCAGCAATGGCACGCTGCGCATATTCGCGCGCCAGCGGATCCGTAGCGAAGGCATGCGCGCTGTCGCGGAAGACATTGCGCGGCACCTGATCCAGCAGCAGGATCAGGGCGAGCGCGCCGTTCGCATCATCCAACAGCGCTTCACGCTCGCGACGCGCGGCGGCGAAGTGTTCGTCGAGAAATCGTGCATGCAGTTCGGCGTCGAAGGCATCGTCCTTCGCGAACCACTTCGCCGAGCCGGCGTCGTGCCAGAAAGTGATGATGGATCGCGCCTGGTTCATTGGATAAATGATCGATGGACTAGCTTCTTCACAAAGAGGCCGAGGCAAGCGTGGGCATCGCGTTCCACGTTTGCCCAAGTAAAGTTCTTCCGTTGGATTTCTTGTCCCGCTTGATGCCGTCGGCGCCGAAAGCACCCCATTGTTTGAAAAAGAAATCCACGCCTTGCTCTTCGCATTGGCGTTTTACGTTCAGCACCCAGGATTCCTTCATCGGCCGCGCGCCGTGGCCCGACTCGCCGCCGACGATGACCCATTCGATGCCTGTGAGATCGAGCTTTCCCACATCTTCCAGCAGCGGTTCCACACTCAGGAACCGAGTCTTGACTTTCGCGGAGCGCAGATGTGCGATGCGCGGAACACCATGGCGCTTGTTTTCGACCGATGTTCCTAACCAGACATTGTCGGCGACGATTCGCTCCTGCGTGTAGTCGGACAAGCGTTCGGCACGCTTCGTGAGCACCTGAAAAGTGTGCTGTGGGCACTGAGCCATCACGTCGAATACGCGATCGATGAAGCTTTCGGGCACGTTCTTGTGGAACAGGTCGCTCATCGAGTTGACGAAATAGACCGTAGGCTGTTTGCGAAGCAATGGCTCATGAAGGCGGAAGGGCAGAGTGCGCACATTTTTGAAGCCTTGTTCGTAACCGGTCACGCCCATGGCCTGCAGGCGGCGCGCCATCGTCTCTGCATAGCAATGCTTGCATCCAGCGCTGATCTTTGTGCAGCCAACGACCGGGTTCCATGTGCTTTCAGTCCACTCGATTTTAGATTTAGTGGTCATGGCATTGTCCTTCAGAAGTTGAAACCACGCTGTGGTTCGACGTGTCTAATCTCATCCCAAAATTTCTTTCCGAGATCATTCCTGGAAACACTAACAAGCCAATAGAATGGCTGATTCTTGTCGCCTGATACTTTTTCCGCACCGCCGACAATGTAATCCAGCTCCTCGAGCTTTGATCGCCAATGACTGAATAGTTCGGCGCGTACAATTTCATCTTTGTGCCGCCAATCAACGGCTTCCTCGCAGCCTGGTGCGAATTGCTCAAGGACTCCGGTTTCTCTATACATGCGGATGTTCCTATTAAGGTCCATTTCGCTGACATGAATAATCATGTCCATACGCTTAACTTGAGATAGTGTCTCAATAACGGAAAAAGGAATCGCCCCTATGCTGTACGGATCGAGAAGTGCGAGGTGGAGGCCGCTCTTATTAATGTCCTTTGTTGCTTCGTAGGCGGTATCTTCGGCTTTGCCATGGTAGTTGAAAATTTTCGGTGCGCCGGGCACTGATCTCAATCTTTTTGCACAGCTCTCTAAGTTCTCTTTGTCTAAGTCCGCGATATGAATGGATGTAAACGGGGATCCTTTCATCGACTCTCTCAAAGCGAGAAGAGGGCTGCCGTCCTGAGTCGACTCTTCGCCCCTCACCTGAATTTTTCCTGGGCCACAGTAAAGGTCTATGTATGCAGCACCGCTGTAGTCAAATTTGGCTCGCGTTTTCTTGGTGATGTCGACGTACTTTCGTAGTCGACTGTGCTTCTCAAGAGACCAAGAGCCGACTACTTCGACTCTCAGTCCGTCGTCAGGGTCAATCGTGTATCTGTCGCATAGTAGCTTTGCCATATCCCCCCTCCATAGGCCAGTCTTTCAGCTGGTAGTTTACTCATCAAACCGCAAATGCTTCACCGACTTCCCATGCCGGCGAATCAGTTTCAACGCCTCGATGCCGATCTGGATGTGGCGCTCCACATACTCGGCGCTGACTTTCGCGTCGCTGGCTTCGGTCTTCACGCCTTCGGGAATCATCGGCTGGTCACTGACCAGCAGCAGCGCGCCGGAGGGGATGCGGTTGGCGAAGCCGGCGGCGAAGATGGTGGCGGTCTCCATGTCGATGGCCATGCAGCGCATCATCCGCAGCTTTTCCTTGAAGTCCTCGTCGTGCTCCCAGACGCGGCGGTTGGTGGTGTAGACGGTGCCGGTCCAGTAGTCGTGGCCGAGGTCGCGGATCATCGTCGATACCGCGCGCTGCAGGGCGAACGCGGGCAGTGCGGGCACCTGGGGCAGCAGGTAGTCGTTGCTGGTGCCTTCGCCGCGGATGGCGGCGATGGGCAGCACCAGGTCGCCGAGTTCATTCTTGCGCTTCAGGCCGCCGCATTTGCCGAGGAACAGCACGGCGTGGGGCATGACCGCCGAGAGCAGGTCCATCATGGTTGCGGCGTTGGGGCTGCCCATGCCGAAGTTGATCATGGTGATGCCGTCGGCGGTGGCGCTGGGCATTGGCCGGTCCAGGCCGACAATCTCCGCGCCGGTCATCCGCGCGAAGTGGTTGAGGTAACCGCCAAAGTTGGTCAACAGGATGTGCTGACCGAACTGGTCCAGCCGCAGGCCGGTATAGCGCGGCAGCCAGTTTTCGACGATCTGTTCTTTCTCTTTCATGCGTGTCTCCGAGTGATCGGCGTCATTTTGTCACGCACCATGACCAAGGTCATGGTTGGCAGCCCGACCCCGGCGGGCTAGGGTGGCGGTTCGTCCGGGGGGGCTCCCCGGCAGGGGCAATACCGTCATGCATCGAATCTTCATCGCCGCGCTCGCCGCGACCGTGCTGCCTGCGGTCGCGCTGGCGCCGGCCCATGCGGCCGACACGGCGCCGAAAAAGGCCGCCACTTCGCGCTTCGCGCAGGATCCCTACGCCAGCACCTATCGCGCGATCGCCTCGCCGCCGGTGCTGCTGCAGGGCGCGACTGTGCTGACCGGCACCGGCACCCGCCTGGACGGCGCCGACGTGCTGATGCGCGACGGCAGGATCGTCGCGGTCGGGTCGAATCTCGATGTCCCCGCCGACGCGCTGCGCGTGGACGGTCGCGGCAAGTGGGTGACGCCCGGCATCATCGACGTGCATTCGCATCTGGGTGTGTACGCCAGCCCGGGTGTCCGCGCGCATCAGGACGGCAACGAGATGACGGCCGCGACCACGCCGAACGTGTGGGCCGAGCATTCTGTGTGGCCACAGGATCCGGGCTTCAACACCGCGTTGGCGGGCGGCGTCACGTCGATGCAGGTGTTACCGGGCTCCGCCAATCTGATCGGCGGCCGTGGCGTGACCCTGAAGAACGTGCCGGCAACGACCTATCAGGCGATGAAATTCCCGGGCGCGCCCTGGGGCCTGAAGATGGCCTGCGGCGAGAATCCCAAGCGCGTGTACGGCGAAAAGGGCGGCCCTTCGACGCGCATGGCCAACGTGGCCGGCTATCGCGCGGCGTTCATCGATGCCAGCGAATATCTGAAGAAGAACAAGCCGAAGCAAGCCGCCGCCGCGCAGAAGAAGCGCTGGTGGCAGAGCGGTTCGGGCACCACCGACAGCGCCAACGACAGCGGCGGCAAGCGCGATCTGAAAATGGACACGCTCGCCGGCGCGATCAACGGCGATATCCTCGTACATATCCACTGCTACCGCGCCGACGAAATGGCGATCATGATGGACCTGGCGAAGGAGTTCGGCTTCAGGATCAGCGCTTTTCACCATGGCACCGAGGCCTACAAACTCGCAGACCGTCTCGCGCAGGAGAACGTCTGCGGCGCGCTGTGGGCGGACTGGTGGGGCTTCAAGATGGAGGCTTTCGACGGCGTCCAGGAAAACATCGTACTGGTCGATCGTCCCAAGAACGGCTGCGCGATCGTGCATTCGGATTCGGAAGAAGGCATCCAGCGCTTGAATCAGGAGGCGGCGAAAGTGATCGCCAGCGCGCAGCGCATCGGCATCGATATTCCGCCGGAGCGCGCAGTGCGCTGGATCACTGCGAACGCCGCGAAGTCGCTGGGCATTCTGGATAAGACCGGCACGCTGGAAGCCGGCAAGATGGCCGACGTGGTGCTGTGGAGCGGCAACCCCTTCAGCGTGTACGCCAAGGCCGAGCAGGTGTATGTCGACGGCGCGCGCCTGTACGACCGCAACGATCCATCGCGGCAGCCGAAGTCCGATTTCATGCTGGGCCAGGGTTTTGAAGGAGGTGTGCGATGAGCCGCCGTCTGCTTCCTGTTGTCATTCCGAGCGCAGCGAGGAATCTGTTTTTCGGCACGCTTCCGGATGCGCCAATCACAAGCAGATCCCTCGGGTTGCACCCTCGGGATGACGATCATTCATTGCGGTGCCGCAGTCTGACACGCGTGACGTTTGCGCTGGCGTTGTGCTTGATCGCTTCAACTGCGTTCGCCCAGAACATCCTGATCCGCAACGCCACCGTGCACACCGCAGGCGCGCAGGGCACGCTGCAGAACACCGACGTGCTGGTGCAGGGCGGCAATATCGCCGCCATCGGTCGCGGCCTGTCGGCGAAGGGCGTCGACGTGATCGATGCGGCCGGCAAGCCGCTGACGCCGACGCTGTTCGGCGGCGTGACCGCGATCGGTCTGGATGAAGTCTCCGCCGAGGACCCGACCAACGACCAGTCGCTGGGGCTGGGCCAGGGCAAGCAGATGGTGGTGCGGCCGGAGTTCGACGTGACCCTGGCCTACAACCCGGCCTCGGTGCTGGTGCCGATCGCGCGCGTGGAAGGCATCGGTTTCGCCCTGCTGGGCGCGGACACCGCCAACGGCGGTTCGATCATCGCCGGCCAGGGCGCGGTGGTGCGGCTGGACGGCAGCGCCGATCCGGCCGGGCCGAAGATCCTCTTCATCCAGATGGGCAGCGACGGCGCCAGTCTCAGCGGCGGCACCCGCGCCAGCCAGTGGATGTTGCTCGACCAGTTCATCGATGAAGTGCGCGGGCGCATCCCCGCCGCGTCGCCGATGGCGATGCTGACGCCCGCAGGCCGCGACACGCTGGCGCGCTATCTCAACGGTGGCGGCCGGGTGATGGTGGGCGTGCATCGCGCCGCCGACATCCGCCAGCTGCTGCGCTGGTCGCAGCGTCACGGCGTGCGCATCGCGATCCAGGGCGGGGCCGAGGCGTGGATGCTCGGGCCGCAGCTGGCCGCAGCGAAAGTACCGGTGTTCGTCGATCCGCTGGCGAATCTGCCGGCCAGTTTCGACGAGATCGGGGCCACGCTGGAAAACGCCGCACGGCTGCGCGCCGCAGGCGTGCAGGTGGGGTTCTCGCAGAACGACAAGGCATCGCACAACGCGCGCAAGATCCGCCAGAGCGCGGGCAACGCAGTCGCAAACGGGCTGCCCTGGGAAGACGGTCTTGCCGGTCTGACCCGCGTACCTGCGGACGCGCTGGGCGTGGGCGACCGCCTCGGCACCATCGCCGTCGGCAAGCGCGCCGATCTGGTGCTGTGGACCGGCGACCCGCTGGACGTGAGCACGGTGGCGAGCCGGGTGTGGTTCGATGGTCTTGCCATCCCGATGCGCAGCCGCCAGACCGAACTGCGCGACCGCTATCTGCGTGCGGCGGGCGATCTGCCGCGGGCGTATCCTGCGGGTGGTCAATGAATCCGGCGAGACGCGCATGACCACCGATACCGCCAACCGCTGGTATTTCGATTTCATCTCGCCCTTCGCCCATCTGCAGTGGCCGAAGGTGCGTGCGCTGATGGCGGAACACCCCATCGTTCCGGTGCCGATCCTGCTGGCGGCGGTGCTCGATGCGCGCGGTCAGAAAGGGCCGGCGGAAATTCCAAGCAAACGCGAGTTCACCTATCGGCACGTGCTCTGGCAGGCGCGTCAGGCCGGCGTGCCGCTGCGGTTTCCGGCGAAGCATCCGTTCAATCCGCTGCCGGCCCTGCGGTTGTGCATTGCAGCAGGCGCATCGGTTGCGTCGATCGATGCCCTGTTCGACTGGATCTGGGTGCAGGGCAACCCTGCGGACACCGCGCAGGCGCTGGAGCCGGTGCGCGAAGCGCTGCACTTGCCGGCGGGCGTGGCCGATTCGGCCGAGGTCAAGGCGATGCTGCGCAACTGCACCGAAATCGCGCTGACCGCAGGCGTGTTCGGGGTGCCGACGTTAGCACTTGGCAATTCGCTGTTTTGGGGGAATGATGCCCATGCGTTCGCGGTTGCGGTCCTGCACGATCCGGCGCTGTTGGACGATCCCGAGATGCGGAGAGCCGCGACCTTGCCGGTGGGCGTGCAGAGAAACTGAACCGACGCGGCCGTAGCGTTCGATCTGGCACATGGTTTGCTTGTCGATTACTGTCACTCCGCCACTACGGGAAACGCTGTCATGCGCATCGGTCTGGTCGTCGACTCGGCATGCGATTTGCCAGGGAGCTATATCGAACGGAATCACATCGAAATCCTGCCGATCACGGTGAAAATCGGCGATGCCGTTCTGGCGGACCATCGCAACGAGCAGGCGACCCTCGAATTCCTGCACTCGCACGTCGCCGATCGCGGCGCCGAGGCCGAAACCATGCCGTTTACGGTCAACCAGATCCGGGATCTGTTCCTGCAGAAGCTGGTGATCGACTACGACCACGTGTTCTGCCTCACCATCACCAAGACGCGCAGCCCGATCTACGACAACGCCATGCAGGCGAGTTTCGTGATCCTCAACGATTATCGGCCGATGCGCACTGCGGCCGGGCATACATCGCCGTTCGCGCTGCGCGTGATCGATACCCAGACGCTGTTCGCTGCGCAGGGCGTCACCGCCGTGGAGGCGATCCGCATGATCAATGCCGGCGAGGGCGTGGCCAAGATCCGCGCACGGCTGGAAAACCTGGCGATCAACACCCACGCCTACATGGTGCCGCGCGATTTGATGTATCTGCGCTCGCGCACCAAGGCCAAGGGCGACAAGAGCGTCAGCTTTCTCAGCGCCACCTTCGGCAGCGCGCTGGACATCAAGCCGATGCTCTACTGCAACCGCGGCGAGACCAAGCCGGTGGCGAAGATCCGCGGCTGGGATGCCGCCGTCCGCAAGTTGTTCTCCTTCGGTGCGGAGCGCGTGCGCGCCGGGCTGATGACGCCGACGATGTGCCTGAGCTACGGAGGCGAACTGGAGGAAATGCGCCAGCTGCCCGGCTACGCCTCGCTGATCGACGTCTGCCGCGCGCATAAGGTCGAAGTCTTCGAGAGCGTGATGAGCCTCACCGGCATGGTCAACGTCGGCAAAGGTTCGATGATCATCGGCTTCGCCGGTGAGCCACATGAATTCAAGGACTAGGCCCTAGCCCAGCGAGTCGGCACGATCGCCCTGATCCATAGCTGCAGCCGAGGAGAAGTGCGATGCGGATAGGGCTGGTGGTCGATGCGACGTGCGATATGCCGTCGGACATCCTGGAACGCTACAACGTCGTCGTCCTTCCGATTACCGTGAAGATCGGCGAAGTGGTCATGGCGGACATGCGCGATGCGCAGGCGACGCTGAATTTTCTCGAATCGGATATCGCCCAGCGCGGCGTCGAAGCGGAAACCGAGTCGTTCAGCGTCACCCAGATCCACGATTTGTTCCTGAATCGGCTGGTGATCGATTTCGACTTCGTATTCTGTCTGACGGTCATGAAGAATCGCAGTCCGATCCACGACAACGCCATGCAGGCCAGTTTCGCCATTCTCAACGATTACAAGCCGATCCGGATCGCTGCCGGCCACAAGACGCCTTTCGCGCTGCGTGTGGTCGACACCCAGAACGTATTCGCGGCGCAGGGCGTGACTTTGATCGAGGCGGCCGAGATGATCGCCGCCGGAGAACAACCGCCAAAGATACGCGCGCGCATCGACTATCTTGTCCAGCATACGCAGGGCTATCTGGTCGTGCGCGACCTGCATTACATGCGTGCGCGCACGCGCAAGAAGGGCGAGGCCAGCGTCAGTCTGTTCAGCGCATCGCTGGGTTCGATGCTGAACATCAAGCCGATCCTGCATGGTAACCGGGGCGTCACCGGGCCCGTCGCCAAAGTGCGCGGCTTCGACGCGGCCGCACGCAAGTTGCTGACGCATGCCGCCGACCGCGTGCGTGGCGGGCTGCTCAGCCCGCACGTCTGCATGAGCTATGGCGGGCCGCTCGAGGACATGCGCGCCCTGCCTGGTTACGCATCCTTGCGCGACTGCTGCCTTGAGCATGGCGTCAGCATGCACGAAAGCGTGATGAGCCTCACCGGGATGGTCAATCTGGGCAAAGGTGCGCTGATGATCGGTTTTGCCGCCGAGGGCCAGCTGCTCAATGAGTGAGGCACCGTCCGGCGCGATCATGGCCTGATCGCTGCGGCGGCGCGCTATGCTGGCCCTCCCGACGCACGCGCGGACGCGATCATGGCCACACGTTTCTATCTGAGTATTCCCGATCCCGACGCGCTGCGCGCAGCCGGGGCGTTCGCATTCCGATCGCATGGCGCCGAAGGGCTTGCCGAAGAGCTGCAGGCCGCGCTGCGCGAGGACGCGCTGTTCCAGCGCTGGCGTGCGACCCAGGACGATCCGGACGCGGTCGATCCCGCGCTCGGCGCGACCGACCCCGCCGCCACTGTGCGCGGCGAGCAGCACGACCTGAAGATCGACCTCATCGCAGTCACGTCGATTCCCGGCGCGATCCTCAAGCACCGCCTGCGTCTGCTCGCAGGCAACGGCTGGCAGCTGCGCGACGTCAGCGCGGCATGAGCGTGCCGATGCTGCTGTCGTGGAGCGGCGGCAAGGACGCGGCCTGGACGCTGCACACGCTGCGCCGGCGCAGCGACATCGATGTGGTGGGTTTGGTCACCACGCTGACCGAAGGCTACGACCGCATTTCGATGCAGGGCATCCGTCGCGAAATTTTGCATGCGCAGGCCGATGCCTGCGGACTGCCGGTGATCGAAGCGTGGATGCCGCAGCGCGCCAGCAATGAGATTTACCGCACTGCGTTCGCCGATGCGCTGTTGCGTGCGCGCGAACGCTGGCCGGGCCTGCGCGATATCGCATTCGGCGACCTGTTTCTGCAGGATATCCGCGCGTATCGAGAAACGCTGTGCGCGGAACTCGACTGGGCCCCGCATTTTCCGATCTTCGATCCTACGCCGGGCTACACCGCGAATTTGTCGCGCAGGATGATCGCAGCGGGCCTGCGAGCACAGCTGGTATGCGTGGATACCGAACAACTCGACGCAGGTTTCAGCGGCCGGGGTTTCGACGCAACGCTGCTGCGCGATCTGCCCGAAAGTTGCGATCCCTGTGGAGAGAACGGCGAATTCCACACGCTGGTGCACGCCGGCCCGATGTTTTCGGCACCGATCAGCGTATCGAATGGCGTGGTCGTACTGCGCGACGCCCGCTTCGCCTATACCGACTATTTTCTTTAGGTTTTTTATCGGAGCGATGGACGTCGTGAGGCGATTCACCCGCCTTTTCGCCTAGGGAGGGGGCAGAAAGTCCCGGGATTCTCACCGCCTTGCGGATCGAGCTCCCCGTCCATGGGTGCGCCGAAGCGCGCTATTCTTGGCCGCCGTCCCTGCACCGGGCGCGCATGCTCTTGGCCTGCCAGCGGCTACGTCGCGACACGCTCCAGGCGGTGTGATCCTCTCCCCGCCTGTTTTTCGCTATAGGCAAGTGAGCATGCGTGACGGCAGCGGCCTCAATGGGCGCCCCTGCCGGCGATGCCATGCCTGCGATGCCCTGCCTGCGCTCCCCGCGCGGCCAACTTTTTTCATTCATGAGAGTTCGATATGCGTGTTTCAAGCTTCGTGTTGCTGCTTCTCATCAGCGCGGCAGGATGCCTCCAGGCGGGCGCGGCCCGCACCGCAGCGTCGACGGAGTCGACATCATCGGTCGTGCTCACCGGACGTCTCGAAGTCGTTTGGGGTGACGACAACCCGCACGGACCCAAGGCGCGATCCGCACCCGCGCAGGAAAAGCTGACGGTCACGCTCGTGGACGATCAGGGCGTCCGTCACCGGCTGGATCCGACACAGTCGCTGCGTGCGGCCGAGAACCTCTATGGCCTGTATGGCCGCCGCATCGCGGTGGACGTCGAGATGCCCGCCCGCAGAGCGAAATCGCCCGCGCTCCGGGGCGTCCGTTCCACCAGCAGTGACGACAAGCGCACGCTCAAGCCGTTGGCGATCGTGCCGATCGGAGACATCCCGAACAGAGACGTGCCGGCAGCCTCGCGCGCGGGCAAAGCGGTTGCCCGCGCCGACAGTTCAGCGGTTCTCGGGCCGTCGGTCTGGGTCACATTGCCCTGCAAGTTCAGCGATGTCGTCGTCGAGCCCAGAAACGCGAATTTCTTCCGGGCGCAGTACAGCGGTACCGTCAATTCGCTGGACGGGTATTGGGACAAGGTGTCCTACGGCCAGATCAGCATCGCGGGCAGCCTCGTGCGCGACTGGAAGGTACTGCCGCAACCGCGTTCGACCTACGTCTACCCCGACACAAACGGCTATCTTTCCCTGGACTTCACGAAGATATTCATCGATTGCACCGCCGTGCACGATGCCGATGTCGACTTCTCGCTCAACGGCGGCATACAAGGCATCAACATGATGTTTAATGCCGACCTCGACGGCCCCGCTTGGGGCGGGGGACGCTGCGTGACCCTCGACGGCATCGACAAGTGCTGGAGCGTGACCTGGATGCCGCCATGGACCTTCGAGTACCTCTCGACCATGGCGCACGAGATGGGTCACGGCTATGGCCTGCCGCATGCCAACAACTCGGACCGCGACGGATCTCATCAGGACAACCCGTGGGCATTGATGAGCCTTTCGTATTCATTTACCAACAGAGAGCCGTATCTGGGCGTGCTGCCGAAGCATCTGAACACCTATGGCCGCGATGTTCTGGGCTGGATGTCCGGTACGCGCAAACGCACCATCAATGCCGGCAGCGCCCGGACCACCCTCACGCTGGATCGCGCCAGTCTGGTGTCGACCAACAACGCCCAGTTGCTGAAGCTGCAGTTTCCCGATCAGCCCGGCCGTTACTACACCGTCGAAGTGCGCAAGCGCAGCGAGTTCAACGAGGCCTATCTGCCCGGCGATGCGGTGATCATCCATGAGGTCGATACCTCGCGCCGCGAGCCGTCCTGGAGCTTGGATGCGGATGCTCCGCCCGCCAACATTTCGAGCAACGAAGGCAGCATGTTCAAGCCCGGCGAGTCATGGCTGTCTCCCGACAAAATGTTCCGTTTGACGGTGGATGCAGAGACCGTCGAGGGGTTTGTCGTCACGGTCAGTCGTGGCCGGATCACCGGCGGGCCGAGTCAACCGGTCGAGGCGGCCAGCAGCGCACCGCCTGCCGCTGCCGCCGCCCCGGCACCGAATCAAGACAGACCCCGGCGCGACCCGCGCCAACGCGATCGTCGATAACCTTCGATAATCGCGCCTGCTTTCTTTCGCGCGGCAGAAGCGGGCATCGGGGGCGCGGCATGGCGGGCGACCGGCCGCGCGTGGCCCCGACACCAACCTGAGACGGCCGCACACCGCGCCCGGAGACTTGTCGCACGACGACGATGCAAGGGGATTTGAAGCGAGCCGCTTGATCCAGCGCTGCTTTGCGTACGCTCCTGCGGGACAGGTTCAAACGTAGCGGCGAAGGCTCGAGGATGTCCCGGCCGCGTATGGAAAACGATCAACGCGCCAGATTCAGCTGCCGCATATGGAAGATGAAATGGTCGCCGATGAAGCTGGCGATGAAGTAATAGCTGTGGTCGTAACCCGGGCGGATGCGCAGATCCAGCGGGTGGCCCGCCGCTTCGCAGGCATCGCGCAGGCGTTCGGGCTGCAATTGCGCATCGAGGAATTCGTCGCCGCCTCCCTGGTCGACCAGCAGCGGCAGACGTTCGCTGGCGGTGGCGATCAATTCGCAGGCGTCCCATCCTTTCCAGGTTTCGCGGTCTTCGCCCAGATACGCGGCGAAGGCTTTCTGGCCCCACGGCACCTGCGACGGCGAAACTATCGGAGAGAACGCTGACACGCTGCGGTACCGCCCCGGGTTGCGCAGCGCCGTGACCAGCGCGCCGTGCCCGCCCATCGAATGTCCGCTGATCGCACGCGCATCGGTGACCGGGAAGTCCGCTTCGATGAGGGCCGGCAGTTCGCGCGACACGTAATCCTGCATGCGGTAATGCCGCGACCAAGGCGCTTCGGTGGCATCGACGTAGAAGCCCGCGCCCTTGCCGAGGTCGTAGCCCTCGACATCGGCCACATCGTTGCCGCGCGGGCTGGTGTCCGGCGCGACCACGATCACCCCGTGCTCGGCCGCATAGCGCTGCGCACCGGACTTGGTGATGAAGTTCTGCTCGGTGCAGGTCAACCCCGACAGCCAGTACAGTACCGGACACGGGCGCTGTTCGGCCTGCGGCGGCAGATAGACCGCGAACTGCATCGTGCAGTCCAGCGCGTCCGAGTGGTGTCGGTAGACGTCCTGCCGGCCGCCGAATGATGCGTGGGATTCGATTGTCTGCATCGAACGTGGCTCCGATATGTTGCGGTTCATTTCGACACTGGAATGCGGATGCGGCTGTCGGTATGCCACTGGACCCGCATCGGCGTTGTTGCATCGTGGATGTCTTCGTCGCTCACATCCTTCCCGGTCCCGTGATTGATCTGGGCATAGGCATTCTTGTTCACGGTGACCGCGACGAGCAGCCGGCTTCCCGGCTGCAGCCGCCGGCTGGTCATCCGCGTCCTGTCGAAACGCACGATGGTTTTCTTGCCGGGTGTGAGCAGCCGCCGCGAGGTCATATCGTCCGCGTAACTGGCGCGGCCGAGAAAATACGACAGATGGAACAGTTCTCCGGAGGGCATGCGTTCGTAGAGCGTGACGCTGAAGTCCAGATCCCGCCGATCGGTGGTCAGGTGCAATTCGCCGGAGAACATGCCCGAGATTTCGATCGGTGCCTCGAAAGGCGTGCTCTCGAACAGCAGGCCGCTCGAAGCATCGAGCGTCTTGCCGACCACCGGGTTGGGATAGTGGTCGCTGAGGCTGGTGCTGCGGTCGGAGAAATCCACGACCTGGCTCAACGCAGCGACCGTTGCGTCGGGGCGTTCCGACAGCGTGTATGTCTCGCCGGATCGGGCGGCGCTCAGATACAGCACTAGCGTGTCCTGGCGCATCGCAGCGATCGATGGCGCGTGTTTCCAGACGTTCGCGCCCATCACCTGATAGTTGATCCGGTCGCGCAAGAGCTCAGGCTTCGGGCCGCCGCGGAATACATGGTCCATCCACTGGAAGGTGATCTCCTGCGTATCCATCATCGCCACGGGATCGATCGAATACCCGCTCACTACCGCTGCCTTGCGTGCGGCCTGGGCGCCGAAGTGATCGTAAGGTCCGATCAGCAGATAGTGCTCGGCGTCGGGCTTGTGCGCGTAATGCTGCTGCAGGTAATTCAGCGCGGACCGCTGGGCGTCGTCGAAGTAGCCGGTGATGGTCAGCACCGGAATGTCGATCTTCGCGAACTCGCGCCCGTAGGGGGTCATCCGTCGCCAGTAGCGATCGTAGGACGGGTGTTGCAGCCAGCGCTGAAACCAGGGGTTCGGCGTGCCGTCGATGCGATCCAACGCGCGATAGGATCGGCCGCTGAGGAACCAGCGCTCGTTCAGTGCATTCCAGCGTTCAGGGTCGAAGTAGGTCTCGTTGTCCAGCGACTTGTTGTTCGTGGTGTAGAACGGCCATGCGTAATTGACCAGTGGAAAAACATTGTTCTCCATCGGCAGGCCATTGCCGGGATTGTTGGCGACGTAAGGCACGATGGTCTTGAGCGCGTCCGGCGGTTTCTTCGCCGCCGCCCACTGCGTGAAGCCGTCGTAGCTGCCGCCGTACATGCCGACGCGGCCGTCGCTCCAGGCTTGCCTGACGACCCACGCGATGACCGCGCGCGCATCATCGCCGTCGTGCTCGAAGGGGATGGGCGATTGCGGACTGCGGCCTTTGCCGCGCGTGTACGCGATCACGCCCGCGTAACCGCGTGCCGCCGTGTTCCTCGCCTCGGCAATCGCTTGTGCATCGTCGGCGTAGATCGTGAAACGCAGCAACGTCGGCAGTCCGGCCTGCGCGTTGCGTGGTCGTGCAGTGATCGCAGAGATGTCCGCGCCGTCCGCCGTCCGCACGCTTGCGCGCGTGTCGATCTGATAACGGCGCGCATCGTCCTCGGCGATGAGTTCGTCCGCGAACGGCCCGATCGTCTCGAACGTCGAGAGCAGATGGCGGCTCCGGATCAGGCCGATCGCGTCCGCGAGCGGCAGCTCCGATTTGCCGACCAGCTTTTCGGCGCCGGCACGCAGGTCGTTTCGTATCCGATCGACGTCGCCCTTGAGCCAAAAAAGAGACCGGCTCGAATCCAGATCATCCAGCGGCGCGAACACCGACCGGAAGGCCCGGCGCACACTCTCTTCCTGCGTTCGCTTGTCCTCGGTGCGGGCGATGCTCGTCCGTGTCGAGACCTGGAACGCCCGCAGCGGCGGAACATTGCCAGGGTCCGACGTGCTGCGCAGTCGCACCAACGCGTCCAAGGTCTCGTCCGCGCCGCGGTGATCGTTGGCGACGCTCTGCAAGCGGAACAGCGTGTTGAGGTACTTCGCCCGGTTCTCTTCCCGGTAAACGGTGATCGCCTGCCGGGCCAGGTCGGGCAGACCGGCGACGACCGCATCCGCATCGCGCGTGGATGCCGGAGTCAGCATCTGTGCCCGCGATTCCGAGGCCCATATCAACAACGACAGACAAGCGAAACCCAGAAATCTATTCATCCGACCCGGTCTTGATGTGTGCAGCGTGCGGAACGTCGCAACGGCTTCGACAACGGCCGATGCGGCACGACCGTTCAATAATGGATCACCGAACGGATCGACTTGCCTTCGTGCATCAGGTCGAATGCATGGTTGATCTCGTCCAGACCCATCGTATGGGTGACGAATGGCGTGAGTTCGATCTCGCCGCGCATCGCCTGCTCGACCATCCCCGGCAATTGCGTTCGACCCTTGACACCACCGAACGCGGAACCGCGCCAGACCCGGCCAGTCACCAGTTGGAAGGGCCGGGTGCTGATTTCCTGACCCGCGCCGGCCACACCGATGATCACGCTCTCGCCCCAGCCCTTGTGGCAGCACTCCAGCGCCGCCCGCATCACCTGCACGTTGCCGATGCACTCGAAGCTGAATTCCACGCCGCCGTCGGTCATCTCCACGATGACGTCTTGAATCGGCTTGTCGTGATCCTTCGGATTCACGCAGTCGGTCGCGCCCATCTGCTTCGCGAGTGCGAACTTGCCCGGGTTGGTGGCGATGCCGATGATGCGGCCGGCCTTCGCCTGACGCGCGCCCTGGATCACCGCAAGCCCGATGCCGCCGAGGCCGAACACCGCGACGTTGTCGCCGGCCTTCACCTTCGCGGTGTTGTGCACCGCGCCGAGCCCGGTGGTGACGCCGCAGCCGAGCAGACACACCTTTTCGTGGTCGGCTTCGGGATTGATCTTCGCCAGCGAGATTTCGTTGACGACCGTATATTCGCTGAACGTGCTGCAGCCCATGTAGTGGAAGATCGGTTCGCCGTTGTACGAGAAGCGGGTCGTGCCGTCCGGCATCAGCCCCTTGCCCTGAGTGGCGCGCACCTTCTGGCACAGATTGGTCTTGCCCGACTTGCAGAACTTGCACTCGCGGCATTCGGCGGTGTACAGCGGAATCACGTGATCGCCGGGCTTCAGCGAGGTCACGCCTTCGCCCACCTCCACTACCACGCCCGCGCCCTCATGACCCAGCACCGACGGAAAAATGCCTTCCGGGTCGTCGCCGCTGAGCGTGAACGCATCGGTGTGGCAGACGCCGGTGTGGCTGATCTTCACCAGCACCTCGCCCGCACGCGGCGGCGCGACATCGATTTCGACGATCTGCAGCGGTTGACCGGGGCCGAAGGCGACGGCGGCGCGTGATTTCATGGCGGTGTTCCTGATGGCGATGATCGAATCTTACTGCCTCAAGCATCCTGCTGCAGATGCGGTGTCGTTCGCAACGAGTTGACCGCCTGCCAGAACCCGCTGTCGTCCAAAAAAAGTGTTGTCATCCCGAACACGAGCGCAGCCCGTGGAGGGGCCTGCTGTTGCCGGTCAACCTGAGATAAGCGGATAGGTAGTGGCCGTAGCGTCTGCATTTGTAGGGGCGCCGGGAAGCGCGACGAATCCCCAATGGATCATTCGCAACCGCATGTGGAAGCGGCGGGAGCCGCGATGCAGGTGCGGCAGTGCATAGAGCGGTCGTGACCAGCCTATGCGATGAAGCCATGGTTCCTTACTAAGAATCGTAGCGGTTTCAGAACGCCCTCCGCGCATTCAGTTCGTCGCTTTGTTCATGGCAGGGCCCAGGGCCCGCCATGTGTTGCTATTCTGTAACCGCAGGGGTAGTTTCAAGGAGGAATTATGCGAAATAATTATCAGCCAGCACTCCTGGCGCTACTGTGCTCTATGAGTCTCGGGATGCCCGCCGACGTCAGTGCTGTGAATGGCGATGCCGACTCCAGAATGGGAACTAAGGCCTTCGCCTATCTAGGTAAGGGCTATGTACAGATGTCATTGAATGCGGCCGAGACCGAGCTGACCGTCGTTTGGAACAGCGGCGTCTATTCGAACGACCCGGTCGGAGGCTGTCGAACGGATCCGGGTGGTTCTCCGTACTTTCGTCTAAGTCTGGACGGACGCTCAATCCATGAAGAGTCGCTCACAGGGAAGATGAGGAATTCCCCTGGGGCTGGAAGTATCAACACACACTGTAGATATACTTTTGCCTTTCGTTACCCAAACAGTTCAAAAATTTCAGCAGGCGTTTACAGGGCGGAGTTTTGGATAACGTTATACGATAATGCCACTCGTGTAGGGGCATCGAAAGAATATTCAGTCAGCGCCTGCTCCCCGGCACGCGGAAAGCGCCCGATCTATTTGAGCAACAACGGCGTATTCACGGACTATTTTTATACTTTGTCTTTTTCTGATACGCAGCTGGCCGGTAGCATCGGGTATGGGTATATGGGCGTTCCATTCGCAATGCCTTATCCAGAGCCACTTGATACAGTCACCTTTGATAGATATTTCAAAGGCGCTCCACAATATGAGCATTTTTATAGTACCAATAGCGGCGATGCAACGTTTTTGATCAATAATGGCTACGTGCCTGAGGGTTCGGAAGGACATGTATATGTAGTTAACAAGCCTGGTAGTTGGCCGCTACATCGATATACACGATATGACCCTGCGAATGGCGACCTTTATCACTACTACACGGTTTATTACAACGACGCACAGACGACAGGAATGTACTACGAGGGTGTAGTTGGATACGTTTGTCCCCCATCTTGACGAGCTCGACTTGAAGCAATGCCATTTTTACGGCAACGCTGTAGTTCACGAGCCAGGACTGTAGGCTGGCTCATCGGCCCAGCAATCTCAAGCTGCATCCGAACGCCAAGGCTGGGTGCAAAGCACCCAGCCTACGAAAGTATCGCCGCTTCGAACAACGCATGTGAATGCGCTATGGGACATGTTTTCGTAGCCTGCCGCGACTTCCGTCGCTCTCATAAAAAGAGATCAGCCGGTGTTCTGGATGCCGGCGGCGATGCCATTGACGGTCGCCACCAACGCCTGAAACAGCGCTTCGTCTTCGCGCCCCGCATCGCGCCAGCGCTGCAGCAGTTCCACCTGCAGTAGGCTGATCGGGTCGACGTACGGATTCCGTAGGCGGATCGAGAGGCGCAGGCGATAGTCATCCTGCAGTAGCTGGCTTCGGCCGCGCAGGGCGAGGATGGTGTCGGCGGTGCGTTCGAATTCGGCGGCGATGCCGGCGTAGAACGTGTCGTGCAGCGGACCGGCGAGGCGCGAGTAGCGTTCGAAAATGGCGAGGTCGGATTTCGCCATCAGCATTTCGATGTCGTCCAGCATCGCGGCGAAGAACGGCCAGTCGTGGGCCATCGCGGCGATGGCGTCGTGGCCGTGGGTGGCGATGCCGTGTTCGAGCGCGGTGCCGACGCCATACCAGCCGGTCAGGCCGGAGCGGTTCTGCGACCACGCGAACACCCACGGGATCGCGCGCAGGGCGTCGATGCCGCCTTCGCGGCGCTTTGACGGTCGCGAGCCCAGACGTAAACGCTCGATCACGTCGATCGGCGTGGCTGCGCGGAAATACGCAGGAAACTCCACGTGTTCGTGCACCAGCGCGCGGTAGTGGGCGCGCGAGGTCTGCGCGAGTTCGGTCGCCAGTTCGCGCCAGCCGGCTTCGCGCGGTTCCTGCGGGCGCGGGCGCAGGCTTGCGCGCATCACCGCTGCGGTGGCCTGTTCGAGATTGCGCAGCGCCAGTGCGCGGATGCCGTATTTGCGGTGGATCACTTCGCCCTGTTCGGTCACGCGCAGCACGCCGTCGACGGTGCCGCGCGGCGCGGCGATGATCGCGCGTTCGGTCTTGCCGCCGCCGCGGCTGACCGAGCCGCCGCGACCGTGGAAAAAGACGATGCGCACGCCGGCCTGCTGCGACAGCTCCAGCAATTCGACCTGGGTGCGCTGCAGCGCCCAGCGCGAGGCGAGAATGCCGCCGTCCTTCGCGCTGTCGGAATAGCCCAGCATCACCGTCTGCTGGCCGCCGCGCGCCTGCAGATGGCGGCGGTAGACCGGATCGTCGAACAGCGCGCGCATGATCTCGGGCGCGGCGCGCAGATCGTCGATGGTTTCGAACAGCGGCGCGATATCGAGCGGGACGTCATCGTTCTCGATGCAGCCTGCGGTGCGCGCCAGCGCCAGCACCGCCAGCGCATCGGCGGCGCTGCGGCTCATGCTGATGATGTAGGGGCCGAAGGCATGCGCGCCGAAGGTGGCGCGCGCCTCGCGCACGGTGCGCATTACCGCGAGCGTCGGCTGCGCGGCGGGCGCATCGATATCGATCGTCGCCTTGCCTTCGATCAGCGCATGCAACGGCGCGATGCGTTCGTCCGGTGTGCGCACGGACCACTGCATATCGCCGAGCAGCGCGGCGACAGCGGCGTCGTGGGTGCCGGAATCCTGGCGCAGGTCGAGCGTGGCCAGATGGAAGCCGAAAGTGCGCGCGCGCCACAGCACGCGCTGCAGCGCGAACCGGCCGCCATGTTCGCCGCGATGGTGGACCAGACTCGCGTCGATCATCTGCAGATCGGCGATGAAGGCATCGGCGTCGGGATAGCCGGTCGCTTCACCGGCCAATGTCGCCGCCAGCCGTGCGCGCATCAGATCGAGCAACTGCCGATACGGCATGTCGGCCAGACGCGGACTGAGCTTCGCAGCGGCGGCGGGCATGGCAAGAATGTAGCCGGCGATCCGCGTTTCGACGGCCTCGTCGACGGCCACGCGTTCGCGGCTCTGGGTGAGGATTTCTCCCAGCGCATTCAGATCGGCGCGATAGTTCGCCAGCACCTGCGCGCGCTGCGCCGACAGCGCGGCGCGGATGGTGTCGGCGCCGACGTTGGGGTTCCCGTCCATGTCGCCGCCGACCCAGGTACCGAAGCGCAGCATCGGCGGCAAGGCCGCCCGCTGGTAGCCGGCATCGCCGCCGTAGACCGTCTCGACCGCTTCGGCGAACGCTTCGTAGTAGACCGGCAGCGCGCGGTAGAGCACGTTGTTGAGATAGAAGCCGATGTGTTCGACTTCATCGGCGACGGTCGGCTGCTGCGGTGGGGTATCGGCGGTCTGCCAGCTTGCGGTCAGCGCCTGGCGGATGCGCGCGGTGTCGGCGCCGCGTTCGGCCGGCGTGCGCTGGCGGTCGATGTCGGCGATCAGCCGCTCGACGATGGTGCGTTCCTTCATCAGCAGCGCGCGGCGCACGGCTTCGGTGGGATGCGCGGTGAACACCGGTTCGATCCGCAGCCGCGGCAGCAGTTCGCGCAGCTCATCCAGCGTGACGCCGTCGTCGCGCAGCGTGCGCAGCACCGCGCACAGACCGCCGGGCTGCGGCGCTGCGCTGCTGCGCTGGTAATCGCGGCGGCGACGGATGCGGTGGATGCGCTCGGCCAGATTGACCACGCCGAAGTAGGCGGCGAAGGCGCGGACGAGCGCATCGGCGTCTTCCATCGGCACGGCGGCGAGGCGTTCGGCGAGTTCGTCGATGGTCTTGCCCTGCTCGCGGCGCGCGATCGCGGCACGGCGGACGGATTCGACCTGGGTCAGCAGCTCGGCCGAGACCTGCTCGGCCAGCATGTCGCCGACCATGGCGCCCAGGCGCCGCACGTCGTCGCGCAGCAGGGTGTCGTTCTCGGCGAATTCGAGGGTATCGCGGACGCGCATGGCGGCTCGCAGTGGGGGTGCGAACCGTCGAGCCTACACAAACTGCGGGCGGTCTGGATATGTATTCGTGTGCATATCCGTCCCGACCGCCAGGAGCATCCGGCGAGCGACGAGGGGAAAAGCCTGTCTTCCCGAACACACGCGTCGCGGGTGGAGGGATCTGCTTGTGATTTGCTCCGATCAAGTAAAAGCAGATCCCTCCTCGGGCTGCGCCCTCGCTCGGGATGACAGATGCTTGCCTATGGCCGCTTGCCGGTCGTCAATACGCGAACTCGCGGAACACGCGGTCGATGTCGCCCTTCCATTCGCCGTGGTACAGCGCGAGTTTGCGTTCGGCCGAGGTCTCGTTGGCGTCCGCGACTTCGATCAGCGGTTCCAGGAAGCGGGTTTCGTCGGCGCCGCTGGCGTTGAGCGCAGCGCGACGGCGCAGGCCGGCGACGGAAATCTTCACCGCCTCGCGGGCGAGGTCGCCGAGGGTGCCGTTACGGAATGGCACTTTCAACGCGAGTTTCGGCACGCCATCGCGCAGGGCGTTGCGTTCGTCCATGCTGAAATCCTTGACCAGGTCCCACGCCGCATCCAGCGCGGCATCGTCGTACAGCAGGCCGACCCAGAACGCCGGCAGCGCGCAGATCCGGCCCCAGGGGCCGCTGTCGGCGCCGCGCATCTCCAGGAATTTTTTCAGCCGCACTTCGGGGAAGGCGGTGGTCATGTGATCCGACCAGTCGGCCAGCGTGGGCAGCGCCCCGGGCAACACCGGCAGTTTGCCCTGCATGAAGTCGCGGAAGCTCAGGCCGCTGGCATCGATGTATTCGCCGCCGCGGTACGAGAAATACATCGGCACATCGAGCAGATAATCGACATAGCGTTCGTAGCCGAAGCCGTCGTCGAACACGAAATCGAGCATGCCGGTGCGGTCGCGGTCGGTATCGGTCCAGATGTGCGAGCGATAGCTGAGATAGCCGTTGGGCTTGCCTTCGGTGAACGGCGAATCGGCGAACAGCGCGGTCGCGATCGGCTGCAGCGCCAGCGACACGCGGAACTTCTTCACCATGTCCGCTTCGCTGCTGTAGTCCAGATTCACCTGCACGGTGCAGGTGCGGGTCATCATGTCCAGACCGAGATTGCCGACCTTCGGCATGTAGGCGCGCATGATCTGGTAGCGCCCCTTCGGCATCCACGGCATGTCCTCGCGGCGCCACTTCGGCTGGAAGCCCATGCCGAGGAAGCCGAGGCCGAGTTCGTCGGCCACCGCCTTCACTTCCTTGAGATGGCTGCCGACTTCGGCGCAGGTCTGGTGGATGGTTTCCAGCGGCGCGCCCGACAGTTCGAGCTGGCCGGCGGGCTCAAGCGTGACCGAAGCATTGTCCTTGAGCAGCGCGATGGTGTGGCCGTGCTCTTGCACAGGTTCCCAGCCGAAGCGGGTCAGCCCGGTGAGCAGGGCTTCGATGCCGCGCTCGCCTTCGAAGGTCGGCGCGTGCAGATCATCGAGGCGGAAGCCGAACTTCTCGTGCTCTGTGCCGATGCGCCAGGCGGCCTTGGGCTTTTCGCCGGAGGCGAGGACCGCGACCAGCTGGTCGCGATCGGTGATGGGGGTATCGGCGACGTGGCTGGGGCTGGACATGGGGGTTCCGCGATGGGGGATGACGATGCGAACGATCCTGAGGCCGATGGGTTGCGCCTGAGGAAAAGTCGATGGCCTGGGGTCGCGACATGGGGGTGATGCCCTAACATCGCAAGCTCCGCACTATAGTCGCCCCCGATGACGCGTATTGTTGCCCTGCTGCTCTGTCTGTGTTCCATCTGCGCCGCAGCGCAGGCGTGGGCGACGGTGCAGCTGGAGCGCGGCAACGGCCCCGAGCCCGCGACGCTGGATGCGCATCGATGCCAGGAAGTGGCCTGCGGCAATGTGCTGCGCGATCTCTACGAAGGCCTGGTGACCGAAGATGCCGCCGGGCGTTTGATCCCGGGCATGGCCGAGCACTGGGAGGTCTCCGCAGACGGCCGCGTCTGGATATTTCATCTGCGCGACGGTCTGCGCTGGAGCAACGGCGAGGCGTTGACATCGCATGCGATCGTCGCCAGTTTCCGCCGCGCGTTCGCGCCCGCGACCGCAGCGCCTTTCGCCGAGCAGTTCGATGCGATGCTCAATGCGGGCGACGTACAGGCGGGCAAGGTCCCAGCGGACAGACTCGGCATCGATGCGCCCGATGCGCGAACGTTGCGGATCCGCGTCACCCGGCAGGTGCATCTGCCGGCGCTGTTGACCTTGCCGATCGCCTTTCCGGTGTATCTGCCGGCAGTCGCGCAGTACGGAAACCAGCACACGCGTCCGGGACGGTTGGTGAGCAATGGCGCGTATCGGCTGGTCGCGTGGACGCCGCAGGCGAACCTGACGGTCGAGCGCAACCCGCGCTTCCACGATGCCGCGAACGTGCGGATCCCGCGCGTGCGTTTTCAGGTCACCGAAGACGCCGCCGCCGAACTGCAGCGGTTCGCGGCCGGCGATCTGCACATCACCGAAACCGTGCCGCCGCAGCCGCTGCCGAAGCTGCGCGAACGTTTTGGAAAGCAGCTGCGTGTTTCGCCTTACATCGGCGCGTTCTGGCTGGGGATGAACATCACCAAGCCGCCGCTGAAAGACGACCCGCGCCTGCGCGAGGCGCTTTCGTTGGCGGTGGATCGCGACAAGCTCACGCGCTACATCACCGGCTTCGGCGAAACTCCGGCCTACGGCATCGTGCCGCCGGGCATTCCCGGGTATACCGCCGCGAAGATCCATTGGGCGGATTGGGACCAGGCGAAACGCGACGCGCGTGCGAAGGCGCTGTATCGCGCGGCCGGCTATTCCGAAGCGAATCCGCTGACGCTCGAACTGCGCTACAACACGTCGACACCGCATCGCAGGCTCACGCTCGCGGTTGCTTCGATGTGGCGCGATACCCTGGGCGTGCGAGTGCGGCTGCGCAACGAAGAGTGGAAAGTGTTCGTGCAGAACCGCAAACAGCGCGCGATCACCCAAGTCTTCCGCGGCGGCTGGATCGGCGACGTCGCCGACGCGCGCAATTTCCTCGGCGCCTTCGCCGACGATAGCGCGCTGAACTGGCCCGGTTACGACGACGCGCGTTATCGGGAACTGTTCGCGAATGCGGATGCCGCGCGCAGCGAAGTCGTGCGCAATGCATGGCTGCGCGCGGCGGAAACCCGCGTGTTGCACGCGCATGCGCTGATTCCGCTGTATTTCTACACCTCGAAGCATCTGGTCTCGCCGCAGGTGGTCGGTTTCGAGGCCAATCCGCTCGATCGGCATGCGTCGCGCTGGCTGCAGCTGCGACAATAGACGCCATTCCTTCACGAGGAGACCGCGATGCGCCGCTGGCATATCGAAACCCACCGCACCGATCGCGTCGGCTGGCTGCGCGCCGCCGTGCTCGGTGCCAACGACGGCATCATCTCCATCGCGGGCCTGCTGGTCGGCGTGGCCGCGACCGGCGTCAGCACCAGCGTCGTGCTCGGCAGCGGCGTGGCCGGCATCGTCGCCGGCGCGATGTCGATGGCCGCTGGCGAATACGTTTCAGTGCAGTCGCAGGCCGACACCGAAACCGCCGATATCGTGAAGGAAACCCGCGAGCTCGCCGAAGAACCCGAGCATGAATTGCAGGAACTCACGCATATCTATATCAAGCGCGGCCTCACCCCCGAGTTGGCTGCGCAGGTGGCGCAGCAGTTGACTACGCACGATGCGCTGGGCGCGCACAAGCGCGACGAACTGGGGATCACCGAAGCATTGCGTGCGAGACCGCTGCAGGCGGCGTTGGCGTCCGCAGGCGCGTTCACCATCGGCGCATTGCTGCCGATCGCGGCGGTGCTGCTGGCGCCGGGCGGCCGCATTCAGCTGACGACGTTTGCGGTGACGCTGGCGGCACTGCTCGGGTCCGGCGCTTTGGCAGCCTGGGCCGGCGGGGCGTCGATGCTGCGCGGTGCGCTGCGCGTCGGTTTCTGGGGTGCGATGGCGATGGGCGCGGCTGCGCTGATCGGTCGCCTGTTCGACGTACAGGTCTGAAGCGGAAACCGCGCACTTGAAACGATTCGCCGCGCGTCTGCTCGAAGCGCTGTTGACGCTGTGGCTGCTGGCCACCCTCTGCTTCGTGCTGCTGCGCGCCGCGCCGGGCGGCCCGTTCGACACCGAAAAATCCGCGCCGCCGGAAGTACAGGCGGCGCTGGCGGCGCAGTACCGGCTCGATCGCCCGCTGCCGGCGCAATATGCGGCATGGCTGGGCGATGTCATGCGGGGCGATCTCGGCCCGTCGTTCCAGTATCCCGATTACACCGTCAACCAACTTGTCGCGCAGGCGCTGCCGGTATCGATGCTCAACGGCGGACTGGCGCTGATGCTGGCGCTGTTGTGCGGTATACCGTTGGGCGTGTGGGCGGCGCTGCGCGCGGGTTCGTGGCTGGATCGAGGGCTGATGCTGTTCGCAGGGCTGGGGCTTGCGGTGCCGAAATTCGTGGTCGCGCCGCTGCTGGTCCTGCTGTTCGCGGTGACCTTGCACTGGCTGCCGGCTGGCGGTTGGGGCGAGTGGAGCAACATCGTGCTGCCGGTGATCGCGCTG
The DNA here is from genome assembly GCA_044340325.1 of Lysobacteraceae bacterium. Lineage (GTDB taxonomy): Bacteria > Pseudomonadota > Gammaproteobacteria > Xanthomonadales > Xanthomonadaceae > Lysobacter_I. Next base: position 34,671 of record JBIITV010000007.1, read on the forward strand.
GCGCTGCCCAATCTCGCCTACTGCGCGCGACTCACCCGCGCGTCGATGCTCGATATCCTCAATGCCGAGTATCTGACCGCAGCGCGCGCCCGCGGACTGTCCGAAGCGCGGCTGCTGTTCGCGCATGCGCTGAAGCCAACGCTGCTGCCGGTGGCCGCGTGGCTGTCGCCGGCGCTGATCAATATCGTCACTGGCTCGGCGGTGGTCGAACAGGTCTTCGGCATACCCGGCATGGGCCGCTATTTCGTACAGGGCGCGCTCAACCGCGACTACACCCTGGTGCTTGGCGTGGTGCTGGTGGTGGGTGCGCTGATCGTGGCGATCAACACGCTGGTGGACACGCTGCGTGCCTGGATGGATCCGCGCTTGCGCGATGCCGGTTAAGATCGGGACGTTTTCGCCCGGGCACAGGCCGCACATGATCATCATCCATCGCGCCGCGAACATCGCCGATGCCCACCTGATCCGGCAACTGCTGGAAGCCGAGGGCATTCCCGCCTTCATCCAGGGCCAATATCTGCAGGGCGCGGTGGGCGAGCTGCCGGCCAACACCGAAATTCTGGTGCATGTCGCCGACGGAAACGCGGAAGCGGCACGCGGGATCATCGCCGCGTGGGAAAGCGCGGAGCCGGTCGTGCTGGACGAAGAGGACGCCGAAAAGCCGACCGTCACGGGAACTCCGTCAGCGTCGCCTGCGCCCGACCGGGGCATGCCGGTGTTCTGGATCCTCGGTTCGTCGGTATTCGGTGCCGTGCTGGGTGCGGGCCTGGTCTGGGGCCTGCTGCATGCGCCTCAGCCGCCCAGCAAGATCGACTATGAGCGCGACGGACGCGCCGATGAATTCTTCTATTACTTCGGGGAGCGTCTCGAACGGATCGAGATGGATCGGAATCGCGACGGCAAGATCGACCAGACGCTGCACTATGGCCTCGACGGGTTTATCGCGCGCAGCGAGAGCGACGACGATTTCGACGGCAGGATCGACGGCCATGCCCGCTACAAATACGGGCAAATCATCGACGGCGACGTCGATTCCGATGGCGATGGTCGACCCGAGTATCGCGCCGAGTATCGATTCGGGCTGCTACTCCGCGAAGAGTACCTTGGAGCCGATGGCATTCTGTTGAAGCGCGTCGAATACAGGCACGGATGGCCGCAGAGCGATCAATTCGACAGCGACGGCGATGGCCGTCTGGACAGCGCGCGGCGCTACGACCGCAACGGCGAAATCGTCGCGACTGAACGGTTGCCGCTGAAGTGAGTCTGTTGTTCAGGGTGCTGCGGGTGCATTGAAATTTGTGTCAGTGTTGTAGGCTGGGTCATCGACCCAGCGAAAGCTCATTGAGGCCGCCTGCTGGGTGCTCAGCACCCAGCTACGTGCTGAGCAATTATAATGACAGATGGTAGCGAAATCCTCTGCCGTCAATCGTTTGCGTAGGCGGTCGCCCCATAATCCGCAGCCTGATCTAGCGCGCTGCGCATGATGACCTTGGCCGCGACACTAGCAAACTGATATGCGCGATGTTTTTCTTCGTCAATGAAATTACCCCAGCTGCCATTATGAGCGACTTTGCTTCGTAGCTTATATATCTTCTTCGCGAAGGATTCCATGTCTTGAATTTGCGCTGGATGATCGCCGGGAAGTTCTGCGCGCAATGCGTCACTGTTTGCTTTCAAAAGCTCCGCGATCGCGTCGCCGGAAGACTGCATCTTGCGTCCGTCAAGTGCGGACAGAGCTGATTTGCGGGCGGTCTCGATTTCATAGAAATCTTTGCTAGCGATTGCCGCTTTTTCGATACCTTCTTTCAGCACATCCAAGGCTTGCTGGAAATGAATGGGTCGCCTCCGAGGAGTGCTGAGGGCTTCCAGGCAGGTGACATAGCAATGAAATTTCCAAGACATGCTGTCTTGGTCGAGAGCAGCTATATAAGCATCTAGCGCCAGATCGACGTGCCGTTGATTTCCGGATGCTTTGTGCAGTGGCAGGCTATCAATAGTCTCTGTGATTGCGTCATGACATGGCTTGGGCGTTGCTTTCCCAAGCACTGCCCCTACGTCTAAGATTCTCAGGTGCTCCGCCACGACGCATGGGAACAAGATGTTGACAATCGCGTCCACGACGACTTCTGTCTCGCCCGGCCTCAGTCCCCAGCTTGGAATGTCTTCTGCCGGCCATTTGGCGAAAATGGAGGAGGCAGGGGGGCGCTCTTGCTGAATTTCCATCACGTCGTACGCGAAAATAGGCGTGCCCGTTTCGAGTGTTAGCCGATCACAAAAGCGCTTGAGCACGTAAAAGGTCTGCTCAGCTTCGTTATAAGAGGCGTGATCGTAGACGCGTAGGATCCTGAAGCTGTTACTGCGCTCGATAATGTCGATACGGTGACCTATCTTCAACGCTAGATCGGCGAGTCTGCTATTTATATCAATGACACCTCTTCTTTCCGAGAAAGCGTATGGAAAATAGAGGGTGTAGCTTTCGGGCCCTGATCCAGCCGAGATCGGATTCATACGGTCAGATCTCCAGCCAGCCCGCCACCACTTGCCGCAACTCTTCCACACCTGCCTTCGATTCCGAAGACAGCGTCTGCACGCCGACGCTGTCGCCGTAACTGGTCTGCAGGTCCTTGCGCACGGTCTGCAGGATGTTCAGACCGGCGCCGCGGCCGAGTTTGTCGGCCTTGGTCAGCACCGCATGGACGGGCAGGCTGTTGTCGATGGCGTAGCCGATGATCTGGCGGTCGTAGTCCTTCAGCGGGTGGCGGATGTCCATCACCACCACCAGGCCCTTCAGCGCTTCGCGGCTGCGGAAGTAATCGCCGAGGAACGCCTGCCAATGCGCCTGCAGATCCTTGGGGACTTTGGCGTAGCCGTAGCCGGGCAGGTCGACGAGATACTTCCCTTCGTGCGGAGGCAGGTGGAAGAACACCAGCTGCTGGGTACGGCCGGGGGTCTTCGACACCCGGGCGAGCGCGTTCTGTTGGCACAGGGCATTGAGCGCGCTGGACTTGCCGGCGTTGGATCGGCCGGCGAAGGCGACCTCCAGGCCGCCGTCGGGCGGAAGCTGGCGCGGGGTGTGGGCAGCGAGCAGGTAGTCGGCGCGGGCGAACGGATTTTTGAGGCTGGTCATCGGCATAGGATCGCATGGCCCGGCGCGATGTCCGGCACGATTGCCGTTTGACCCTGTCCGGCGGCGCGACGATAATTCGGTGGTTTCGGCCTGCGGCCGGCCTTTCGCCGGTTCCGTGCCTTGTCTCCTGGAGTGTTCAGCATGCGTCACGCCCGTGCCTATGGTTTCGCCGGTCTCGCGGTTATCGCGCTTGCGGCGGCGGCCGCCATCGCCCAGACCACGGTCGCGCCCGTGCCCGAAGCCGCTCCGGTCGTCGCTGTGCCGCTGGATGTCTCCGCAGTGAGCGAACTGGCCAAGGCCAAGGGCGGCGATGCCACCGCCGGCGCGGCCAAAGCCGCCGCCTGCGCCGCCTGTCACGGCCTCGACGGCAACGCCACCGACCCCACCCTCTACCCCCGCATCGCCGGCCAGAGCGAGCGCTACATCGCCCACCAGCTGGCGCTGTTCAAGAGCGGCGAACGCGCCAACGCGATCATGTACCCCTTCGCCGTCGCCCTCAGCGCCCAGGACATGCGCGATATCGGCGCCCACTTCGCCGCGCAGAAATCCGGTGCGGGCATCGCCGACGACACCGTGATCGCCAGCGGTCCCAACAAGGGCATGAAGTTCTACGAAGTCGGCCAGAAGCTGTTCCGCAGCGGCGATGCCAGCCGCGAGATTCCGGCCTGCATGGCCTGCCATGGCCCCAGCGGTGCGGGAAATCCGGGCCCGGCCTATCCGCACGTGGGTGGGCAGCAGTCCTGGTACAGCGCCCGCCGCCTGCAGGAGTACCGCGCCGGCACGACCAACGAGCGCGATCCGACCCTGTTCCATGTGATGTCTTCGGTGGCCAAGTCGCTCACCGACGAAGAAATCCAGTCGCTGTCCAGCTACATGCAGGGCTTGCATGCCCGCAGCGCCAAGTAGACCGGCGCCGGAGAGGGCTGGTCCGCAGCGACGACGCGTTCGCGACGACGCTGCGGCATCTACGAACCACGTCCGGTTCAGCGCCTTCGAACACGCTTGAATTGCAACGCTGGCACGGACATCCTCTGTGCTGGCGTTTTTTGTTCCCGCTGCCCGTCTGTCCGCTGTCCGTTTGCCTGCCCTCCGCATATCTTTCCGGATTCCGCCCATGTCGCGTTCCTTTTTCTTGCTGCTGCTGTTGCTTCTCCCGCTGACCGCCTGCGCGCAGAAGGCGCCTGCCGTGCCGCTGCAGGTCGGGGTCGACTACGAGGTGCTGGACAAGGGGCAGCGCTGGCAGCCGGCGAACGGCAAGATCGAAGTGGTCGAAGTCTTCGCCTACTGGTGCCCGCACTGCGCGGACTTCCAGACGCTGATCGACGACTGGAAGAAAACCATGCCGGCCGATGTCAGCTTCTCCTATGTTCCTGCCGCCTTCGAACCGGAAGATGCCTACGGCAAGGCCTACTTCGCCGCCGATGCCGCCAAGGCGGTGGCGAAGATCCATCAGCCGCTGTTCGACGCGATCCACGAGGACGGCGAACTGCCGCGCACCAACGCCACGCTGGACGAGATCGGAACCTGGTTCGCCAAGCGCGGTCTGAACCGGGCCAGGATGGTCGGGCTGATGCAATCCAAAGAGGTCGCTGCGCAGATGACCCGTGCGCGCGCTTTCGCGGTCGCCAATCGCGTGGTGGGCACGCCATCGCTGGTGGTCAACGGAAAGTACGTGGTGCGGGCACAAACCTACAACGACCGCATCAGGGTGCTCGATGCGCTGATCGCGCTCGAGCGCGCAGCGGCGAAGAAACGCTGAAGACGCAAAAAAGCTGAATAGCCCACGCTGACCCGTGCGGTTTCCGGAATTCGACAGGAGATTCAACATGAAGCGACACTTGACCCTGGTTCTGCTGGCCGCACTCGCGGTGTCGGCCTGCGGCGGCAAGCAGGACCAAGCCGCCACGCCGGAGCCTGCTGCGGCTGCCACGGCAGCCGCACCCAACGAGGCCGAACTGATGGCCGCCGCCGAAGCCCTCGCCAAGGCCTCGGCAGATCCCAACGCGATGCCTGCCGCCGATCCGTCCGCGCCGCCGCCGGTCGAAGCACCACCGCCTGCCGCGCCCGTTAGTGGTGCGATCCCGGGCCTGAAGCCCGGCGCCGACTATGAGGTCATTCCGAACGGTCAGCCGTTCGAGCCGCTCAACGGCAAGGTCGAAGTGGTGGAAGTGTTCAATCACGTCTGCCCGGCCTGCGCCGCGTTCCAGCCGCTGGTGATGAACTGGAAGAAAACCATGCCGGCCGACGTGCGTTTCACCTACGTGCCGGCGCCTTTCGGCGGCAACTGGGACCAGTTCGTGCGCAGCTACTACGCCGCGCAGACCATGGGTATCGCCGAGAAAGCGCATGAGCGGGTTTACGACGCGATCCATCTCGAGAACAAGCTGAAGGGCGAGCGCGGTCAGGACAGCGACGCCGACCTCGGTGCGTTCTATGCCCAGTTCGGCGTCGATGCCAAGCAGTTCGCCGGCAACATGAAGAGCTTCGCCGTCACCGGCAAGTTCAACAAGGCCAAGCAGTACATCGTGTCGCAGGGCGTGAGCAGCACGCCGACCCTGATGGTCAACGGCAAGTACCGCGTGCTCGGCCGCAGCTTCGAGGACAGGTTTCGGATCGTCGATGCGCTGATCGCCCACGAACGTGCACAATCCGCCGCTACCGCTCCTTGAGTGGCGAGGAATCCCGGCCGCAAGGGATGGATGTGCCGAATCGGGTCGGGCAGACGCTCGCCGTCGCCGCATCCAGGCGGCTGCGCCTGCTGAGCGCGAACATCCAGGCCGGCACCAGCACGCGCCGTTACAGCGACTATGCGACCCGCAGCTGGTCGCACGTGCTGCCGCTGGGGGACAAACGCAACTCGCTGGACACCATCGCCGACCTCGCCGCGCAGCACGACATCGTCGGACTGCAGGAAAGCGACCCGGGCAGCTGGCGTTCCGGGTTCACTAATCAGACCCATTACCTGGCCGAGCGCGCCGGCTTCGACTACTGGAGCCACCAGCCCAACCGCCGGGTCGGCATGGTCGCGTCCAGCGCGAACGCGCTGCTGTCGCGGATCGAGCCGGTCGACGTCATCGACCATCCGCTGCCCGGCCGCATCTCCGGCCGCGGCGTGTTGATCGCCCGCTTCGGTCGCGATGCCGATAGCCTCACCATCGCCGTGGCGCATCTGTCGCTGGGCGCCGGTTCGCGCAGGTCTCAGCTGGCTTTCATCGGCGAGGTGCTGCAGGACCATCCGCACACGGTGCTGATGGGCGACTTCAATTGCACTGCAGACCAGCCCGAAATGTCGCTGCTGTTCCAGCGCACGCGGCTGCAGCCGCCGGCCTGCACCGTGCATACCTTCCCGAGTTGGCGCCCGCAGCGGGCGATCGACCACATCCTGGTCAGCGATGGCCTGCAGTGCGCGGGGATGCGCGCGATGCCGGCGGCCTGGTCCGACCATCTGGCGCTGTCGATCGAACTGGATGTGCCGGCCGCGCTCATCGGCTGAACGCATCGGCTGAAGTCGGCCGCGTCCGATGTTGATTTGAGTCAATGCAGCGTCGCCCGCAGGCCGTTTAGGCTGCAGCGCATGATTCCCGCTCTCAGCTTCGATGCCGCCCTGCTGCGCCGCTATGATCGGCCCGGCCCGCGCTATACGTCCTATCCGACCGCGCCGCAGTTCAGCGCGGAGTTCGGCGCGGACGCGCTGCGCCATGCGATCCGGGACAGCAACGGCGATCCGATCCCGCGCCGGCTGTCGATCTACGTGCACGTGCCGTTCTGCCTCAGCCCCTGCTTCTACTGCGGCTGCAACCGGGTGATCACCCGCGACAAGACCCGTGCCGATGCCTATCTCACCCACCTCTGCCGCGAGATCGAGATGATCGCGCCGCTGTTCGACCGCGATCGCGAAGTGATCCAGCTACATTTCGGCGGCGGCACCCCCAATTTCCTGACCCCCATGCAGCTGCGCTGCACGGTCGACATGCTGAAACGGCATTTCAGGTTCAGCGACGCCGTCGACCGTGATGTTTCGATCGAGCTCGACCCGCGCACGGTGTCGCCGCAGGATATCGCCGAGCTGGCCTTGGCCGGCTTCAATCGCGCCAGCCTGGGGGTGCAGGATTTCGACCCTGCGGTGCAGGAAGCGGTCAACCGCATTCAGGGCATCGAACAGACCCGCGCGGTGATCGATGCCTGCCGCACGCACGGGTTCCGCTCGATCAATATCGATCTGATCTACGGCCTGCCGAAGCAATCGCTGGCCGGCTTCGCGCGCACGCTGGAAACGGTGATCGCGATGCGTCCCGACCGGCTTGCGGTGTACAGCTATGCGCATCTGCCGGACATGTTCAAGGCGCAGCGCCAGCTGGACGCCACTGCGCTGCCCGACGCCGAAACCAAGCTTGCGCTGCTGCAGCTGGCGATCGAAACCCTGACCGCCGCCGGCTATGTCTACATCGGCATGGACCATTTCGCGCTGCCCGACGACGAACTGGCGCAGGCGCAGGAACGCGGCGGCCTGCACCGCAACTTCATGGGCTACACCACCCACGCCGACAGCGATCTGATCGGCCTGGGCGTGAGCGCGATCAGCCATATCGGCGACAGCTACAGCCAGAACCCGCGCGACCTGCCGGGCTGGGAGCTTGCGCTGGATGAGGGTCGGCTACCGGTGTTCCGGGGGATGATGCTGTCCGAAGACGATCAATTGCGCGCGGACCTGATCCAGCAGCTGATGTGCCAGGGCGAGATCCCGATCTCGGCGCTGCGGCGACGTTACGGCATCGATTTCGCAGCCTACTTCGCCGACGCGATGGAACGGCTGCGACCGTTGGAGGATGATGGTCTGGTCAACGTGTATCCGGACCGGATCGATGTGACGGCCAGAGGGCGTATGCTGCTTCGAAATATCGCGATGTGTTTCGATCGCTACTTGCAGCAGCCAGTCGACACGCCCAGATTTTCCAGGGCGATCTGATCTTTCGTACTGATCTTCAGGTGAATCCTGAAGGAGACGTCCGATGTTGAGTAGAAGGCAGTTCATTGCGGCAGGCGCTGTCGCCGGCATCGGTGTGGCCGGAGGGTTTGGCTTCCGTTCGTTGCGCAATGGAGAGTTCGCCTACGAAGACGCGGCGCAGCGGACATGGCGACCGATGGCAGGCGGTCTTGCCAACCCTGATGCGCGGATGCGCGAACTCGCGCGCTATGCCGCGCTCGCGCCGTCCAGCCACAACACCCAATGCTGGCGATTCAAGCTTGGCGAGCGATCCATTTCGATACTCCCGGACCTGCAGCGCCGCTGTCCGGCGGTCGATCCGGACGACCATCATCTGTTCGTCAGCCTCGGCTGCGCTGCCGAAAATGTTGTGCAAGCGGCGGCGGCGATGGGTCTGCACTGCGATCCCGTGTTCCGTTCCGATGCGGACGGCGCGCTGGATATCGCGCTGGAGCCGAGCAAAGCCCTGCAGTCGCCGCTGTTCGATGCGATCGTCCACCGGCAATCGACCCGAACCGAATTCGACGGCAAACCGCTGTCGAACGGGGAGTTGCGATTGCTGGAAGCGGCGGGCAGGGGCAATGGGGTCCGGGTCGAACTCATCACCGAGCCGCGGGCGATGGCGTCGGTGCTGGATTTCGTGGTCCAGGGCAACACCGCGCAGATGCGCGACCCGGCGTTCGTGCGCGAGCTGAAACAGTGGATGCGCTTCAATGGCGCACAGGCGGCGGAATCTGGCGACGGTCTGTTCTCGGCCTGCTCCGGAAATCCCACCGGCCCCGACTGGTTGGGCAGCCGGATGTTCGACATGTTCTTCAAGGAGACGTCCGAGAACGACAAATACGCGCGGCATGTCCGCAGTTCGGCAGGCATCGCGGTGTTCGTGTCCGAGGCCGACGACAGGGCGCACTGGGTCAAAGCGGGGCGCGCGTTCGAGCGCTTCGCGCTGCAGGCGACGGCGCTGGGCATTCGCAATGCGCACTTGAATCAGCCGGTGGAAGTCGCGTCGCTCCGGCCGGCTTTCGCCAAGTCGATCGGTGTCGCAAGCGGCAGGCCGGATCTGGTGATCCGCTTCGGGCGTGGACCGGCAATGCCGAGGTCGCTGCGGCGACCGGTCGAAGCGATGCTGGTCTAGGAGAAGGTCATGTTCGGCCTGCTATCGAAAATGAGATCGGGCTTTCGCGCCGAGTACGACCGCGACCTGGCGCAGCATCTCGCGCGGTCCATCGATGCGCCGCTGCTGATCGATGCCGATCTCGCGCCGCTGCCGCCGGCGGTTCGCCGCTACGTCCGCTTGAACGGCGCGGTCGGCCAGCCGCGCGTGCGGAACTTCCGTGCGCGTTTCCACGGACAGATCCGCAGCGGGCCGAAAGCGCGATGGATGTCCTTCACCGGCGAGCAGCACAACTTCTATGGTTCCGCATCGGGGCCATCGCGATTCTTCCTGATGGACGCATCGATGTTCGCGATCCCGCTCCGGGTCTACCATCGATATGTCGACGCGCACGCAACGATGCGGGTCAAGGCAGCGTCGCTGCTGACGATGGTCGACGCCAAGGGTCCGGAGATGGACGCGGCCGAGACCGTCACCGTGTTCAATGATCTGTGCGTGTTCGCGCCGGGCGCCCTGGTCGATCACGACATCCAGTGGCGGGAGATCGATGCGCACGCTGTGGAGGCGCAGCTCTCGTACGCTGGCCATCGCGTGCGCGCGCTGCTGTCGTTCAATGCGGATGGCGAATTGGTCGACTTCGTGTCGGACGACCGCGCGGTGGTCTCGTCGAAGGGTCAGGCCTTCACGAAGATGCGGTGGTCCACGCCCTTGTCCGACTACCGTGGCTTCGGTGATCATCGACTGATGGTGCGCGGCCAGGGCGTCTGGCATGCTCCCGAGGGCAAATACGCCTATCTTCACCTCGATCTGGACGCGATCGACTACAACGTATCGAATCTCCCCTGACGCGGGCGATCGACAGCGGTGGCTCGCCGCTTTCAAAGCGCGCCGCCGATTGCGTACCGTACCCTCACCCCCAACACTTCTCTCGGCAGGACAGGGGAGCAACGCAAGCATGCCAGCATGATCGAGTTCTACCCGCAGATCCGCTTGCTCCACATCGCCTGCGTCGTGCTCAGCGGCGCGCTGTTCTTCCTGCGTGGCGCCAGCGTGCTCGCCGGCGGGCGCTGGCCGATGCGGCTGCCGGTTCGCCTCGCCAGCTACGGCATCGACACCGTGCTGCTCACCGCAGCGCTGATGCTGGTCACGATGCTGCCCGGCGCGGTCTTCGCGAACGGATGGTTGACGACCAAGCTCGTGCTGCTCGTGGTTTATGTCGTCCTCGGGAGCCTCGCACTCAAGCGAACACGCACGCCGCGCGCGAGAAGGCTGTATTTCATAGCCGCAATCGCGACGTACCTCTTCATGTTTTCAATCGCGCGCACGCACGATCCGCTCGGCGTCATGCGGATGGTGTTCGCCTGAGAGCATGTTCAAAATTCCGTGTCTGGAAAAAGTCTGTCATCCCGAACGAGGGCGAAGCCCGAGGAGGGATCTGCTTGTGGCCGGTGACGTCACAACAGCAGGTCCCTCCACCCGCTACGCGGGTGTTCGGGATGACCGTTGGATTTTCCGTTTGCGGTTGACGAACATTTTGAACAGTCGCTGAGAAAGGTTGGCAACAACGTGGCGGTTCGCATCAATCGCGCAGTCGCGCACCGCGAAGCCGCAGCGCATTGCTCACCACCGACACCGAACTCAGACTCATCGCCAGCGCGGCGATCATCGGGCTGAGCAGCAGCCCGGACACTGGGTAGAGCACGCCCGCCGCTATCGGTACTCCCAGTGCGTTGTAGAGGAAGGCGAAGCCGAGGTTCTGCTTCATGTTCCTCACGGTGGCTTCGGAAATCTGCCGCGCGCGGACGATACCGCGCAGATCGCCCTTCACCAGCGTCACCTGCGCGCTGGACATCGCTACGTCGGTGCCGGTGCCCATGGCGATGCCGACATCGGCCAACGCCAGCGCGGGCGCGTCGTTGATGCCATCGCCCGCCATCGCCACGCGGCGTCCTTCGGCTTTGAGCTTCGCGACCAGATCGGCTTTGTCCTTCGGCCGTACTTCGCCATGCACTTCTTCGATGCCCAGTGCGCTGGCCACCGCGCGCGCGGTGGTTTCGCCGTCGCCGGTCGCCATGATCAAGCGGATGCCGGCGACTTTCAGCGCGGTCAGCGCTTCCGCAGTGGTGTCCTTGATCGGATCGGCCACCGCGATCAGACCGGCGGGCATTCCCTCCACGGCGAGAAACATCACGCTCGCGCCTTGCGCGCGCAGGCGCTCGGCCGAACCGGTCAATGTGCCGACATCGACGCCCACCTCGGCCATCAACGCGGTGTTGCCCAAGGCCAGCGAGCGGCCCGCGACGTTGCCGCGCACGCCGATGCCGGCGGCCGACTCGAAGTTCACCCCAGCCTCCAGCGCCAAGCCGCGCGCGACCGCTTCGGTGACGATCGCTGCCGCCAGCGGATGCTCGCTGTCCTGATCCAGACTGGCCGCCAGGCGCAGCACATCGTCGGCGGTGAAGCCGGGCAGCGCGACGAGATCTTGGAACGTCGGCTTGCCTGCGGTGAGGGTGCCGGTCTTGTCGACGATCAGCGTATCGATCCTGCGCAGGGTTTCGATCGCTTCGGCATCGCGGAACAGTACTCCGACGCTGGCTGCACGCCCGGTCGCGACCATGATCGACATCGGCGTGGCCAGACCCAGCGCGCAGGGGCAGGCGATGATCAGCACCGACACCGCATTGAGGATGGCATAGACCCACGACGGTTCCGGCCCGAAAAATCCCCACACCAGCAGCGTGACCAGCGCCGCCGACAGCACCGCCAGCACGAACCAGTACGACACCGTGTCGGCCATGCGCTGCATCGGCACGCGCGAGCGCTGGGCGTTGGCGACCAGCTGCACGATCTGGCTGAGCACGGTGTCTGCACCGACCTTGCCGGCGCGGATCACCAGACTGCCAGAGGTGTTCAAGGTGGCACCGATCACGGCATCGCCGATGCGCTTGCTCACCGGCATCGCTTCGCCGGTGAGCATCGACTCATCGATGCTGGACTGCCCTTCGACCACATCGCCATCGGTGGGCACGGTCTCGCCGGGGCGTACGCGCAGGCGGTCGCCGATGTGCACATGGGTCAGCGGAATGTCTTCTTCGCTTCCATCCGCTTTGATCCGCCGCGCGGTTTTAGGCGCAAGCCGCAGTAGCGACTTGATCGCGGCCGAAGTCTGCGAGCGCGCCTTGAGTTCCAGCAGCTGTCCCAGCAATGTCAGCGATACGATCACCGCGGCGGCCTCGAAATACACGCCGACGCGGCCATGTTCGCGGAAGGAAGCCGGAAACCAGTCGGGCGCCAACGTCGCCGCCAGGCTGTAGACGAACGCGGCGGTCACGCCGGTGCCGATCAGGGTCCACATATTGAGATGGCCGGTGCGCAGCGATGCGATGCCGCGCACGAAGAACGGCCAACCGGCCCACAGCACCACTGGCAGGCTCAGCACCAGCTCCAGCCAGGTGCGGGTCTGCACCGGCAGCAGCGTGAAGCGATGCCCGAACATCGCCAATGCGAGCACGACGATGGTCAACGGCAGCGTGAACCAGAACCGCCGCGAGAAATCGCGCAGCTCCGGGTTGTCGTCGTCGTCGAGCGACGGCAGCATCGGCTCCAGCGCCATGCCGCAGATGGGGCAGACACCGGGGGCGTCGCGCACGATCTCCGGATGCATCGGGCAGGTGTAGCGGGTGCCGATGGGCACGATTCCTTCGACGTGTTCGATGTGTGCCGCGGCAGATGCGTCGACGGCCGCAGCCGTCAGGTACTTTTCCGGTTCGACCAGAAATTTTTCGCGGCAGCGCATCGAACAGAAGCGGTAGCGTTCGCCGGCATGATCGACCTGCAGCGGGCCGGTGACGTGCATCCCGCAGACGGGATCCCTGTCGGGATCGCGCTGCGGCACTTTGGCCGATGCAGGCGGTGGAGGGCGGTGCGGGAGGCGGTCGTCTGCGGATGTCATCGATGCGCTCCTGATGCTCAGAACCAGATCCGGACGCCGGCCACCACGCGCGTATCGCGCGTCGCTTCGCCTTCATCGCGCGCGACATCGGCAGTGCCGCCGAAGCTGCGCTCGTGGACCAGGCCGACGTAAGGCGCGAACTTGCGCGTGAATTCGTAGCGCAGACGCAGACCGGTTTCGACCTTGCCGAGTCCCGGACCGATGCCGCGTGAGGCATCGTTCTTGCCGTGCCATTCGGCTTCGACCTTGGGCTGCAGAATCAGTCGATTGGTCAGCAGCAGCTCGTACTCCGCTTCGACTCGTGCTGCGGTCTGACCGGACGTGCCGAGGTAGGCGGTGGCTTCGACTTCGAACTTGTAAGGCGCCATGCCGGTCACACCGATCGCGGCGAAGTTCCGATCGCGGCCGGGCGCGATGTCGTGACGCAGGCCGGCGACGAGATCCCACCAGCGCGAAACGGGATGGCCGTACAGCACTTCGATATCGGCGCTTTCGGTATGGCCACGCTTGCGTTCGCCTTCGCTGCGCAGCCAGAGCCTGTGCATATCGCTGCCGATCCAGCCCTGCGCTTCCCAGGCTTGGCCGGTGCCGGGATCCGCGTCCCACACTTCGAGTCGATCGAACAGCAGATACGAGAACACGCCGCTGCCATGGTGGTCGCCGTGCGCCGGCGGCTTCGCAGCCTCGCGGTCGGCATCGGTGATCGGCGGGATGGGCGTGCGCGGTTCCTGCGGCGCAGCGGATCCGTGCTGCGAATGGTCCATCGCGCTGCGATCCATTGCGTTGCGACCCATTCCGTCGTGATCCATCGCATTCTGGTCCATCGTCGAGTGGTCTTCGCTGTCTTTTTCGACCGTCGTCGGCTCGACGATATGGCGGTCGTGTGCGTGCGTCTGCGCGCGCGCCGTGATGGAGGCGAGCGCGAACGCGAGCGATACCGCGATCGCGGCGCTGCGGAGGTGAAGCGACATGGCGTTCATGCCTCCACCCGCACTTCGCGCATCATCCCCGCTTCCATGTGATACAGCAGATGGCAGTGATAGGCCCAGTGGCCCAGTGCATCGGCGCGCACGCGGTACGCGCGTTTCGTGCCCGGCGGCATGTCGACGGTGTGTTTTCGCACCATGAACTCGCCTTGCTCGTTTTCCAGATCGCTCCACATCCCGTGCAGATGGATCGGATGGGTCATCATCGTGTCGTTGACCAGCACGATCCGCAGGCGCTCGCCGTAGTTCATGCGCAGAGGTTCGGCGCGGGCGAACGGTTCGCCATCGAACGACCACGCGAAGCGTTCCATATGACCGGTAAGGTGCAGTTCGACATCGCGACCGGGATCGCGGCCGTCGGGATCGTCGAACAGACTGCGCAGCATCGAATAGCTCAGCGTCTTGCGGCCGTTGCCGCGCAGGCCGATGCCGGGATCGTCGAGTTTCGGCGTCGGCATCATCGTCTGCATGTCGACCAGCGGGTTGCCGGTTTCGCTGGCGGGGTGCGACTGCATGCCGTCTGTCATTGGGTGCTGCATGGAGCCGTGCATGTTCGCGCCGCAGCCGCCTTCCATGCCTTTCATGGAAGACATTTCGTGGCCGCTGTGGTCCATGCCGCCATGATCCATGCCGCCCATTCCGCCATGGCCCATATCGGCCATGCTCAGGATCGGCCGTGCATCGACGGTCGGCACCGGCGCACGTAAACCTTCGCGTACCGCAAGCGTACCGCTGACGTAGCCGGTGCGACCCATGTCCTGGGCGAAGATCGTGAACGCATCCCCTCCGCTCGGTGTCACGATCACGTCGAAAGTTTCCGCTGCGGCGATGCGGAACTCCTCGATCGTCACCGGATGCACGTTCTGCCCGTCCACCGCGACCACAGTCATCGCAAGCCCGGGAATGCGCACGTCGAAATGGGTCATCGCCGAGCCGTTGATGAAGCGCAGCCGCACTTTGTCGCCGCGCGCGAACAGCCCGGTCCAGTTGCCCAGCGACGTGGTGCCGTTGATCAGGTAGGTGTAGGTGTGCGCATTGACGTCGGACAGATCGGTCGGCGTCATCCGCATTTCGCCCCAGAGCTTGCGGTCTTCGATGGTCGCGCCGAGGCCGTCGCGTTTCGCATCGCGCAGGAAATCGCCGACGGTGCGTTTCCCGTAGTTGTCGTGGCCGGGCATTTTCTTCAGCCGCGCGTACAGATCGGTCGGCGCCAGATCGGTCCAGTCGCTGAGCAGCACCACATGATCGCGCTGATAGTCGAAGGGCTCCGGCTCGGCGGCGTCGATGATGAGCGCGCCATACAGGCCGGCCTGTTCCTGGAAACCGGAATGGCTGTGATACCAGTAGGTGCCGGACTGGTGAAGATTGAAACGGTAGCGATATGTTTCGCCAGGGCCGATGCCGTCGAAACTCATGCCCGGCACGCCGTCCATGTTCGCCGGCAGCAGAATGCCGTGCCAATGGATGGACGTCTGCCCGCCGTGGATCGATTTCGGAGACAGCGCATTGCGTACGCGCAGCTCGACCGCAGTGCCTTCGCGAAGACGCAGCGTCGGCGCCGGCACCGAGCCGTTGACTGCGACGCCGATGCGGGCACGGCCGGTGAAATTGACCGGCAGTTCGTCGATGACGAGATCGAAATCGGTGCCGGTCAGCACCGGCGCAGGTGAGGCGAATCCCGATCGCGGCCAGCCGAACGCAGTGGCCACGCCGCCGACGGCGAGCCCCTGCACGAAACGACGGCGCGAGACGCCGTTTGAAGAAGAGAAGGACATCGGAACGCTCCACGACCGTCATGCGCCGGATGCGCGATGAGGTCGGTTCAATGACGGTAGATGCGCGCCATGCGCGCGGCGACGGCGCCCGTGGGGCGCGAATGATCGCCTAGCCGATGGGAGGTCGAACCGGATGTGGTAGTGCGGGCGCCACATGCACATACGATGGCGCGGGCGCATAGGCGATGCCTGTGGATGCCGGCAACAGCAGGATCGGCGGCATCAGCGCAGCCATACCATGCGCGATGCACGCGCATGTGCAGTGTGCGGAACAGTCATCGCAGCTTTCTTGATCGGAATCGGATGGCTGCTGTGGCATGTTGCTCTGGGGCGCGCTGTCGTGTTGCATGCTGTCGTGCTGCATGCCGTTATGCATGTTCGATGCGTCTGCGCCCATGCCTTCGTGACAGGGCGATTCTGCAGCGGGCGCTGCAGCCGCCACGGTGTCATGCGCACAAGCCGCATGCGCCGACGCCATCGCACCGCCGATGCCGTTCGCCACCAGGGCGAGGCTGAGCAGGGCGTGCAGCAGGAGCGGGCGAATGCGCATGGCCAGAAGTGTACTCCCGACGTATCCCGCCCGCAGCCGCAGCGTTCACCATCGTGCAAAGCGCGGCCGCGCCCAGACCAGCCGCAGCGCCGCAGCCCGGTTCTCGCTGCCAGCGAGAGCCGGGCTGCTTGATCCGCCACTGTTCAGCCTGTCCCGCCCGTTGGCCGTTACTTGATCGGACCCACCACCGGCAGAAGAATCGTGCCGGCCAGATAGGGGAACAGGATGGCGGCAACGATCTGCCCCCACGACTCGGTGAGATAGACGCCCTTGCCCTCATCGACCATCGTGACGATGCCGAGATAGGCGGAGATCACGAATGCGAAGATGCCGCAGACTGCGCCGATGGCCACACCCGCCACCGGAATCACAATCCCGGCGGCGGCCGCGATTTCAGCCAAAGTCGCTGCGGTAATAGTGCCGCCGCCCTGCAGATACTTGACCGCCGGCTCGCGGATGATCAGGACAAGGCCCCATTCGTTGACGGTGAATTCGATGTCCTGGGCGACCGCTGCGGACAGATCCGATTTCGCAGTGTCGACATTGCCAAGTGCTTTCAATCCTTCCGGACTGACATCCAGTCCAGCCGACAGTTTCTCGATCAACGTCTGAATATTTTGATCGAGCGAAAACCCTTTTTCCTTCAGCTGTTCCAGCAGCTGTTGCTGGCTCGTGATATCCGCAATGGCCATGGTATTTCTCCTTGGATCATGCGGCATGGGGGGCGATGCCGCGGCGCCTGAAGTTCAGTGCGCAAAGGAAAAAACGGGCAGAGTCCGCGCCTGCAGCGCCTCGAAGTCCGGACGCGAAGCGACCGCATGGCGTTATGCAATACGCAAAGCGCGCGCATGAAGGAAGACGACAGCCGACGTGTCGCGCCTTTTCTGTCAGAGGGATCTTATGTGCAGCGAGCGGCTTGGCGCATGATCGAGATCAAGTCCGCAGTTTTCTGGCGGCAGAATGCACTGCGCCGCATGCCGATCGCCGTGCGGCGCGCCGACGCATCCGCCGTACCATTACCGCCGTGCCAACTGCGGCCACGCCCAGATCAGTATCAACACCGCCGGCAACAGCGCGCTGGCGTGCAGGATCAGCGTCGAAAGCGGGTGTCCAGCCGCGTCGAACACCGTCGCGCCATTCAGGCAGGCATACACCGTGCCCACCATCAGCAGTTCGAAAGGCCGCGCATTGCAGCACAGCGCACCCAGACACAGGCCCCAGCATGCGATCGAGACGATCGCGGTCAGCGTCGCCAGCGCCGCCAGCGGGTCGCTTGTCAGCAACCGCACGAAGGTGGGCAGGCTCAAGGCGAACAGCATCGTGAATCCGACCAGGAACCGCGTCGCGAGGAGCCGCGTCAGGATGTCCGGTGCGGTGAACACCAGCGCGCCGGTGCCGTGATCGCGTTCGCGCAGTACGCTGCGCGCCAAGACATCCAGCGGCAGCAGCCATGCGAACAACAGGGCGATGCGCATGCCCTCCAGCGGCGCAAAGGTCTGCACGCCCAGCACCACCAGCGCCGCCAGCCACCACCAGACTGCGCGCTGGCGCAGCGCGAGTTTCAGCTCGGCGACAGTGAGGATGCCCAGCGGCCCGCGCGCGAACGGATCGAGCACGCGATTCAACCACTTCATCGATCGGCCTGCGCCGGACCGTGTTGTCGCTTTCGACAAGCCGCGCGAGGCCGCCCAGTCCAGCAGCGGCGCCGCCGCCAGCGTGAGCGCCAGGGCCAGCAGCAGCCACAGCGCGCGGCTGACCACGGCTTTTGCGCCGGGCTTCCATGCGGTCCATTCGAAGGGTGCGACAGGCGTCTCTTGGGGCGTGCTGCCGAGATTGAAGCCGAATTCCAGCGGCGTACCGGTCTGCGCTTCGCGCACGCGGCTGAACTCGCGCGCGGCCACCATCATCCCGCTGGGGTCGCTGGTCCATCCCTGCGGATCGGCGTGTTTCTGGCCTTCGTACGGCGCGACCGACAGTGCCAGCATCACCGACCACAGAATGAAATACAGCACATTGCCCGCCGTGCGGCGCAGCCACGGCACCAGATCGAACCAGATCGCGAACATCGCGGTCAGCGCGAGGCTGGGCAGGCTGAGCAGCAGCAGCGGCTTGAGCAGTTCGATCAGATCGATATGCCGGTCTTCGGCGCGGATCCACTGCGCGGCCAGCACCACCGCAATCCCGACCAGCGCGATCATGCCGAATACCGCCATATGGCTGGCCCATTTCGCCAGCAGATAGCCGCCGCGGGTCATCGGCGTGGTCACCAGCAGCTGCCAGACGCGGGTTTCGATGTCGCGGGTCAGCGTGCCGCGCACCAGATAGAAGCCGACGAGATTCAGCAGCGTGCTGTAGATCAGCGCCAGCGCGATCCCGGCCCAGGCGCTGGAATAACGGCCGCGCGAACCGTCGATCAAAGACAGCGTGGTGTAGCCCGCGTCCTGTGGCGGAAAACACCACCACGTGGCGAACGCCATCAGACCCAGCACCACCCAGAATCGCAGCGTGCGCATGCGTTCGCGCACATCGGCCTGCAGGATCGCGAAGAAGCGTTGCAGCGCGCCCATGTCAGTGTGTCTGCATGTTGGTGACGGTCGCATCGTCGGCGGCGCGCCCGGTCAGCCAGGTATAGGCATCTTCCAGTTCGGGCATCGCCGGCTGCGCGTCGGCATGCGGGCGTTCGCTGGCGATCACGCGCACGCGGATACCTTCGGGACGGCGCAGCGAACCGCAGATCACGAAAGCCTTGCGCACCTCGGCCAATTGCTCCGACGCGATCGTCCATTCCCAGACGTGGCCCTGCGCCTGCGCGATCAACTGCTCGGGTGTGCCGTGGAAACGCAGTTCGCCTGCGGCCATTACTGCGAGCGAGGTCGCGCTGGCTTCCACGTCGGAAACGATGTGGGTGGACAGGATCACCAATCGTTCGCCCGCCAGATCGGTCAGCAGATTGCGAAAGCGCATGCGTTCTTCCGGATCCAGACCGACCGTGGGCTCGTCCACGATCAGCAGCGACGGATCGTTGAGCAGCGCCTGCGCGATCCCGACCCGCTGACGCATGCCGCCGGAGAACTCACCAAGGCGACGGTCGGCGGCGTCGCTCAACCCCACCATCGACAGACAGCTGTCGATGCGTTCCCGCGCCTTCGCCCCGGACAATCCTTTCACCGCTGCCAGAAAGCCAAGGAATTCGCGCGCGCTCAGCGCCGGGTACACGCCGAAATCCTGCGGCAGATAGCCGAGAGTGTGGCGCAGTGCGTTCGGCTTGGCTGCGATGTTCTGGCCATTCCAGCTGACCTGGCCGCTGGTCGGTTTGGTCATCGTCGCCAGCATGCGCATCAGTGTGGACTTGCCGGCGCCGTTGGGGCCGAGCAGACCCAGTATCCCCGGGCCGAGGTCCAGGGTCATGCCCGCAACCGCCTGATGCCCGCCGGAATAGCGATAACCCACTGATTTCAATGAAAGCGCGCACTGCGACATCACCCATCTCCCGCCCCGGCGACCCGTCGGTGACGAATCTTCAACTCCAGCTGCACAGGTAGTGTAGTTAACTACAACACCTAAGCACATAGGTCGAAAGGCAGGGGGCGGGTTTGGCGGTCACGTCTCCAAGTCGGTAAGCGATGGCGACCCGTCGATAGGGGGCTGCCTTGGCGCACCGTTTGCTTTTGCCTGTTGTTGTGTGCGGCGACAAGCGGACCTGACGCCATGATTCACATCGCTGTCGCTCACTTCTTCAAACCTGCGACAACTTCCGACACGCCAAGCCCCAGTTCGAGCTGAAGGCGCACGTACTCGCGCTCCTTGCGCGACAGGCTGCGACCCATCTCGA
Organism: Lysobacteraceae bacterium; assembly: GCA_044340325.1. GTDB lineage: Bacteria > Pseudomonadota > Gammaproteobacteria > Xanthomonadales > Xanthomonadaceae > Lysobacter_I. Next base: position 54,991 of record JBIITV010000007.1, read on the forward strand.
TACGCACGTCCTCAGCCTCCAGAATGCGCAGGATCCTTGGCATCGCCGAGCCTATGGCGTCCGGCCCGTAACCTGCCTCGCGCAAAGCCGTACTCAGAAGGGCTTCTAAATCCATGATGCGTCCATCTCTATTCAAGACGCCGCATTGTGCCCCAGCAGGTACGTGCGCTGCATGAGGTTCATGCCAGGGACACTCGGTTCGCTCATATCGGATGAAGCGAGGGCCAACCCCGCAAGTCGCCAGTTCCAGACCGGAAAATCTCTGCAGGATCGGGCGCTGCTCCTTGAGGGTTGCTATTCGCGCTATTGCCGTCGGCTTCGGATCGGATAGGTGATGCAAATGGCGGTGACGCCGATGCGACTGTGCTTACATCTGCATCCTGCGTTCCTGCTGCTCTGGCTGAATCGCAACCTGTTGGGTCTGCGGTGTCTGTGCAAACTGGGTTGCGACTCTCTCGAAATCGCCGGGCTTGGCGGGTGGCACCAGCGCATTCAGACTCGCATCGCCTGCGCCCTGCGACACGATCAGGCCCCTACTGCCCTGAATGATGCTGATGTCCTCATTAGGCTTGTAGCCCTGCATATTGCTGATAGTCGCAACCGCAATCGCAGCGGCATCGCGATCACCGTTGGCACCCTTAAGCGCCTGCTCGAACTGGCGATTAAGCTGATCGTTACCGGGTGCGAGCGCGACAGATTGACTGGTCGTGGCGCTGCTGGTTTGCTGCTCCGACGCGATGCTGGCGCGCTCTAATGTGATGGGCGTTGGCTGTGCAGTGGAAGTGGGTTTGAGTTGATCTTGGGTGGAGGGTGGATATGTCTCTTTTTGTTTGGGATCATCCGGCGTTTTTCCCTCGTCGGCTCTTGGGCCGAAATTCAAACCCCTTTGGACGTAGTCACGAGCCGCCTGCGCAGTCACTTTGAACTCAGCGTTAGCGTCCGTGGGGTGGGGTACTCTTGCGCCATTCGCTGACCAATCTTGGGCTCGAGCTCTGTAAATACTCTCCCTATGCTGATCGAAACTACGTTCCGTGGATTCAATGATCGTCTGAACTGACCGGTTGTTAGTAATTTCTGCGCTTCCACGTGCGCTACCGCTGACGTTGAGCACATTGCCAATTTGTAAAGTAAAACTACCATTTGCTTCCGTAGACATGCTGCGAATTTGAAGACCGCTTCCTTGTGTACTAATGGCACCTAGCAAATGCGCTTGCGCACTATTCAGCAAACTGATTTGCTCACTTCTGGTGGCTTCATAGAAAGGAACGTTGCTGGTTTGTCCATTAGGCCCGGGCGAAAGGGGCAAGCTGACAGTTAAATTGCCACGCTCATCCATAGCAAAACGTAGATTGATATCTGGGACCGTCAACCTGTCAACAGTCGTTTTGTTTGTGCGCTCCTTATTCTCAGTGTCCGCTTGGACTTGTCTGTTGTCATCCATATGGCTCATTGGCTCCTCATTTAGACAGTTAGTGAGTGGAGGCTGTTAACACCACCGCCGTAACGCAGCTACTTTCTGAAGCCGCCATACATTGATGCCACCACTGTGCCTGCTCACCCCTCTTGAAAGCCTCTCAAAAACTCCCCAAAAAGTTCTTACCTTTTAAAAACAATGGCTTAAAGCAGATTTTCTCGACGCCTCAGCGACCCGTAACCAAGCCGCGCGCCAAGCGCCGCCTCCGGTAAAACGCGCTTCAATGCACTCGATCGCATCGAAAACAGGCCCTGTGTCGTCGGCCTATGTCGCTGGAGAAGGGTGATTCGTGTGCCCTTGAGACTCACGGGCAGCGGGCTGAAGCCGCTCTGGTTGGCCGGCGCTTCACGGCCAACAAATCCTTGCAACAATTCCGATAGTGACCTTCTAAGGATAGGATGTGGCCTCGGCCCTCACCGCCTGTGTGGTGCCTGCGAAGAGCCAGCGCCTGTGTGGTCTGTGTGCCAGCACCGGTGCGCTTGGACGTACCCTGTTGGCCCGCGGCTAGGGCTGCCCCATCCACGCAGCCCTCTGCAGAGCGCGTGCTGGGCCTCTGCCGTATACGGTGTTGCCTTACCGGGCTGCCGTCACGGCCTCGCGGGCAAGCCGCAGCTCCAGCAATTCTTCCTGCGCCCACTCGGGCAGGGTCGGGCCGCAGTCGGTGCGTGTGGCGGCGACGCATAGCCGCCAGCGCAGTAGATGCGTGCCCAGACGCAGCCGTGGGCCGGCGCCGTCGCGTGCAGCCATGGTGGTGGTGATCTCCAGGGCCTGATTCAGGCGATGAAGGTCGGCGCCGGGCATGCTGGTGGCGTGCCGCGCTAGAAATGCGAGCGACACGGCCTCGTGTCCGGTCAACTCGGGCATCTTCAACAGTGCATCGATGCGCGGCCGAACCACCGGCCATGCGCGCTCGGCTTCACCATTGAGTTGATACAGCCTGGCCAGTGCGAAAATACCGTGATCGCCGCGCGACGCCTGAGATGTGCGGTCGTATTCAGAGGCTTGGCAACGTTTGAGCGATTCGCGCGCACGGTCATTGCGATTCGCTTCGACGAACAACCAGCTGATCAGACATTCATCGCCGGTATCGTCGATGTCGAAATTCTTCTTGTCGATCGCATCGACTGCCGCCACAGCATGCTGAATCTCGTCGCTGGCGAATAATGCGCGGATCTTCAGCGTCTGATTCCAGGTATCTGCATACGCGGCCTTGGTCGGCGTTTTCTCCAATGCCGAGATTGCCGCAAGCACATAGCGGTAACGGCTTTGGATGCGGTATTCGTCCAGCATCATCTGCTGCTCAACATTGCCTTGGGTGTACTCGGAGGCAATCAGTCTTTGCACCCGATCCATGCTGGCGCTCCACAGCGGCACATTGTCGCGGTCGAGACGTGCCAACAGCTGCAGCCCACCGACTTCCGTGGACAGATTGCCGACCCGCCGCGCTTCATCAATGATGTGGCGCAGAAACTGTCTGCGCTCGGACACCAGCGGTCCTGGCACCACTGGCGTAATGAAAAGTGCGTAAATCCTTTGGGTGTCCGCAAAACCAGAGTCGCCCAGCGCCTGCATGGCATCGGCACTTTGCATGCGCAGACGGGCGCCATCCTGCGGACGGCCACGGTTAATAGCGATCAGCGCAAGTTGGGTACCGATTTCGATCCGGGCATGTGCCCAGCCAGCCTCATCCGCAACCCGCTGCATGCGCGCGACCCGCGCTTCGGCCTGTGGCCATTCGCGCAATTGTGTCAGGGCGGTGATCGCGATCATTTCCTCGCCAAGCCACTGTTGTGCACCCTTGGACGGGTTGTTATCGCGATCAATCTGACGAAGGCTATCACGCAGCGCCAGTGCTTCGAACTTGGTCTGTGCGATAGCCAGCGGGCATAACGGCTGCCGCAATCGTTCTGCATCAAGCGCCAACAGCAGCATATTCATATCGCATTGCTGCATCGAAGTGAGCGATGCATCACTGCCCAGCGTGAGCAGCAATGCAAGCGCTTTTCGCCCACGACCTTGCGCATGCAGTACGCGCGCTGTCGCAAGCTTGGCTTGTACCGATTGTGGATCGCGCGCGAGTGCACGACGATACTGCGCAAGCGCACCGAGGTTGTCGAAACTCAGCTCGGCAACGCGCCCAGACACCAAGGCATCGATAGGCTGCTGATGGGCAGGTGAAGGCGGCTCGCCAAAGCTGCGGTCCAACAGTCTTTTGACGGTGAGACTTAAGCCGTCCGCCGGGCCGCGATAGCGCTCACGTATAGCGACCTTTGCTTTGGATAACGACACATCGGCGTCGATATTGCCTTTACCTGCAGGCACCACACGCACCTGCAAGTGGGCGCCTGCGAATGGGTTTCGTCGCTGCGCTTCTTGAAATACCACCACATCGCTGCTGCGCGAATACGCCGCTTCAACCGCAGTACGCAATACTGCAGTACGAAGCCATTCCAGTGCGTCTGGCACGATCACCGCAACGCTCATTTCAGCATCGGGCGTAAGCGCGATGGCAGGCACAGTGGCCGTAGTTCGATTCCATCGCCATGCAAGCCCGGCACACAGCGCCAACACAACAACCAGTACCGCGAACCTCAAGTGCCTTGAGTATCGCTGCGAGCGCGATAGTGCATGCCCGGGCTGCACGGCATGTTCACTACTGGCGGCATGCTCATCGCCAACCGTATCGTCAATCCATGCTTCTGCAGGCACCACCATCACATAGCCGCGCTTGGCCCGTGTTTGCAAAATTTCCTTACGGGTGTCGCCCAGCCCTTTGCGAATCAGCCAAACGCAGTTGCTGATCGCTGCGTCTTCAACCACGCGACCAGCCCATACTTCCTCAAAAATCTGTTCGTGAGTCACCAGTGTATTGGCTGAGCGACAAAGCAGTAAAAGCAGACTCTCGACTCGCGGCGTCAGCCCCGTTGGGCCATCGTGGGCCTCGACAGTTTCACGTCTAAGGTCAATACGCCATGGGCCAATATTGAGCCGCTGCGACTTGGGATGACTATCGGGCGACAACATCGATAACACCAGTTCGGCAGCTTACGAAAGCAGCCACCCTACGCTGCTACCATGCTAAACCGCAAGGGGCGGCTACTCCTTAGTACTCCACCTGCACCCAAACCTTCCGCGTATCCCGCGCGAAGCCATCGGCGTGGTAATCAGCAACTTTCACCATCCCCGCCCAATCCTTCCACAGCGGCCGCGACAGCGAGAGATCGAGTTCGCGGCCGTAGTGATCGAGGACTGCGCTGGCGTTGTCGGCACGATAGTCGTGGTACGCCGCGACCCACGCGAACTTGCCGGCTTTGCCATTCGCGCTGACATAGGCGTGGTCGAGTCCGCGCGACGGCGTCACCAGGAATTTGTCGGCCCAGCCGTTGAACGCATGCAAGGTCGCCAGCGGGGAGAACAAGGGAACAAAGAAGGGAACAAAGGACACCCACAAACCAGAAATCCCCTACAGCCATCTGCGCTGTTTCCCGACAGCGGCTCCCTTGCCGCCGCTCTACGATGCGAGCCATGGCCCAGCCGCGATCCCAGCTCGTCCCGTCGGAGACCGCAAGCACCTTCCACTGCGTGCAGCGCTGCGTACGGCGTGCGTTCTTGTGCGGCATCGACGATTACACCGGTCAGTCGTTCGAACACCGAAGACACTGGGTGCAGGCCCGAATTGCCCTCGTCGCCTCCTGCTTCGCAGCCGATGTGCTCGCCTATGCGGTAATGAGTAACCACTTGCACATCGTGGTGCATATGGATCCGACGCATGTCCGCACTTGGAACGACGAAACTGTCGTCGAGCGCTGGCTGAGGCTGTTTCCGCCTCGAAACGACAGTCCTCATGCCCGCGAGCACAAGCGGCAACGCATTCTGCAAGATTTGCCGTATTTGGCCGAGCTGCGCCGGCGGCTGGGCGATCTGTCGTGGTTGATGCGCTGTTTGGCCGAACCGATCGCCAGGCGCGCGAATGCCGAGGATCGCTGCAGAGGGCGATTCTGGGAGGGTCGTTACAAGTGTCAGCTCCTGTGCGATACGCGCGCCATACTTGCCGCGATGACCTACGTCGATCTGAACCCGATCCGCGCCGGGATGTCGATACGGCTGGAGGACTCCGACCATACCAGCGCACAGCAGCGCATCGATGACGCCAAACGTGATCCGACCATACTGACGCAACCCTTGTTGCCGACATCGGGCTCGCTAGTGCGCTGTCTGCCGATTCGCACGGGCGACTATCTGGTCGGCCCTGCAAAATAGCTCAGGCCATCACGGCAACTCGATTTGCGGCTCTCTCGCCCATCTGTGCATTCCATTGCGCCCAGATCTTGACCAGAAAAA